>NZ_ATXB01000001.1:335000-670000 GCF_000421465.1 Methylohalobius crimeensis 10Ki
TCCGCCTGGGTCAGGCTTTCCCGGTAGTAACTTTGGACCTCCTTGGCAAAAGCTTCGAGTCCCACGATGTGCTCTTGCATCAGGCCCGCGATGGGAGAATGGATTTGCGGATGAACCAGGCGTTTGATTTGATAGACGTAATCTTGGGCGGTCAATTCGCGGCTGCCCTGATGGGGAAAATCCCGCGGGCTGCGGATGCCCTCCAAATCCGCTTCGCTGAGGCGGTGGTAGCGGAAGCCCCCTTGGTCGTTGCGGGCGAATGCCGGATGGGGCTGGAAGCGAATGCCCGGTTTCAGGGTGATCAGATATTCGCTGTAGGCGATGTCCTCGGCCGGGGTGTCCGGGGGGAGGGGGCGGCCCTGCGGGTCGAAGTAGGTCACTTCGGGCATCTTGCTCGCGGTGAGGGGAATCAAGGTGTAGGGACGCTTGAGGTAGTGGTATTGCAAGGGCGGCTCGTAGATCTGAGCGATCAGGCTGTATTCGTCGGCACTGTACGACACCGCCGGATCCAAATGCTTGGGCCGCTCGGCGAACGAAGAATAGTAAATATCCCGGCTCCGTTCCGAAGCCGGGTACGGGTTGTTCAGCGGACCTTGGCAGCCGCCCAATAAAGTCAGTGCGACCAGCCATCCGAAAGTGAGTTGACGGGAGATTGTCATGGACGCGTACTATATCATTTCGTTTCGATCATGGCGTGGGTCAAAACAATGATTCGCTTATTATTGCTGTTAATCGTGTTGGGCGGGGTGATTTGGGGCTTTAGATGGTTGATGCGGACGCCGCCCCGGGAAGTGGCCGCCAAATTGCGGGGCCCCGCCGGCATGGCGTTGATCGGGTTTTTGGTGTTGTTCGCCGTGGCGGCCCACAGTTGGCTTCTGCCGGTTTTGGGGGCGGCAGGGGTGGTGCTTCTGCGCGGCCTGCCCCATCTGTTTCAGTGGTGGCCGACCTTGGAGCGGATCTGGCGGCAACGGCCGCGGTCGGAAAGCGCGCGCGCCGGGCGCGACTCGATGCCCGGGTCGGTGGCGGAGGCCTATGAAATCCTGGGGTTGAAACCCGGCGCCAACCGCGCCGAGATTGTCGCCGCCCATCGCCGTTTGATGCAAAAAGTCCATCCCGATCGGGGCGGTTCGGACTATATCGCCGCCCAAATCAATCGGGCCAAGGAAATTTTGCTCAATTCCCACAAATAATTCTTGCATTTATCGGTCGACTCTCATAATCTTGCTCTTATCTGACCGAGTTGATGATTTATGGATTTCCTTGTCTCCGAACTCCGACCTAAACCGGAGTTCCCAAAGCCCTCCCCGGGGCGGCCGCACTTCCAAGGTGCGGCGTTATTTCGTTTTACCTTGATTCCCTTCTTATCCAGGTTCGACGCGCTACGCGCAATCTCCGCGATGTTTTTCCGTCTATGGCAAGAGCTATCCTCGTGGGCGACTGAGTCGTGCTCTAGGCGTGCGCGCAAATTCAAAAACTTGGGCGCCAGCCCGGGACTCGTAACATCGGCTTTCGCGCCATTGGCCGATTTTGCGATCAGTGCAGATAAATGGCGTGTTTCTTTTCCGATAGGGTTGTAGCAATGAAAAACATCTATGTGGGCAACTTGCCGTATCAGTTGAGCGAGGATGAACTGCGCGATGCGTTTTCCCAATTTGGGGATGTGTCTTCGGTACGTATCATCAAGGATCGTTATACCGACCGTTCCAAAGGTTTCGGCTTCGTCGAAATGTCAGTGGATTCGGAAGCGGAAGACGCGATCAAGAATCTCGACGGTCAAGATCTCAAAGGACGCGCGCTGCGTGTCAATGAGGCCCGTCCTCGGGACGACTTCCGGCCGCGCCGGCAGTTCGCTTAAATCAAGCTTCGCAACCGTCTGCCTCGGCGGCCGGGGATTGCAGCGACCCGAGGGCGGCATTCGCTCTCGGGTTTTTTATGTCGATTGCTTTTCCCGGATCTTATCAGTACGCTGCCCGCCGTTGGCCGAATAGCGCTATGAGGAAGAGTTCATGACTGGACGCTATGATGTAATTATCGTCGGAGGAGGCATGGTGGGGGCCGCTCTGGCCTGTTCGCTGGGCGATACGCCGCTTAAGGTGGCGGTGATCGAAAACCGTCGCCCGGCGCCTTTCGAGGACGGACAACCGCTCGATTTGCGGGTATCCGCCATCAGTATCGCCTCCCGCCGAATCCTGGACGTGGTGGGGGCGTGGAATGCCATCGCCGCCATGCGCCTATGTCCTTTTCGGCGCATGAAAGTATGGGAAATGACCGACGGGACCGAATTTCGCAGCCGCGACGTTCAATATCCGGAGTTGGGCTACATTATCGAAAACCGTCTGGTCCAATTGGGCTTGCTCCAGCGGCTGGAGGAATTCCCCAATATCGATCTGCTGTGCCCGGCAAGGCCCCGCCGCATCGATTATTCCGCCGAGGGGTCGGAGATCGAATTGGAGGACGGCACCCGACTGGCGGCCCGCCTGTTGGTCGCCGCCGACGGGGGGCGCTCCCAAGTCAGGCAGGCCGCCGGGATCGGCGTGACCGCCTGGGATTACGAACAATCGGCCATGGTCTTGACGGTGCAAACCGCCTACGGCCAACAGGATATCACCTGGCAGCGATTTACCGAGAACGGTCCCCAGGCCTTCTTGCCGCTCCCCGGTCCCCACGCTTCCTTGGTGTGGTATCAGCGTCCGGAGGAAGTTCGCCGGCTGCACGCGCTGGACAGCGGAGAATTGCTGAATGCGCTGTACGAGGCGTTCCCGCGGGAGTTGGGAGATGTGGTGCAAATTCTGGATCGGGGCAGTTTTCCCCTGCGGCGCCAACACGCTCAGCGCTATGTCAAAGGCGGCGTGGCCTTGATCGGGGATGCGGCCCACATGATCCATCCCTTGGCCGGTCAAGGGGTCAATATCGGTCTGTTGGACGCGGCCGCCCTGGCCCAAGTTTTGGTGTCCGCCCACCGGCAGGGCAAGGATTTCGGTTCGCTAGATATATTAAAGGAATACGAAGCGATGCGGCGGCGGGATAATTTGACCATGATGACCGCCATGGATCTGTTTTATCGAGTGTTCGGCAACGCTTCGCTGCCCTTGAAGCTGCTGCGCAATCTGGGCTTGAACTTGGCCCAGCGGTTGTATCCGGCGCGGCTGGCGGTGATGCGCCGCGCCATGGGCCTGGAAGGCAATTTGCCGCGCTTGGCGCGGGGGGAGTCGCTGGCGGCTTAACGCTTGCGGGCCTTGTCTTCGGCCCGGAAATAACGCAGTCGTTCCTCGGCGACGGCCTTTAGAATGCGATCCTCCCGGGCCATTTTAGCGGCCAGTTCGGCGTGTGCGATCGCCTTGTCCAGGTCGCCTAAAGCATAGTGGTATTCGGCCAAGTAGCGCTGGGCTTCGGCTTGTTTGTCAAGCCCGGCGTAGGTTCGAGACAATAATTTGAGCAAAATCGGCTGGACTTTCTCCGGTGCGATCACCAACGGTTGCAGGAGTGCCCGGGCGTCTTGGAAATGCCCCGTATCCAAGAGGGCGCCGGCGTATTCCAATTTGAGTACCCAGGACGCCGGAAACCGCTCCAGGGCGATTCGGTAACGGCTGAGTGCCTTGTCGGTTTGATTGAGGGCGAGTTCGGTTTCCGCCATTCCATGGATGAACTGGGGTTGGCCGGGAAAGTCCTTCATCAGCTCCAGGAAAAGTTGGCGGCTGGATTCGAGCTGATTTTGAGCTTTTCGGGTCAAGGCGAGACCGTAGCGAGCCGCGGCGCGCTGCAGATCGGTTCCGCGCGCCATCAGAGATTTAAATTCGCTCTCCAGCTCCTCCCGGTCGGTGGCGGTGAGGACTTTGAGTTTGGTTTTGGTCAGTAAATACCCCAGTGAATCGGTGTATTGGTGATAGGGGAAGTCGTTTGCCCGGGCGCGGGTGTCGGCGATCCGCGAGCTGGTGACCGGGTGGGTGCGGAGGAATTCGGGGATGTCCCGTCCCAAAAAACGGGTCGATTGCTGCAGTCGTTCGAAAAAAGCGGGCATGCTGCGCGGATCGAAATCGCTCTCGGCCAGAATCCGAAGACCGATGCGATCGGCTTCTTGCTCGTTTTTGCGGGTGAAGTTGATTTGATGCTGCATGCTCCCGGCTTGCAGGGCGACGAGGGCGGCCTGGCCCAATTCCGGCACCTGGGTCCCGAGGAGGATGGCGGCCAGGGAAGCCGCGGCCATGGGCAGGGTCATTCGCTTGGCGACCCCGAACGCCCGTTGCAGATGGCGTTGGGTGACGTGAGCGATTTCGTGGGCCAGCACCGACGCCAATTCTCCCTCCGATTCGCTCGCCAGAATCAATCCGCTGTGGACCCCGATGTAACCGGCGGGGCCGGCAAAAGCATTGATTTCGGGTTCCATCACGACGAAAAAATGGAACGACCGATCCGCCATTTCGCTGTGGGCGACCAGATGCCCCCCCAGGGAGGCGATATAATCCTGAATTTCCGGGTCTTGGCTGATGCGGACTTGCTGGTGCAGGTTGCGATAAAACGCATCTCCCAGCTGTTTTTCCTCGTCCGGGCTGAGGACGGTGTCGGAAGGGGCGCCCATGTCGGGCAATTCGGGCATGGCGGCGGCCATGCCGGAGACGACGAGCAGCCATGCTAAGATGATTGAATGAACGAACGACATGCCAACGGCCTTGGGAATGAATGAGTTAGAGACCATGCGAGAGGCGGCCGGGTTCCTGAGTTATACGATTCAGATTAACGCCGGTCCTTATTCCAGCGAAGCGGCGGATCTCGCCTACCATTTCGCGGTAGCGGTGTTGGCCAAGGGGTACCGGCTGCGGCGCGTGTTTTTTTATGCCGACGGAGTGTACCACGCGCTTAAATTGAGTGCGCCGCCGCAGGATGAATCCAACAAGGTAACCCGTTGGACCGAGCTGGCCGAGATTCACCGGGTGGATCTGGTAGTTTGCTCAGCGGCCGCGCAGCGTCGCGGGGTATGGTCGCCGGAGGCGGAGTCGGATTTGGCGGTCGGTTTCCGGGTGGCCGGCTTGGCCTTGTTGGCGGAATCCATTTTGGAAACCGACCGTTTGCTGGTGTTCGGCTGATGCGTCATTTGTTTGTGATTCGCCGGGGGCCCCACGAAGGCGGGCGTCCCCAGGAAACCCTGGATGTGCTGTTGACCTTGGCGGCTTTCGACCAGGCGGTGGATGCCGTGCTTTTGGACGCAGGCGTATGGCAGCTTCATCGGAATCAACGGGGGGAAACCCTGGCCCGTAAGAATATCGCCGTCTTGTGGCAGGCGCTGGAGATTTACGGCGTCGATCCACCGTGGGTGGAGCGCGAATCGCTGGCCGAGCGGGGATTGCGCGAGGCGGATCTGGTGCTGCCGGTGCGACTGCTGGCACGCGAACGATTCTCCGGCCTGTTGCAGGACTACGACCGAGTGGTGGGGGATTGAGTATGGGCGTTCTGTATTTGGTATCCCGCTCCCCTTATACCAGCCTGGATCTGGCCCAATGCTTGGCGCGGGTGGGGGATGGCGATGCGCTGTTGTTGTTGGCCGATGCGGTTTATGCCGCCGTTCCGGGCAACCCCGTGGCCGAGGCGCTCGAAGCCTGTTCGGCTGCTTGCCATGTCCTCATCCCCGATTTGGAGGCGCGGGGGATCGCGAGAGAGAACCGATTGCCATCGCTGGTTCCGGTGGATTTCGAGGGGTTCGTGGATTTGACCGTGGATTATGAACGGATTGTGTCATGGTGATGTTGGAAGTGGATGGCCGGTCGCTGCCATTGACCGGAGACGGTTTCTTGGCCGATCCCGCCGGCTGGGACGAAAGGGTGGCGGCCGCGTTGGCGCGGCGCGAGAAAATCTCCTTGACCGAGGCCCACTGGGAGATCATTCATTTCATCCGCGCCTACTATGAGCGGGTTCGGCATTTGCCCAATATGCGCATGTTCGTGAAGGCGGTGGCCCAATCCCTGGGAGAGGAGAAAGGCAACAGTCGTTACCTTCATCGCCTGTTTCCCAAGGGGCCGCTGAAATACGCCTGCAAATTGGCGGGCCTTCCCAAGCCGCCCCATTGCATTTGAGTTCGTGAGCCGGCGGAATCGCTTCGAATTGCGCGGAGATCGATCCCCCTGCTAATCTGTTCAGTTTCGTCTCTTCGCGGAGGACAGACAGTCATGCGCTCTGACATCGAAATCGCCCAGCAGGCGACCATGCGGCCCATTGTGGAATTGGCCGGGGAAAAGTTCGATCTCGATCCCATCCATTTGGATCCCTACGGCCACTACAAAGCCAAGCTGTCTCTGGACTACATCCAAGGGCTTAAGGATCGTCCCCGGGGAAAGTTGATTTTGGTGACCGCCATCAGTCCGACGCCCGCCGGGGAGGGGAAGACCACCACCACGGTGGGATTGGGCGACGCCTTGAACCGTATCGGCAAGCAAGCATTGGTCTGCCTGCGGGAGCCCTCCCTGGGACCCTGCTTCGGCATCAAGGGAGGCGCCGCCGGCGGCGGGCGGGCGCAAGTCGTGCCCATGGAAGACATCAATCTCCATTTCACCGGAGATTTTCACGCCATCGGCGTGGCTCATAACCTGCTCTCCGCCATGGCCGACAACCATATCCACCACGGCAATTCCCTGGACCTGGATGTGCGCCAAATGGCCTGGAAACGGGTGATCGATATGAACGATCGCAATTTGCGCCACATCCTGGAAGGCTTGGGCGGCAAGATCAATGGCGTCCCGCGCGAAGACGGCTTCGACATCGTGGTGGCATCCGAGGTGATGGCCATTCTATGCCTCGCCGAATCCCTCGGCGAATTGAAGGAGCGCCTCGGCAACGTGCTGGTGGGCCATACCCGCGCCGGCAAACCGGTTTTCGCCCGGGACCTGAAGGCGCAAGGCGCGATGGCGGCACTGCTGAAAGATGCGATTCGCCCGAACTTGGTCCAGACACTGGAAAACAACCTGGTGTTTATCCATGGCGGACCGTTCGCCAACATCGCCCACGGATGCAATTCCGCCATCGCCACCAAAACCGCCCTCAAAATGGCGGATTACGTCGTGACCGAGGCGGGTTTCGGCGCCGATCTGGGGGCCGAAAAATTCATCGACATCAAATGCCGAAAAACCGGGCTTCAGCCCGATGCGGTGGTATTGGTGGCGACGGTTCGGGCGCTGAAAATGCACGGCGGAGTGGCCAAGGATGCCTTGCAGCGGGAAAATCTGGCCGCCCTGGAAGCCGGTATGGTGAATCTGGAGCGTCATCTCCGAAATATCCGCGAGCATTTCGGCCTCTCCTGCGTGGTGGCCATCAATCATTTCGTTTCCGACACGGAAGCCGAGATTGCCCTTCTTCAACAGAGAATCGCCGCGCTGGGCGCCAAGGCGGTCGTCTGTCGCCATTGGGCCGAAGGCGGTGCCGGCGCGGAAGAGTTGGCCCGCGAGATCTTGCAAGCGGTCGATGAGCCCTCCCAATGCCGCTTTCTTTACCCGGACGATGCGCCGCTTTGGGACAAGATCGAGGCGATCGCCACCAAGCTATACGGCGCCGCGGGGATTTCCGCGGAACCCAAGGTCAGACAGCAGGTGGAAAGACTCAGCGATGAATATCGCCATTATCCGGTATGTATCGCCAAAACCCAATATTCCTTCGCCTCCGATCCCGAATTGCGGGGCGCGCCCGAAGGCCACACGCTGACTATTCGGGAGGTTAGACCCGCCCACGGGGCCGAATTCCTGGTGGTCGTGTGCGGCAACATCATGACCATGCCCGGCCTGCCGAAGCAGCCCGCGGCGGAACGGATCGACATCGATGAACAAGGCAGAATTAGCGGGCTTTTTTGAGGGTTTCAAAAGGGGTGGGGCAAATGCCGCAATCGGGTGCGGGATATGCCGCAAAAGAGTCTTGACAACTTTCAACCGAATGCTAGACTGCCCGTTACCGAAAGGAAGGAGGTCGCCTTCTGGGTTAACCTGGGGGGTGAAAGGTTTTAAGGAAGGAGCGATTAAAAATAAACTTTGAGTGAACTGATAAGGAGGTAACTCAAATGGCTGCAACGACACAAGCAGTAGGCGCGGCAGCGCAAGATGCCCCGCTTCTGGACAAGAAATGGCTGGCGTTCGCGCTGGGCATTTACACGGTTTTCTACGCGTGGGTACGTTGGTACGAAGGGGTTTATGGCTGGTCGGCCGGTCTGGACTCGTTCGCTCCGGAATTCGAAAAATACTGGATGAACTTCCTGTACACCGAAATCGTACTGGAAGTGGTCACGGCCTCGGTGCTGTGGGGCTACCTGTGGAAGAGCCGGGACCGCAACCTGGACGCCTTGGCGCCGCGTGAAGAACTGCGTCGCAACATGACCCACCTGATCTGGCTGGTGGCTTATGCCTGGGCCATTTACTGGGGTGCGAGCTACTTCACCGAGCAGGACGGCACCTGGCACCAAACCATCGTTCGGGACACCGACTTCACCCCGAGCCACATCATCGAATTCTACCTGAGCTACCCGATCTACATCATCACCGGGTTTGCGGCGATGATCTATGCGCACACCCGTCTGCCCTACTTCAACTACCAGAAGAAGGGTTTTTCGGTGGCTTATATGATCACCGTGGTGGGACCGTTCATGATTCTTCCCAACGTGGGTCTGAACGAATGGGGTCACACCTTCTGGTTCATGGAAGAGCTGTTCGTGGCGCCGCTGCACTATGGCTTCGTGTTCTTCGGTTGGATGGCGCTGTCGATTCTGGGCTTGCTGCTGCAAGTGTTCGCCAGCTTCGCCAACCTGATTGGAAGCGACCTGTGCGGTTCGGACGTATACAGCAGCGGCGACGCTGCCACCTGGGCGGACTAATCGCCTGCCGAGGTTAGAATCCATAGGAAGCGCGACCTGGGGGGCCGCTGGGGTGCTGGCGGCTCTCCTGCCAGGGAGGCGAAACCACAAGGCGTGAGTTCAATTAATGAACGAGCAACAACAAGAGACTTGGAGGTAAGTAATGAGCACTACAACGTCTGCAGTTCGGTCACACGCCGAAGCAGTGCAGGTGTCCAGGACGGTTGACTACCTGGGCCTGTTTATCCTGTTCTTCGTATTGACCGGTTCCTACCACATTCACGGCATGCTGACCATGGGCGACTGGGACTTCTGGTCCGACTGGAAAGACCGTCGTCTGTGGGTGACCGTCTACCCGATCGTCATGATCACCTTCCCGGCCGCGGTGCAAGCGGTGATTTGGGAACGTCTGCGCCTGCCTTTCGGGGCCACCATTTCCATTCTGGGCATTCTGCTGGGTGAATGGATCAACCGCTACTTCAACTTCTGGGGATGGACCTACTTCCCGATCAACTTCGTCTTCCCGACGGCGGCGGTCCACATGGCCATCTTCCTGGACGTGGTCCTGATGCTGTCCAGCAGCTTCCTGTTCACGGCCGTGGTTGGCGGCTTGGGCTGGGGTCTGTTGATGTACCCGGGCAACTGGCCGGTGATCGCACCGCTGCACGTGCCTGTGGAATACAACGGCATGCTGATGTCCGTGGCCGACATCCAAGGCTACCATTACGTCCGTACGGGTACGCCCGAATACATCCGGATGGTTGAAAAAGGCACCCTGCGTACCTTCGGTAAAGACGTGGCGCCGGTATCCGCGTTCTTCTCCGGCTTCATGTCCATCCTGATCTACTTCATGTGGCACTTTGTGGGCCGTTGGTTCGGCACTGTGAAATTCGTCAAGAAGACCTGATGAAGAATAGTTTGACGAACGACACACGAGACAACAATTGAGGAGGAAATCGATGAAAACGATAAGAGACAGGATCGCGCGCTGGTCGCTGGTTGGTCTGTTGATGACCCTGGCGGCGGCGATGATGTACACCCCGACGGCCTCGGCCCACGGTGAAAAATCCCAGGCAGCCTTCCTGCGGATGCGGACCATTCACTTCTTCGACCTGAACTGGTCCACGGACATGCTCAACATCAACGAAGAGATGGAAATCTCGGGCAAGATCCACATCTTCGAAGGCTGGCCGGACTCGGTGGATCCCCCGTCCGTCTCCTTCCTGAACATCGGCATTCCGGGCCCGGTGTTGATTCGTAAAGAATCCTACATCGGCGACCAATTCGTGCCGCGTTCGGTGGAACTGCACCTGGGTGACACCTACAGCTTCCGCGTGGTGCTGAAAGCACGTCGTCCCGGGGAATGGCACGTTCACCCCATGGTCAACGTCGAAGGCGGCGGTCCGATCATCGGCCCGGGTAAATGGGTCACCATCAACGGCTCCATGAGCAACTTCAAAAACCCGGTGACCACCCTGACCGGGCAAACCGTGGACCTGGAAGGCTACAACGAAGGCAACGTTTGGTTCTGGCACGTTCTGTGGTATGCCTTGGGCGTTGCCTGGATCCTGTACTTCGTGCGCAACCCGGTCTTCATTCCGCGCCTGTTGATGGTCAATGCGGGCCGTGGTGACGAACTGGTCACCCCGCTGGACAAAAAGGTCGGCATGCTGTTCGGTGCGGCCACCATCCTGCTGGTGATCTTCGGCTACAGCAGCGCGCAAAGCAAATACCCGGTGACCATTCCGCTGCAAGCGGGCACCATGCGGGGTATCAAGGCGCTGGAAATGCCGGCACCGCAAGTGTCGGTGAGCGTGGACGAAGCCACCTATCGCGTGCCGGGTCGCGCCATGCGGATGGTTCTGACCGTGACCAACAACAGCGATCGTCCGCTTCAGCTGTGCGAATTCAACACCGCCTCGGTTCGCTTCATGAACCCGGCAGTGTGTGAAGACGACAGCGGCTATCCGGAAGACCTGCTGGCGGAAGAAGGCCTCAACGTCGACGGCGGAGCGATCGGTCCGGGTGAAACCAAGACCATCAACGTCACCGCCTCTGACGCGGCCTGGGAAGTGTATCGTCTGTCGGACATCATCTACGATCCGGATAGCCGGATGGGTGGCATGCTGATGTTCTACGACGATGCCGGCAACCGTCAAATCGTGACCATCGACGCACCGCTGATCCCGACCTTCATGTAAGGTCCGGACCGCGACTGCGGTCACATATAACAACAATAACGACTGACCTATTCAAAGCCCCCTCATTGAGGGGGCTTTTTTAATGTCAGTGGAAGAATTCAAGGTGGCTGTTTACAAAGCTGCTCCGATGGCTTGACCCCGTCCCCGGGGGGCTCGTATCGAGACCCGCCGGTTCGCGAAAGCGCACCGGTTAAGCCCCCGAGCCCTTTAAGTCGGATCACCTTCGGGGTAACTTTGTAAACAGCCTCTAAACACGTCCGGATGGGCAAATTCGAACTAATGCAAGGAGAAGTGCAGCCGCCGGCGGGTTTCACCGCGGTATACCGGGCAAGTGTCTACGTGATGCTGTAAAAGCTACCGCTGGAGGCGCCCGACGAGCCTTTGCTCTGTCGCTTGCAAAGCATGGGCTCTGCTGCGGCAGCGTCTCAAGTGGGGTTGGCTGCTGCCTTGATGGATTGGGCGGAGGGGCGAATGAGACCGCTACAGCGATTCTGGAGCGTGAATATCCGAAGCAAACCAACAGGATAGATCTGTGGAGATCGTTCGACCACCACATGGATACTCGGGGAAAGGGGATTTCGAGGCGTTGGCGGAAGTCCGCCCGGCGCGTTTCTACCGCGCCGGGCGGGCAGGGGAAAAGGTTTCCGGAGCCGGAAAACCGCTATCTGGCGGAATAAATTCGGCTAATCGGCCGATGAAATGCGTTTGTCGGCGATTTGAATGAATTTCTTTAGGTCGCCTTGGACGGTTTTACGCGGAACGATCAGCGCCATGTCGATATCCAGATAAATGAAGACGTAACGCTTGAGCGCCTCGATTCGGACGATATCCCGCCAGGGAATCCGATTTTCTTCTCCCTCGCCGATTTCCACCAATGCCTGAGGTTCCAGGCGGAGCCGGCGCTTTCCCAGTAACTGTTGCTTATCCGAGTCGCTGTACAATTTCAAGGTTTTGCGGCGGATGTTATATTTGATGATCAAAGGCGATAGGTAATGCCAAGCCACGGCGATCACGGCGATGCCGATGGCGCTCAAGGTGTTGGCATAGAAGAAGCCGACGACGAACGCCAGAAAGGCGAGGACGGCGGGGAAGGTGATTTGATGGCGGCGCAGGATTTTCTGGTAGTCCTCCTTCTCCTGAATCTGATGTTCGGTGAAGGCGGTTAGGTCCCGTTGCCGCAGCTCGTATTCGATTTCTAACATATTTGGAGATATTCCGTATTTTTATGATGGGGCCAAAACGTTTTATTGTAACCGATCGGGAAAATCTTGCGCTTCCAGACCGCGGTGAAATATGCAATTGATGATTACCGCCCTCGAGCCCACCGGTATCCGCCTATTTGAGCGGATCCTCGCCGGGATTCAGGAAAACGCCTGTTGTGTGCTGGAAAGCCGGATGAGTCGTCTGGCGGATGGCTGCGCCTGCTATTTTTTGGTGGAAGGCAACTGGAATCATATCGCACGCTTGGAGAGCGTCCTGAGCGGACTTCAGCCACAGGCCCATCTGTTTTTCAATCGGGTTCCCGACAGCGCCGCGGAAAAAAAATCGGGCGAATTGCTCTACGTGGCGGACCTGGTGGCCCGGGACAATTACGAGGTCCTGAACGACGTCGCCCGATTCTTTACCCTCCAGGGGGTCGTTCTCCAGGATCTGCGCTCCAGTCGCTACGGGGTCCCCTACGTGGATGGATCGGTATGCACGATTCATTTGCTGTTGCGGATTCCCGAGGGCATCTCCATGCTTTCCCTGCGCGACGAATTTCTGGATTTCTGCGAACAAATGTCAGTGGATGCCATTTTGGAACCGATCAAGCCTGTCTATTGAAGGAGGAGTTGTGAGCGAAGCCCAAGCCATTCAGCCGGGACAACCGGTGCCGGAGTTCGAATCCCCCGCCACGGGAGATCGGACGGTCAAATTATCCGATCTTTTGGGGCAATACGTGGTTTTGTACTTTTATCCCAAGGATCATACCCCCGGATGCACCACCGAAGGACGCGCCTTTCGGGATTTATACCCCGAATTTCAACGCCTCAACGCGGAAATCTTCGGCGTTTCCCGCGACAGCCTCAAGACCCATGCAAATTTCAAAGCCCGCCAGGAGTTCCCCTTCGATCTGATTTCCGACAAAGAAGAAACCCTCTGCCGCTTGTTCGGCGTGCTCAAGCAGAAAAAAATGTTCGGCCGCGAAGTCTTCGGGATCGAACGCAGCACTTTTCTGATCGATCCCGAAGGCCGGTTGCTGGCAGAGTGGCGGAAAGTGAAAGTAAAAGGCCACGCAGAAGCGGTGCTGGAGACGCTTAAGGAGTCGCAGTCCGGTTGAGGTCGCCGGAATCGCGCTCGGGCGCTTTAGGCTTTCGGGTCTTTTCCGGGCTCCCGTAGCGATTGTTTCGGGGCCAGGCGCTGAGCACCGCTTCCACCAGGGTCGCCAAGGGGATGGCGAAGAACACGCCCCAAAAACCCCAGAACCCGCCGAAGAAAAGAATCGCCACGATGATGGCGACGGGATGCAGATTGACCACCTCGGCGAACAGAATCGGCACCAATACCATGGCGTCCAATGCCTGGAGCACGAAATAGGCGATGGTGATGTACCAGAAGGGGGTGGTCAGGTTCCATTGGAAATAGGCGACCACCAAAATGGGAAAGGTCACCACCGTGGCGCCGATGTAGGGAATGATCACCGACAATCCCACCAGCACCGACAAAAGGAGGGCGTATTTGAGCCCCAGCAGGGAAAAGGTGAGATAGCTGGCGCCGAAGACGATCAGGATTTCGATGGCCTTGCCGCGGATGTAATTGCCGATCTGTACATCCACGTTTCGCCAAACCTGGGCGGTCAAGTGGATGTCCTTGGGCAGGAATTGCTGCAGCCAGGTTTGGATTTTGGTCTTGTCCTTGAGAAAGAAGAACACTAGGACCGGCACCAAAATCACGTACACGATAATCGAGATGACGTTGACCAGGGAAGCATAGGAATAGGTCACCAAGGTCTGTCCCATGGTGATCAACTCCCGACGCACGGCGGCGATCATTTGATCGACCTGACCCTGATTGATGAATTCCGGATAACGTTCCGGCAACCGGTTGAGCAAGGCCAAGCCCTGGGTCACCATGGCGGGCAGTTGCTGGACCAGCTGGGCCAATTGCTGATAGAGCAGGGGCAGGAGGGCGATGACGATGAACAGGAGCATCGTCATGAACGCCACGAACACGCCGAAGACCGCCGCCAAGCGGGGCGTTCGCCAGGCTTCCAGGGATTGCACCAGGCCCTCCAGGAGATAGGCGATCACCAGGGCGGCGAAGACGGGCATCATCATATCCGCCAAAAACACCACCCCCAGAAACCCCAGCGCCAGCAGCAGGGTCAGGGCGATGGCCTGCGGCGTGGGGAAAATGCGTCGAAACCATTTGAGCAGTATGTCCATTAGGGTGGTGGGGGTCGTGGCCGGTTGCAGGTGTTTCTGATTGGGCATGGGGCGTTCTCGTTGTAATTATTAAATTTGATCCTCCTCGTCTATATTTTGCCAAAAGATACCGATCGATCCGGGGTTATTTGCCTCTCCCATCCACCTTGGGCCCGCCCGGGTTATCCACAGCTTATGCACTTCCCGTCCACAGTCTACTCACCGAAAAATCACAGCATATAGTGTTTATAGGTATGGAAAAATACTATCTGTTGTGATTAAAATATTCGGCAAAGAATACTTCAGAGCGAACATCACAACCATCAGGCGGGAGAAAAAAATGCAACCCAACATCGTCAGCCCCTTGAGCGAGGCGGAAATCGAAGCGCTCGGCCCGGCCGAGCTGAGCGCCGAAGTGCAAGCCATGATCCCGGGCGAGCTGAAGGTCATCCGGCGCAACGGCAAACTGACCGGCTTCGATCCGAGCAAGATCCGGCTCGCCATCACCAAGGCCTTTCTCGCCATGGAAGGCGGCCAGGCCGCCGCCAGCCGCCGCATTCACGACATCGTGGCCGAGCTCACCGAACAGGTGGTGCGGGCCCTGATGCGCCGACAACCCGACGGCGGCACCATCCACATCGAGGACATCCAGGACCAGGTGGAACTGGCCCTGATGCGCGGCGGCTATCAAAAGGTGGCGCGCGCCTACGTCCTCTACCGGGAGGAGCGGGCGCGGCTGCGGGCGAAGAAGGACAAGAAGGCCAAGGCTTCCTCCCCGGCCGAATTGCACGTCACCGACGCCGCCGGCAACCGCAAGCCCCTGGACGAGGCCCGCATGCGGGCGGTGGTGGAAGAATCCTGCCGCGGGCTCGAAGACGTGGACGGCGACTGGATTTTGGCCGAGGCGCGGCGCAATCTCTACGACGGCGTGCCCGAGAACGAAGTGGTGGACACCCTGGTGATGGCCGCGCGCCTGCGCATCGAACAGTCCCCCGACTACAGCTTTGTTGCGGCGCGCCTGCTCTTGGACAAGATCCGCTCCGAGGCCCTGGGCTTTCTCAGCGGCCACTTCGAGACCGCCACCGGCAGCGAAATGGGGGAGCACTACGCCGGCTACCTGGAGCAATACGTGCGCCGCGGCATCGAGCTGGAACTGCTCGATCCGGTACTGGGGCAATACGATCTGGAAAAACTGGGCCGGGCGATCCGGCCCGAGCGTGACTTCCAATTCACCTATCTGGGTCTCCAGACCCTCTACGACCGCTATTTCATCCATCATCAGGGGAATCGCTTCGAGCTGCCCCAGGCCTTCTTCATGCGGGTGGCGATGGGACTGGCCAAGAACGAGATCGAGCGGGAAGAGAAGGCGATCGAATTCTACGATTTGATCTCCCGCTTCGACTTCATGTGCTCCACCCCCACCCTGTTCAACTCGGGGACCTTGCGCCCCCAACTGTCCTCCTGCTATCTGACCACCATTCCCGACGACCTGGAGGGCATCTTCAACGGGGTCAAGGAAGACGCCATGCTGTCCAAGTACGCCGGCGGCCTGGGCAACGACTGGACCCGGGTGCGGGCCATGGGCGCCCACATCAAGGGCACCAACGGCTCGTCCCAGGGGGTGGTGCCGTTCATGAAGGTGGCCAACGACACCGCGGTGGCGGTCAACCAGGGAGGGAAACGCAAGGGCGCCATCTGCGCCTATCTGGAAACCTGGCACCTGGACATCGAAGAATTCCTGGATCTGCGCAAGAACACCGGCGAGGAGCGCCGCCGCACCCACGACATGAACACCGCCAATTGGGTCCCGGATCTGTTCATGAAGCGGGTGGCGGAAGAGGGCGAGTGGACCCTGTTCTCCCCCGACGACGTGCCCGATCTCCACGACAAGTACGGCAAGGACTTCGAGCAGGCTTATCTCGCCTACGAGGAAAAGGCCGCGCGCGGGGAAAGTATCCTGTTCAAGAAGGTGCCCGCGGTGCAGTTGTGGCGCAAGATGCTCACCATGCTGTTCGAGACCGGCCACCCCTGGATCACCTTCAAGGACCCCTGCAACCTGCGCTCGCCCCAGCAGCACGTCGGCGTCGTGCACAGCTCCAACCTGTGCACCGAGATCACCCTGAACACCTCCGACGAGGAAATCGCGGTGTGCAATCTGGGATCGATCAACCTGGCCCGCCACGTGACCGAAGCCGGTATCGACATGGACAAGCTGGCCGCCACCTGCGGCACCGCCATGCGGATGCTCGACAACGTGATCGACATCAATTTCTACAGCGTGCCCAAGGCGCGCCGCTCCAACCTGCGCCATCGGCCGGTGGGGTTGGGAGTGATGGGCTTCCAGGACGCCCTCTACCAGCTGCGCATCCCCTATACCAGCGACGAGGCGGTGGCCTTCGCCGACCGCAGCATGGAAGCGATCAGCTACCACGCCATCGACGCCTCCAGCCGCCTGGCCGAGGAGCGCGGCCGCTATCCCACCTTCGAGGGTTCGCTGTGGAGCCGGGGGGTGCTGCCCATCGATTCCATCGACCGGCTGCAGGAAGCGCGGGGCGATTACCTGGACATGGACCGCGGCGCCACCCTGGATTGGGACGCCCTGCGCGAAAAGGTGAAGACCTGCGGCATGCGCAATTCCAATTGCCTGGCCATCGCCCCCACCGCCACCATTTCCAACATCTGCGGGGTGTCCCAGTCGATCGAGCCCACCTTCCAGAACCTGTACGTCAAATCCAACCTGTCGGGCGAGTTCACCGTGGTCAATCCCTACCTGGTGGCGGAGCTGAAGGCGCGGGAACTGTGGGACGAGGTGATGATCAACGACCTCAAGTACTACGACGGTAGCGTGCAGATGATCGACCGCATCCCGAACGACCTCAAGGTGCTCTACGCCACCGCCTTCGAGATCGACCCGCGCTGGCTGGTGGAGGCCGCGTCGCGGCGCCAGAAATGGCTGGATCAGAGCCAGTCCCTCAACCTGTACATGCCCGAGCCGTCCGGCAAGAAGCTGGACGCCCTCTACAAGCTGGCCTGGCTGCGAGGACTCAAGACCACCTACTACCTGCGCTCCCTGGGGGCGAGCCGGGTGGAGCGGCATACCCCGCAGGCGGCCACGCCGGAACCGGAGTCGCCCAAGGTATGCTCGATCCTCGATCCCGAGTGCGAGGCTTGTCAGTGAGAAGGAGTTCGCCGGTGGGGGGCGGGCTCCGGCCGCTTGCCTTCCGGGACGCCGTGAACCCGTCCGTGGTCCCCCCACCCAACCCTCCCCCCGTTGGGGGGAGGGCTATAGGGAGGGGGGCGCAAACGCCCTACCGGCAAGCAACCGGAGCCCGCTCAGCAGACCTCCGCGGCGGACTCCCATCGCTGCCTTATTGCAAAAATCCCCCTCTCCCTGAGGGAGAGGGTCGGGGTGAGGGGGAATCAAACAAACAAATGACTTCCGAGATTTGAGAGGAGAAATCGCCATGTTGAACTGGGACGACCCGCTGGAAAGCATCAAAAAACAACCGGCCCCACAGCCGAAGGAACATTTCACCATGCCGGCGGTGGCCGCCGACCGGGCGGCGGAGGAATCCTCGGCCCGGGCGGATTCGCAAAACTACGACGGCGAAAAACGGCTGGTGGGCGGCAGCGACCTGACCGCCAACATCGCCCCGATCAAATACAAATGGGCCTGGGACGCTTACATGGCCTCCCAACGCAACTTCTGGATGCCCACCGAGATCGGCATGGGCGAAGACCTGATGACGCTCAAAAAGCTCAACGAAAACGAGCGCCACACCTTCTTCACCACCTTCGCCACCCTCACCACCGCCGACGCGCTCCACCAGCGCAACCTGGCCCTGGCCGTGTACGAACGCATCAGCGCGCCCGAGGTGGGCATGGCGGTCATCGCCCAGATGCACCAGGAAACCATCCACTCCATGAGCTACCAGCACGTCATCGAGGCGCTCAACTTCGACGAGGACGAGATCTACCTGCTGTATCAGAAAGTCCCCCCCATCCGCGCCAAGTTCGAATACAGCAACGAAAAGACCAAAGCGCTGCAGGGGCAGGGCGGAAGCCTGAAGGATTACGTCAGGGGCCTGTTCTTCTACTACATGATCTTCGAGGGGGTCTGGTTCATGGCCAACTTCTGCCCCATCTTCTCCATGCAGCGCCGGCGGCTCATGGTCCGCACCGGCGAACAGCTCCAATACATCGCCCGCGACGAATCCGGCCACGTCGCCTTCGGCCGCGCCCTGATCTCCGCTCTGTGGAAGGAAAACCCGGAAACCCGCCTGGAGGAAGCCGAAGCCCACGGCCTCATGCGCGAAGCGATGGAATTGGAAGAAGCCTACGCCCAATACACCGTCAAGCCCATGCTCGGCTACGACCTGGAACTCCACCGCCGCCACGTCCGCTCCCTGGCCAACCGCCGTATGCTGGACCTGGGTTTCTCGCCGCTCTATTCGGACCAAGAAGCGGAAAGCCTGCCGTGGTGGGAGGAGCAGGTCGCCGCCCGAAAGGAGAAGAATTTCTTCGAGACGCGGGTGACCGAATATCAGACTGGGGGGGCTTTGAGTTGGGAGTGAAGGCGGATTGATGGGAAGAGTGGCGTTATTTGAATCGGCGGAGAACTATTCGAGCAATCGGATAACCTGACGAATATCGATCCATGTAGAGGTGGAAAATGTCTACGATAGTCAGCAAAGAAGACGCCCATAAATTGATAGATCAGCTTCCCGCCAATGCAACGTGGGAAGACCTGATGCATGAAATCTACGTTCGAGAAGCGATCGAGAAAGGGCTCGAAGATAGTAAGGGAGGAAACACAAAGGATGTTGTAGAAATCAGGAAGAAATATGGATTACCTGAATGAAAGTTCATTGGACGGAAACAGCCGAAGCTCATTTGGATGCCATATATGCGTACATCGCCCAAAATTCGGAAACCTATGCGTTACGCACTGTGGATCGAATTACGAGACGATCGCAACAAATTGGTGAATTTCCGTTGTCTGGTCGAAAAGTCTCGGAATATCAGCATGATCAAATTAGGGAGGTTTTCTCTGGTCCATACAGAATCATTTATCACATAAAAGCAGACCAAGTTGATGTTATCGCTGTGATTCATGGAGCAATGAATGTGCTGGAAGGCGAAAAAGAATAGGAAAGGCCGAATAAAAGCCTCAATTCGGACTGTCTTAGTTGGAATATTGCTCCACCGTCAAGCCCATGCTCGGCTACGACCTGGAACTCCACCGCCGCCACGTCCGCTCCCTGGCCAACTGCCGTATGCTGGATCTGGGCTTCTCGCCGCTCTATTCGGACAACGAAGCGGAAAGCCTGCCGTGGTGGGAGGAGCAAGTCGCCGCCCGGAAGGAGAAGAATTTCTTCGAGACTCGGGTGACCGAGTATCAGACCGGGGGGCGTTGAGTTGGGAGTGAGGTTGGATTGGTGGGGGTGTGATGTTATGTGAATAGATGGAATCTGCCTATTGTCCTAATTAGAGATTTCTGTCTATTGAACTGTTAGCCAAAAAAGTATAGGTATGGAGATTCTGTTTTCACACGAGAGGTTGGGCGACTTTCTCCTTATAGAGGAAATGCTGTTTAGTAACCGCCTACTGATTGACCCTTTGGATTCGAGATCAGACCATCCGTGCAGATTAGTTAACTACTCTCTGGAAACAGAAAGCGAATTTCGGTGTTTGCTTGATAGAAATGTCGTTTCATATCTAATTGAGCTAGCAAAAGGAAGAAAGGTAACAACGAACAAGGATGGAGAGTGTTTCAGGTTAACAGCAGCACTTCAGGCGTTTTTGAATGCGTCCGGCATCATGTCAGAACCGAGCATGGCTTACCATGAGTACATGGAATCGTCCGGTCTAGAGAAGGCGGATAAAGAGCTGTCTTTATTTAGGTCGGCAGACAATTTGAATGCAAACATATATTTGGACATTGCAATAGGGAAAAGATCATCAGTTCCTGATGCCGAATTAGTGCCATATGAGGCGGGAGAGCTAGTAAATGCAGAAATTCCTCCTAAGCTTCGTCATTTCGAGAATAATATTGTTATTGTCAAAAAAGCTTTATCTTTGAAATCCAAGGGAAATACGGATTACCAAGTCTTACTTGATCTAATGGATTGGATTTATGAGAATTACGTATTTTCAGCTCCAGCATTTCACTTTTTATCAATTTACTTCAGCTCAAAGAGGATTTCACAGATGTTGAAGTCCCGCTCTATCACTGGAATACGTAATGCCACTTGGGATCTGTGTCTTATTCAGCAAATGATCACGAACGTTAAAGATAGCGACAATACGAATGTTCGCTGGCTCTTGAGTACGTTCGATCAGGCTGTAAAAGAAACTACTGACTACGTGTTTCTAAGATATGACGAATCAGTGGACGATTACTACTCAAGGCTGGAGACGTTATATTCCGAGATGTGGGGAAAGAAAAACAATTATGGAAACAATCTGCTGAATAAGTTGGTTGAATTCAACGATTCCGTCAACGATCCACAGAGAAACATCAATCGCCACAAGGGAAGCAGTGAGTATATATTATCTCTCAGAAAAGAGGTGGAGCGTGAGTTCCAGGCGTGTGAAATTGTCTAACAAAACCATTCACCGGACGTGCCAAAGGCGCGCGCCGGTGATGGTAAACGTTATACAGAGTCAAGGAGCTCAGATGCATCGGGATCATGACCCAGAATTTGTAGAGTGGGTTGCTGCGGAGATGGCGCAGTTTCGAGAGCATGTTACAGAGGCCGCTAATGCTTCTGGAGATCAGCGCTTGGCTGTACTGTTAACGCATCTGTATACCGAGCATCTGCTCGAGCGCTACCTGAAAGCCAAGCTCCCGAAAGGGGAGCGCCTTCTCAAGGATGAGTTCCTGATGTATCAAAAGAAGCTCGACTTCGCGGCAGCGCTTGGTGAACTTGATAATCAGCTCATTGACGGTCTTGGTAAGCTGAATAAGCTACGCAATAACTGTGCGCATAAGTTCAAATACTCCATGGATTCGGAAGAGTTGGAAAAACTTGGCAAGACGCTAGGAAAGGAATATTCAGAATTCAAGGAAAAATATCCAAACGATGAGCATGGATGGCTCGGGGCCACGCTTCCAAAAATCGCGGAGCGTCTGGCCACCGTGGTAGCGAGCGCTGAGATTGGCAAGCCTGTATAACCAAGCCATGCAGCCGACGCTCGTGCCTCGCGCGCCTGATGGCTGTCGTTATGCAATGAGAATCACCCTATGAAGAAATCTCATATTTTGGAGGAGATTCGTCGAACGGCGGAGCAAAATGGAGGGGTCCCGCTGGGTAGATCCCGGTTCCTTGCGGAAACAGGAATCCGCGAAAGTGACTGGATTGGAAAGCATTGGTTGCGATGGAGTGAAGCTGTCCGCGAGGCTGGATTTGAGCCGAACACCAAGCAGCAGCCCCTTGATGAAAATGAAGTCTTGGAAAAACTTGCTAATTTCGTGCGGGAGCTTGGTCATTATCCTGTATCGGCTGAACTTAGGCTGAAAGGCCGCAATGATAGCGAATTCCCGAGCCACAATGTTTTTGCTCGTTTTGGCCGGAAATCCGAAGTGGCCTCAGCCCTTTTGACATGGTGTGAGGGGAATCCGGGCTGGGAAGATGTTGAGGCGATTTGCGCTCCATTGGCGGAACGACCTGAAGAAGAATCTGGTGCCGATGAAATTGAGGAAGAGCCGGAGTATGGTTTTGTATACCTATTGAAGTCCGGTAAGTATTTCAAGATTGGACGCAGCAACTCACCGGGGCGTCGTATATATGAGCTTTCCATCCAGTTGCCGGAGCGAGTCAAGACGGTTCATACCATAAAAACTGACGACCCTGCTGGCATTGAGCAGTACTGGCACCGTAGGTTCGCTGACCGTCGTAAGAATGGTGAGTGGTTTGAGCTTAGAAGAGAAGACGTATCGGCTTTTAGGCGCCGAAAGTTTATGTGAATGATGCATAACCAGTGCGTCAACGCGGATTGCTTTTTCCGCTGGCGCTCCAAAAGCAACCGGTTACGCAAGCGTTAAACGTCACGAACCAAGGAGTAAATTTTGAGTATTGATTTATGGATTAGTATTGCTCTAGCTATTCCTTTAGCTATCGTTGCGAATCTTTTTACACCCAAGCTTCAAAAGTGGCTAGATTCGCGCCTGGAGCGTAGTAAAAAAGCAAAAATTGAGAAAAAGGAAGCTGCGAGACAGTTGCAGCTTGGAGAGCTCCAAAAGGAGCTGTTAGAGGTATCTAAACTCCATTCTGACAAAGCCGATTTGAATCAGCTATTCCTTGTATCGCTAATCAAAGTTGCGATGTATGGTGCAATTGGAACTATTTACGGAGCCATCTTCCCTTTGATGGGGGAATTAACAAGTTGGGGGGGGGATTGGTGGGGTCGTTGGAAGAACTGGAGCGCAAATAACCGCTCTAGCAGTTTCGATGCTCATTTTCATGACTTGTGCTCAAACAATGAGAATGCATAAGAAAGTCAGAGATTTCGAAGAGTATGAGAAGAATACTAAATCACTTATTTCTGAGCTTGAAGGTAAAAACGTTTAACAAAGCATTGCAGCGGACAAGCCGCTGAATGCGGCGTTAGTGTACAAGGAGGCATAATTGAAAATTGATGATTTGGTACGTAGATCTGAAGAGCTAATTCAGCTTGGGTTAAAAGCTAAGCAAACCAATAAAGGCAGAAATCAATCGATTTGGGTTGAGTGCGAAATTTTCTATACATTTAGAGCCTCTTCACTTTCCTTCTTATCGAATATATTCGGCGCTCAGCATTGCTATTATACTGAATTCTCCAAAACTGTTGGTGCTCCCCACCTAGACAAAACGGAGTCAGGTATAGGCATTATAAAAGCGGTAAAAAATGAATTGGAGGGTGGTTGGTTAACATCGGCAAAAGGGTTAATTTCGGCTGAAATATTCTCAGATTTTATTGAGATGGCCGACCATCTTTTATCTGAGAACTATAAAGATGCAGCAGCAGTAACACTAGGTAGCGTTCTTGAAGAGCATCTTAGAACCCTTGCTTCAGTAAACGGTATTGAAACAGAATATGAGAAGGATGGAAAGTTACTTCCAAGAATATTCGGGGTCAGAGTAACATTTATGTTTCAACATTGCGATTTCGTGCGCTGGTAATAGCGGCTAAACGTTACTCTGACCCCTAATATTCAGGCCTACCTCAAATGGCGCAAGGCGCTCAAGGAAGAGTGGAAGCAGCATCCGGAATGGAAAACTCCACCATGGAAGGAAGCGATGCGGGAACTACCGAGATGAACGTACATAAACCTAACGAGGCGCTCCACCTGACACAGGGGGGCCGTTAGCGCTCCATTGCCGCCGGTGAGCTTGGTCGTTAGGTGTCGCTTGTTGCGTAGTGCGCAACGTGCTATTATCGGCGCATGATCAAGTCGTTTCGGCACAAGGGGCTGGAGAAGTTCTATCAAACAGGTTCGGCCTCTGGAATACAGCCCCACCACGCCAAGCGCTTGAGAATGCAGCTTGTAGCTCTGGACACCGCAACGACGATTGAAGATATGGATATCCCCGGTTTCAAGCTGCATCGATTGAAAGGCCCAGGGAAAGGACGTTGGTCAATCTGGGTCAATGGTAACTGGCGCGTCACCTTCGAGTTTCGAGACGGTCACGCGCATGCGCTCGACTACGAGGATTATCACTGATGGCCATGCACAATCCGCCCCATCCCGGCGAGTTTATCCGGGAGGTATACATGGAACCCTTTGAAATCACTGGGCGGCAGCTTGCTGTCAAGCTTGGGGTTTCTCCGTCCACTCTTACCCGGGTTCTGAACGGGAAAAGTGGCATTAGCTCTGAAATGGCCCTGCGCCTTTCGAAGGCGCTCGGTCGCAGCCCCGAGAGCTGGCTAACTATGCAGGACAACTATGACCTGTGGAAGGCCCGGCAATCGGTCAATTTGGATGCCGTAGAAAAGGTTGAATTCCGCGCCGAATAACCACTGCGTTAACTCGGACGCCCAACTGCGCTGCGCTTCGTTGGGCACCGGTTACGCGGATTGTTATGCCCAGTTTGCACACCAGAATTCATATCTCACACACTAAATAAGGGCATAGATGACCACCAACACCACCAGCCTCATCAATTTCGTCTTCGATATTGCCAACAAGCTCCGCGGCCCCTACCGGCCGCCGCAGTACCGCAAGGTCATGCTACCCATGACAGTGCTACGCCGTCTGGATTGTGTGTTGGCCCCCACCAAGGAGCAGGTGCTGAAGGAGTACGACAAGCTGCAGGCCCGCGGTCTGGAAGGCAATGCCCTGCACGCTGGGCTTGCCAAGGCGGCTAGCAAGGGCCGCCAGCACCCGCTGTACAACATCAGCCCCTACACCTTCGAGAGATTGCTGGCGGACCCCGAGAACATCGCCACCAACCTAACCAGCTACATCAACGGCTTTTCCGAGTCCGCGCGGGCGATCTTCGAGGCCTTCGGCTTCGAGTCGGAGATCGAGAAGCTGGACAAGGCCAACCGGCTGTATCTGATCGTCAAGGAGTTTGCGGATCCGCGCATCGACCTGCACCCGGATCGGGTCAGCAACCACGACATGGGGTATGTGTTCGAGGAGCTGGTGCGCAAGTTCAACGAGCAGGCCAACGAGGAGGCCGGGGATCACTTCACCCCGCGCGAGGTGATCCGCCTGATGGCCCACCTGCTCTACACCGAAGACGAAGAGGTTTATACGCCCGGCATTGCCCGCACCATCTATGACCCGACCGCCGGCACCGGCGGCATGCTGTCGGTCTCCGAGGAGTACATCACCGAACAGAACCCCCAGGCGCACCTGGAGCTGTTCGGCCAGGAGTACAACGAAGAATCCTGGGCCATCTGCCGCTCCGACCTGCTGATCAAGGACGAGCCGGTGGACAATATCGCCTTCGGTGACACCCTGGGCGACGGCGAGACCGGCGACGGCCACTCGGACAAGACCTTCCATTACATGCTGGCCAACCCGCCCTTCGGCGTGGAGTGGAAGCCGCAGGAAGATTATGTGAAGAAAGAGCATAGGGAGCTGGGCTTCGATGGCCGCTTCGGCCCCGGCCTGCCGCGCATCAACGACGGCGCCACCCTGTTCCTGCTGCACATGCTCAGCAAGATGAAGCCCAGGCCCGAGCAGGGCGGCGAAGGCTCGAAGATCGCCATCGTCTTCAACGGCTCGCCCCTGTTCAACGGCGAGCCCGGCCCCAGCGAGAGCAACATCCGCCGCTGGATCATCGAAAATGACTGGCTGGATGCCATCATCGCCCTGCCGGACCAGCTCTTCTACAACACCGGCATCTACACCTACATCTGGCTGGTCACCAACCGCAAGCCGGCCGAGCGCAAGAGCAAGGTGCAGCTCATCGACGGCACCCGCCACTACCGCAAGATGAAAAAGAGCCTGGGCAACAAGCGCAACGAGCTGGGCGATAACCACATCGAGGAGCTGACCCGCCTCTACGCCGGGTTCACCGACGGCGCCACCTGCCGGGTGGGCCTGAACGGCGAACAGACCGAACGGGTCTGCTCGAAGCTCTTCGACAACCGCGACTTCGGCTATCTGAAGGTCACCGTGGAACGCCCCCTGCGGCTCAACTTCCAGGCCAGCGCCGATCGCATCGAGCGCCTCTGGCAGGAGACCGCCTTCATCAATCTCGCCAAGAGCAAAAAGCGCAAGGACCCGACCGAGGCAGAGGCCGAGATCAAGGCCGGCGAGGCCACCCAGCAGCGCATCATCGACATCCTCCGGGGGCTGGGCGACCCGCTTTACACCGATCGCGCCGAGTTCGAACCGCGACTCAAGGCCGCCTTCAAGGACGCCGGTGAGAAACTGCCCGCGCCGATCAAGAAGGCCATCCTGGGTGCCCTGTCCGAGCGCGACGCCGAGGCCGCCATCTGCCGGGACGCCAAGGGCAACCCCGAGCCGGATACCGAGCTGCGCGATACCGAGATCGTCCCATTGCCCGCCGACATCCCGCTGCCGCTGCCCATCGGCTACGACAAGGACGCGGACAACAGCCAGCTGCTGGAGCTGGTCCAGGGCCACTGCGAAGACTACCTGGCCCGCGAGGTGCTGCCCTTCGTCGACGACGCCTGGATCGACCACGGCAAGACCAAGGTGGGCTACGAGATCCCCATCAACCGCCATTTCTATGTCTACCAACCGCCCCGCCCGCTGGAGGAGATCGAGCAGGATATCCAGGCGCTGGAAGGCGAGATCCTGGAGATGCTGAGAAAGGTGACGGCATGAGCCATGGAGAACTGATCCTTTACCGCACCGAAGACGGCAAGGCGCAAATCCACCTGCGCGTGGAGGGGGAAACCGCCTGGCTGACCCAGGGGGAGATGGCCGAGCTGTTCGACACAACCAAGCAGAATGTCGGCATGCATATCCGTAACATCTTGAACGAAGGGGAATTATCCGACGCGGCAGTTGTAAAGAAATCCTTTACAACTGCCGCCGACGGCAAGCGCTACCGGGTGAATTGGTATGCCCTGCCCATGATCCTGGCCGTGGGCTACCGGGTACGCTCGCCCCGGGGCACCCAGTTCCGCCAGTGGGCCACCGCCCATCTGGAGGAGTACCTGGTCAAGGGCTTCGTCATGGACGACCAGCGCCTCAAGGAGCCCGGTGGCTGGGACTACTTCGACGAGCTGCTGGCCCGCATCCGCGACATCCGCGCCTCGGAGAAGCGCTTCTACCAGAAGGTGCGCGACCTCTTCGCCCTCTCTAGCGACTACCGGCCCGACGACCGCGACGCCCAGACCTTCTTCGCCGAGGTGCAGAACAAGCTGCTCTACGCCGTCACAGGCCACACCGCCGCCGAGATCGTCGTTGAGCGCGCCGATGCCGATTCCCCCAACATGGCGCTGACCAGCTGGAAGGGCGCGCGGGTGCGCAAGCAGGATGTCACCATCGCCAAAAACTACCTCACCGCCGACGAGATCGACACCCTCAACCGCCTGGTGGTGATCTTCCTCGAACAGGCCGAGCTGCGCGCCAAAGAGCGCCAGGACCTGACCCTGGACTACTGGCGCCACAACGTGGACCGCCTGCTGGCATTCAACGAGCGGCCGGTTCTCGACGGCGCAGGCCGCATCAGCCGCGAGCGCATGGAACAGATCACCCACGAGCGCTACGAGCACTTCGACGCCCGGCGGCGGCGGGATGAGGCGCTGGAGGCGGATGCCGAGGATTTGCGGGAGCTGGAGGCGTTGGAGGAGCGGATCAAGAAGGAGAAACCGCAATGACCGTCAGTGAGAATGAACGGGTAATCGCTGACGAGCGGACACGCCACTGGAAAGAACGTAAGCTCAAGTTCGTATCGGGTGTGCGTACAAGCAACGTCGATAAGCATGTTGTTGAAGGTGAGACCGCTGTGCGCCTGTGCAATTACACGGACGTTTACTACCACGAAAAAATAACGCCCGACATGCCATTCATGCAGGGCTCGGCCACGGAAAGCGAAATTGAACGCTTCGGGCTTAAGAAAGGACAGGTGCTTCTGACCAAGGACAGCGAAAGCTGGGAAGATATCGCCGTCCCCGCCTATGTCGCCGACACGATGCCTGATGTGGTCTGTGGCTACCACTTGGCCATTATTGAACCTGATTCGGACGAGGTGGACGGGCGCTTCCTTTCATGGCTGGCCCAGTCCCCGGTATTGAATGACCAGTTCAAATTATCTGCAAAAGGGGTCACCCGGTTCGGGTTGTCTCAGCAGGCCTTGAAGAATGCCCTAATAGATGTTCCCCCACTCGAATATCAGCTAAAGGTGGCCGCCTTCCTCGACCGCAAGACCGCCGAGATCGACACCCTGATCGCCAAGAAGCGCCGCCTGCTCGACCGGCTGGCCGAAAAGCGCACCGCCCTGATCACCCGCGCCGTCACCAAGGGACTTAATCCCGATGCCCCCATGAAAGACAGCGGCATCGAGTGGCTTGGGGAGATCCCGGCGCATTGGAATGTCGTTCGGTTAAGACACGTTACCCAGAAGATTGAACAAGGTTGGTCCCCGCAGTGTGAAAACCGTCAAGCCAACATTGGAGAATGGGGTGTCCTCAAAGTGGGGTGCGTCAATGGCAACGTTTATAATGAGACCGAGAACAAAGCGCTTCCCATAGACTTGCCACCAAAGGAGCAGTACGAGGTTCAAGTGGACGATGTTTTGGTGAGTCGAGCAAACACCAAAGAGTTGCTTGGGAGCGCCACCTTGGTCAACAAGACACAGGGAAAGATCCTGCTGTGTGACAAGCTTTATCGTTTGGAAACAAATTCATCCGTGCATAATGGGTTCCTGATAAGAGTGCTCCGTTCACGTGCTGCGCGTTTTCAATACGAGCGTGATGCAACAGGAACGAGCGGCTCTATGCAGAACATCGGGCAAGACACATTGAAAGATTTAAGGTTCGCATGTCCACCGCTCGAAGAGCAGAAGGAGATTGAGACTCGGCTGATTGCCGCAATGGAGGAGTTTGGGCAACTTCAGGACCGAATCGAAAGCGCGGTAAGCCGCCTTGAAGAATACCGCTCCGCCCTGATCACCAACGCCGTCACCGGCCAGATCAAGGTGGCCTGAACCGAGGAAAGCCATGCACCAGGAAACCTACTTCGAACAGGCCATGGAGCAGTCGCTGATCGAGCGGGGCGGCTTCGAACGCGGCGATGCCAGTGGTTTCGATCCGGTGCGGGCGCTGTTCCCGGATGAGGTCATCGCCTTTGTCTCCGCCAGCCAGCCGGAGCGCTGGCAATCGCTGGTGAAGCTGCACGGCGACCAGGCGGGCGAGGTGCTGCTGGGGGCGCTGGTCAAGGAGCTGGCCTCCAAGAACGCGCTGCATGTGCTGCGCCACGGTTTCAAGTGCTTCGGCAAGATCTTCCGGCTGGCGTTTTTCGCGCCCAATACCGGCCTGAACCCGGAGGCCGCCGCGGCCTACGGCCACAACCGGCTGCGCGTGACCCGGCAGCTGCACTTCAGCGACAAGCACCCGAACAAGTCGCTGGACATGGTGCTGTCGGTGAACGGCCTGCCGGTGGTGACGCTGGAGCTGAAGAACCCCATGACCGGGCAGACGGTGGACGACGCCATGGGTCAGTACCGGCGCGACCGCGACCCGGCGGAGCCCATCTTCCGCTTCAAGGAGCGGGCGCTGGTGCATTTCGCGGTGGACCCGGACCAGGCCTTCATGACCACCCGCCTGGCCGGGGAGGACACCCGCTTTCTGCCCTTCAACCGCGGCCACAACCATGGCGCCGGCAATCCGCCCGTCACTGCTTCAGGGCAAGGGGCCAGCGGTTATCGCACCGGCTACCTGTGGCAGCAGGTACTGACCCGCGACAGCCTAATGGACATCCTCGCCCGCTTCCTGCATCTGGAGGTGAGCGAGAGCCAGATCACCACCAAAAAGGGCGTCAAGCGTCGCCGGAAGGAGACCCTGATCTTCCCCCGCTACCACCAGCTCGACGCGGTGCGCCGGCTGATCGACTCCGCCCGTGCCCAGGGGCCGGGGCACAACTATCTGGTGCAGCATTCGGCGGGTTCGGGCAAGTCCAACTCCATCGCCTGGCTGGCCCATCGCCTCTCCAGCCTGCACGACCGCGAGGACAACAAGGTCTTCGATACCGTGGTGGTGATCACCGATCGCCGGGTGCTGGACCAGCAGTTGCAGAACACCATCTACCAGTTCGAGCACAAGCAGGGGGTGGTGCAGAAGATCGACGAGAACACCCAGCAGCTCGCCCAGGCGCTCGGCTCCGGGGTGCCCATCGTCATCTCCACCATCCAGAAGTTCCCCTTCATCACCCAGGCCATGGACACCCTGGCGAAGAAGGGCGAGGAAGTGGCGCTCAATACCGGCGGCAAGCGCTTCGCGGTGATCGTGGACGAGGCCCACAGCTCCCAGTCCGGCGAGACGGCCATGGAGCTGCGCAAGGTGCTCAACCGCGACGGCATCGAATCGGCCATCGCCGAAGAGTTCCTGGACGCGGAAGAGGAAGCGCTGTCCGAGGCGGCGCGCCGGGAACTGTTCAAGGAGATGCTCAAGCGCCCGCGTCAGCCCAATATCAGCTTCTTCGCCTTCACCGCCACACCCAAGTTCAAGACCCAGGCGGTGTTCAACGAGCCCGGCCCGGACGGCCAGCCGCCGTTTCATCTCTACTCCATGCGCCAGGCCATCGAGGAAGGCTTTATCATGGATGTGCTGGAAAACTACACCACCTACAAGACCTACTACGGCCTGATCAAGTCCATCGAGGACGACCCTCAGGTGCCGAAGCGCAAGGCCGCCCGGGCGCTGGCGCGCTTCATGTCGCTGCACCCACACAACATCGCCCAGAAGGTGGAGGTGATCATCGAGCACTTCCGCCACAACACGTGCCACCGCATCGGTGGCCGGGCCAAGGCGATGGTGGTGACCGCCTCACGCCTGCACGCGGTGCGCTACAAGCAGGCCTTCGACAAGTACATCCAGGACCACGATATCACCGGCATCCGTTCGCTGGTGGCCTTCTCCGGCAGCGTCACCGATCCGGACTTCCCCGATCAGTCCTACACGGAAGTCGGCATGAACGAGGGCATCAAGGAGTCGGAGCTGCCCGAGCGGTTCGCCTCCGAGCACTACCAGGTGCTGCTGGTGGCGGAGAAGTACCAGACGGGCTTTGACCAGCCGCTGCTGCACACCATGTACGTGGACCGCCGACTGGCGGGCATCCAGGCGGTGCAGACCCTATCCCGCCTCAACCGGACCGCCCCCGGCAAGGAAGACACCTTTGTGCTCGACTTCGTCAACGAGCCGGGTGAGATCTTTGAGGCCTTCAAGCCCTACTACGAAGTCACCCCGGCCGGGGAGCCCAGCGACCCGCACCAGCTCTACGACCTGCAACACCGGCTGGAAGAGCACCAGGTCTTTACCGCCGACGAGGTCAACGCCTTTGCCGAGATCTGGTACAAGAACCGCAATGAACCCACCGCAGCGGATCATCGGAAGATCAACGCCATTCTCGATCACGCCGTGGAGCGCTATCGGGCGCTGGACGAGGATGAACAGGATCAGTTCAAGGGTCAACTCGCCAGCTTTCGTAACCTCTACGCCTTTCTCGCCCAGATTATCCCCTACCAGGACAGCGGCCTGGAAAAACTCTACAGCTACGCGCGCTTCCTGCTGCACAAGCTGCCCCGGCGTTCTGATGACACGGTGTTCGAACTGGAAGATGAAGTCTCGCTGAAGTATTACCGACTGCAGAAGATCAGCGAGGGCGCCATCGACCTGGGCGTGGGTGAGGCGCAGCCCCTGTACGGGCCTACCGAGGTCGGCACCGGCAAGGCCGAGGACGACGAAGTGGAGCTCTCCACCCTGATCGGCAAGCTCAACGAACGCTTCGGCACCGAATTCACCCCCGCCGACCAGCTCTTCTTCGACCAAATCGCCGAGAGTGCCGTCGAGAACGACACCTTGCGCGAAGCCGCCCAGGCCAACACCCGCGATAATTTCGCCTACGTCTTCAACCGGATGCTGGAGAACCTGTTCATCGAGCGCATGGATGGCAATGAGGAAATCTTCGGCCGCCTGATGAACGATGACGATTTTCGACGCGTGGCGGGGGAGCACCTGCTGCATGAAGTTTATGAGCGGTTGCAAGCAGGGGATAAAAACAATGCATAATCGGGTAGCCGGGGGTGTTTAGCCCCCGGCCCCTATTTGAATATTCGGGGTCAGAAATATTCGGTGAATATTCGGGGTCAGAGTAATATTTATGTTTCAAGAATATTCTTTCGGCGTTATGCGGGCAAGACGTGCTTCTTGACGTACGTACCAAAAAGCGTACCATGTTTTTCAGGTAGACTATTGGAGGTGTGTCATGACTGCAATTACAGCCAGCAAAGCCCGCGCTAACCTGTATCGACTGATCGACGAGGCCGCATCCTCGCATCAGCCGTTGCTGATATCGGGGAAGCGGAATAAGGCGGTGCTGATTTCCGAGGAGGACTGGGAGGCGATTCAAGAAACGCTGTTTCTGCTATCTATCCCTGGTATGCGCGAATCGATCCGGGAAGGTATGGAGACGTCTACTGACGAGTGCGCCGAGGATTTGGATTGGTGAGTTGGCGGCTGGTTTATACGAAGCAAGCACAAAAGGACGCCAAGAAGCTGGCTTCAAGCGGCTTGAAACCAAAAACGCAGGATTTGTTGGCCATCCTTGCGGAAGACCCGTTTCAGAGGCCGCCCCCTTTCGAAAAGCTGGTCGGTGATCTTGCAGGGGCCTATTCGAGGCGTATCAATATACAGCATCGGACAGTATACCAAGTGCTAGAAGAGGGTAGGGTTGTCAAGGTATTGCGGCTATGGAGCCATTACAAATAATGCACAATCGGGCAAGGACGGGTGTGTGCGACGTGAAGTCGCGTAAGTGATTGTTGTGCTTGGAATTAATCCCATGACACAACCTACTGTTCCTCCAGTAGTAGCCAAGAGGCGCGGGCGGAAGGGGCAACCGTTCCGTCCGAAGCCGCCTCGACAATGTACCCCAATCCCGCAAGGGATGAAGCCGAACCCGCGAGGGCAAGGCGGAACTGCGAGCATCGCGCGGTGGGGGGCTAGGCTCGGAAGTAGGGCGAGCGTATGCGAACTGGTGATAAATCCCGTCACCTTAGACAAGCCAAAGATGCTGAACAGGCTTGAGCCAAAAGGCGAGAAGGCGGTCTTGGTGTTACACCCTCACCAAGCGGGGACAAATGCCTACCGGGAAAAAGCCAGCGCCTAACCTTCCGAAGTCACTTACGCGAAACACGGTAAGCCCGTATCTCCGCCCTTCGGGGCAGGCCGACCGTAAGGAAGGTTGTTGAAGATGCGGGTAAGGGAAGCCGAAAAAGCGAACGCCGTCCTGTAATGGGATGGATAGGGATTGAGGGGAAACCCGACATCATCCCACGCGAAAGCGGGCAGACTTCCGGCGGGTCTCTCCTTGCAAGAGAGTTTGCAGAGCCATTCACAGGAGGACAAGCAAATGACGGTTGACATTGCAACTGGTGCGGCCTCCGGCTTCGAGATGGACTGGCACGGCATCGACTGGGCCAAGGCCCATCGGGAAGTCCGAAGGCTGCAAATGCGTATTGCAAAGGCGGTCCGGGAAGAACGCCGGGGCAAGGTGAAAGCCTTGCAATGGCTCCTGACCCACTCGTTCTCCGGCAAGGCCCTTGCCGTGAAACGGGTGACCGAAAACCAGGGCAAACGGACGCCGGGCGTGGACCGGGAAACCTGGAACACCCCGGCGGACAAAGCCAAAGCGGTATTGTCGCTCAAGAGAAGGGGCTACCGACCCCGACCCTTGAGGCGAGTGCTTATCCCGAAAGCGAACGGGAAGAAGCGCCCACTGGGGATTCCGACCATGCGGGACCGGGCAATGCAGGCGATATACCTGCAAGCTTTGGAACCCATCGAAGAAACCTTGGCGGACCCGAACTCGTACGGGTTTCGGCCCATGCGGGCGAGCCGAGATGCGGCGGAACAATGCTTTATAGCATTGGGAAAACGCCAATCGGCTCAATGGGTTCTGGACGCGGACATCGCCGGTTGCTTCGACAACATCGGCCACGACTGGATGGCCGCCAACATCCCCATGGACAAGGCGGTTCTACGGAAATGGCTGGATTCCGGCTTCGTCTGGAATCACCAATGGTTCCCAACCGAGGCGGGCACGCCGCAAGGCGGTATCCTCTCGCCGACGCTGGCGAACATGACTTTGGACGGGATGGAAAAGGAGTTGGAGCGGCATTTTGGAATAAAACGCCTCACCACAAATGGAAGTGTATATTCCAACCCCGCTAAAGTCTATCTGGTGCGATATTGTGACGATTTCGTCGTCACCGGCGCTTCGAAAGAGACGCTCGTAGAGGCGAAATCCGTGATCGAAGGTTTTCTAAAGGAAAGGGGGCTTTTCTTGTCTCCCGAGAAAACCAAGATCGTGCATATCGAGGAGGGCTTTGACTTTCTCGGATGGAACGTTCGCAAGTATGGGGGCAAATTGCTCATCAAACCTGCGAAAAAGAACGTCCAGGCGCTTCGGCGCAAAATCCGGGAATTCATCAAAGCCAACCGCCAGGCGAAGCAGGAAAATCTGATAGGACGCCTGAACCCGGTAATCCGGGGGTGGGCGAACTATCACCAAAACCAGGTGGCGAAAGAAACCTTCCAGAAGGTAGATTACGTCATCTGGAAACAGCTTTGGCGCTGGTGCTGCCGGAGGCATCCGAACAAACCCAAGAAATGGATCAAGGACCGGTATTTCCACCGGCAAGGAAACCGGAATTGGGTGTTCGGAGCCAAGGTGAAGGACAAAAACGGCGAGGAAAAGTTGATGAAACTGGTCAAAGCCAGTGACACGCCGATCCGCCGCCACGTCAAGATCAAGGGTGAAGCGAACCCCTACGACCCGAAATTTGAGGAATACTTCGAGAGAAGGCTCGACCTGAAAGCGAAGGACGACCTCAAGGGCTGGGGAAAACTGCTGAACCTTTGGCTTGCCCAGGAAGGAAGGTGTGCGGTCTGCGGTGAACCAATCACCAAGGAAACCGGATGGAACCGGCATCACATCCAACACAGATGCGATGGCGGCAGGGACATACAATCCAACCTGGTGCTCCTTCATCCGAACTGCCATCGGCAGTACCACAACCGGGTCGAAAGAGGACTGCCGGCTCCTGTCATAAGGGGCTTTGCAGAGGCTTGAGCCGTATGCGGGGAAACCCGCACGTACGGTTCTTAGGGGGCGGGGAGCGCGGTAACGCCTCCCTGCTACCCGACTTAGCCCGCCCTCCTTACGCCACCTAATAAGCGGGCCCCGAATATTACATCATCGGCGTCGCTGTTCCTAACCTCATTCTCCTAGCATCGTTGTACCAGTTATTGGCTGAGATAATTCAGCATGGTGTCAGCATCGCTGACTTCAAAAGGATCTTCCGGGCAGTTGTCCATCAGACCGGGTTCAATAAACATTTGCTTGATTTCGCTGTCGACCACATGCATGGAATAGCGCCACGAACGAAGGCCAAATCCAAGATTTTGCTTCCTGACCAGCATTCCCATTAATCGGGTGAAATCACCGTTGCCGTCAGGGAGCATTTTTACTTTTTCGACTGCTAAATGTTTCGACCACTGAAACATGGTGAAAGCATCGTTGACACTGAGGCAATAAATTTCGTCGATACCCTTAGCTTTCAGCGCGTCATATTTTGCCTCATAACCGGGGAGATGGTTGCTAGAGCAAACGGGCGTGAAGGCGCCGGGCAAACTAAACAGGACCACGTTTTTTCCCTTGAAGATGTCACTAGGGGTAACGTCTTGCCACCGGAAAGGGTTGTCGCCACCGATGGATTCGTCACGAATCCGGGTCTTGAAAGTTACTTCGGGTACTTGGTGAATCATGGATTCCTCCGACGGATACTTTAATTGACGATGACTGCCCCCGGGTAGGATATGGTGCTTTTCACCTCTTGCGTAGTTCGCGTACCTTGGTCAATGTCTTCTGATCGACCCTTTTCAATGGGTGCCGGGAATCGAAATTCTAACGTGCTTTTTAGCGAGACGGGGTAATGGGATCATATCGGAATAATGGGGTCAAGTCTTGGGCATAAGGGGCTACCATCCAACATTTTGCGATCTGGGGATACCTCAGACTCTGGACCCCGAATATTTAAGGGACGCGTTAAGTCCGGGACAGCAACTCCGATAACGTTTCGAAGTCAACCGGTTTGAGCAAGTGATGGTCGAATCCGGCGTCCTGTGAGCGGATTCGGTCTTCGGTGCGCCCGTAACCGGTCAAGGCGATCAACGTCGCCTCCCGCGTTTCCGGCAGTTTGCGCAACCGATTGGAGACCTCATAACCGTCCAGATCGGGAAGGCCGATGTCGAGCACTATGATCCGGGGTCGAAAAACTCGAGCCAGTTCGATCGCTTGTATGCCGCTTTGGGCTGTTTTGACTTCATATCCTTCTATTCGCAACAGCATCGCCAGGCTTTCAGCGGCGTCGGCGTAGTCGTCCACGACCAGGACGCGAAGCTTGGAGGCCGGCGAAGCCGGAGAGTCCGGTCCGGGCGCGGGGAGGGATTCGTCGGCGGGGCGATCAGCCGGCAAGAGCGGCAGCCGTACCGTAAATGCACTGCCTTGGCCGATGCCTGCGCTTTCGGCCGTGACCGTGCCGTTGTGTTTCTCGACCAGTCGACGGACCAGCGTCAGGCCGAGTCCCAGTCCTCCTTGGGCATGAGCCAAAGAACGGTCGGCCTGGGCGAAAAGATCGAAGACCCGGGCCAGCAGGTCCGGGGCGATGCCGATACCGGTGTCTTCAACGCGTATCACCGCGTCGTTGCCGGCCCTTCTGACGCTGAGTGTGATTTTGCCGCCTTCCTCGGTATATTTGGCGGCATTGTTCAGCAGATTGGTCACGACCTGTTCCAGCCGCGTCGCATCGCCTTTCAGCCAATGCGGTTCGTCCGGCACGGAAAGAACGAAGCGATGCCTTCGAGCCTCGATCAAGGGCAAGGTGTCTTCGACGGCGCGTGCGATGATCTCGGACAAATCGCAACGTTCTATTTTTAAGCGGATCTTGTCCTGGATGATGCGCGCCACGTCGAGCAGGTCGTCGAGCAGCCGCGCGAGATGCGTGACTTGCCGGTCGATTAAGCTATGTCCCCATTCCAGCGCAGGGTCTTTTGGGTCATGTTTTTTTAATACTTGCAGCGCATGGCGGATGGGGGCGAGCGGGTTGCGCAGTTCGTGAGCGAGCATGGCCAGAAACTCGTCCTTGTGGCGATCGTTTTCGCGTAATGCTTGTTCCATACGCTTTCTTTCGGCAATTTCGCCGCACAGCGCTTCGTTCGTGCGGGCCAGTTCCGAAGTCCGCTTCCGTACGTGAAGTTCCAGCTCTTCATGGGATTTCCGGCGCGCTTCTTCCGCCAGCTTGCGTTCGGTGATGTCGGTGCAGGTGCCTATCCATTCCCGGATCGTTCCATCGGCTTCTAATACCGGCACGCCGCGAGCGGCGACATGCCGATATTCCCCATCGTGCCGATGCAGGCGATATTCCGTTTCCAAGATCGAGCCGGTCGCCACGGCTTGCCGCCAATTTGCCAGGACGCTTCCGCGGTCTTCCGGATGCACGGCATGGAGCCAGCCATCGCCTTTAATTTCCCCTTCTTTTTGCCCCGTGAATAGGCGCCAACTGGGGATGTCCTCGACGATTTCGCCTTTCGAGTCGGTGGTCCATACGATTTGAGTCGTGGCAATGGCCAAAGATCGGTAGCGCTCCTCGCTGAGTCTCAGCGCTTGTTCCAAGCTATTGCGAGATTGGATTTCTTGCTCGAGCTCGGCATTGCGCCGGGCCAGCTCGGCCGTGCGGTCCTGGACCTCCGATTCGAGTTCCTGCAATACTTGATGAAGCTGTTCCTGGACGATTTGCCTCGTCTGCTCCAACGAACGCCTTTCCAGTTCCGTTGCCACGATATTGGCAAGGTTCGCGAGATAAGGCTCGTAAGGCAAAAACGCCTCAAGGTTATGGACCGAGTACGCCATGAAGCCGTATAGCTTCGAGGCGGTGCGCAGCGGCAGATGACGCATGTCGGCTTGATCCAGCGCATCCGGTTGGTTGCCGTGGGTCGAATTGTTCGACAGGGTGGCGCGGCCGGCATAATCGGGGATAGGCCGGGAAGCGTTTGGGCTGACGGTGCAATCGAGACAGAAATAGACCGTAGCAAGGCCGGGCACGGTCCGGTTGATTGCGTTGGCGGCGAAATCCACAATGGATTCCTGGTCGGGAAGTACGCACAGGGTCCCCGGAATCACGAATAATTTGCCGAGAACCTCGGCTTTACATCGAGCAGCCGTCATGGACAAGCGGTGTAATCAAAACAATTGCGCCATGGAAGAAAGCGTATGGCGTAAGCAGATCCCTGAGCGCGAAATCGCTTACGATGTTTTAGACTGTTGAAAGTAGGGATTATGCACGATTTGGCCGGCTACGATCATCATCGGATGAACACTCAGTACCTCGAAAAGCATGGCGCCGTCCATTTTGTTCACGTCGTATTGGCAAAGGATTCTCTGGAAGGGCAGTTCGTCCACCAGATCGTTGAGCATCGCTTCGTATTCAATCCAGCGCTCGATGCCGGGCAATTTTTTGCCTAGCCAGTTGGTTTCTCCGGTCACGCGGACTCCGGCAAAGCTTTCCTGTTGCGCCTGGATATAGAAAGATCGCCAATGATCAATCATGCGCTCCGGCTGGAAGGTGCCATCCGGGCAATAGGTTGTCTCCGTCTGGGCCAGGACCCATTGTTCCGGTTTAAGATTGTCGGGAGGCGTCATTCCGAGTCGAGAGAGATACGTGTCCATTTTAATCGTCTGGGGAATATCCGCGAGGTAGCCTATCTTCTCTCCGGCCAGCAGTCCGCTTTGGATAAATTGCGCAATGGTATGCCGCCGCTCATTTTCATGATTATACAAATAGCAGATGTGCATCCCTGCCGGATGTCCGCGCTCGGAGAAACCCGATGAATGACAGCTCATTTGACACATAATCCCGCTCCCGGAAGATCATAAATTCAAAATGGAATCCCTATTCGACATATGAACCAATAATGCTAGCGCGAAATCACGCGTGATATGACTGGTTGAGGTTGATGCAAAACTCTCTGGCAGGAGGACAGCTCACATGACCAGAATTGACTTTATCACGAAATTGTTTTGCCGAGTAGATAACGCAATGACGGTAGAAGGCAAGCGCACATGCTGGCTGAATTGTGCCGCAGCATTAGGATCTCAACCTGGATCACATCGATAAATACGTGTTAATTTGGCAGAGAGCGCCAAATGAATCTGAGGTGAGATATGAAAGAAAAAATCGCAGCCATCACCGGGGAGGTGGAAGAGGTAATTGAGGAAAGGATTCTGGAAAACCCCAATGTCAACCAGGTGTTGAGGTTTTCCTATCTTAAGCAGGTTACCTTCGTGGGCCTCGTTTTTCTTGTCTTGATCGGCGATGTGATCAGCTCCAGCTTTCCGCGTCTAAGCTACATTTATTGGCTGAGCATGGTGCCTATTTTAGGATTCAGCGCTGTGTTTTTGGAAACATCGCGCGTTGTCAATCAGGGGGGGTCCCTGAGCCGTCTAGCGACCCTGCAGACAACGCATTGGGGGGGTACCGCAATGGCCGTGGTAGTGATCTTTTTTTTATTGAAAAACGGTCAAGTCGATGATACCGGCGCCGGGCTGGCAATCCACGTCATATTAGCGCTCTCCACTTTTCTTTCGGGTGTTTATTTGGGGTGGAAGTTTTACTCGCTGGGTATCTTATTATTCATTACCGCGCTATTGGTGGGTTACAACGCGGAATTCGCCACTATGCTTTTGTTAACTTTCATTCCGATCACGATTTTAGGCTTGTATCTTGAAGATCACTTTTTCCTACCGGTGATCAGAAGAAAAAAGACCACTCCATCCAGAGCAACAAGCCACTAAAAATGAAATAATGGCGTCTATCATCGGATTGGCAGGGCAGTGGGGGCCGCTACTGTGCCCAGGAGCGGGATCAGGTTAAATATTCCGATATTCAGGGGGAATAGATTCAACCTGACTCCGATGCTTTCCATTGAGCGGTAAGAAAATATCATGCCGCAAGCGGCTCAACGCCCGATTACCTGGCCGATCACGGCACCGGCTGTCGCGCCCACGCCGGTGGTAACCGCGTTCCCGCGGCTTAATTCATAGCCCAGAACCCCGCCCACGGCGCCGCCGATCAAGACGGGGAGGGTGGACTGTCCGCCGTTACGACGATAATTGTTGCGACGCGATCCGCGATCGTCATAACGACGATAGGCGACCCTGGTCCGGCGGCGGTCCCGAGGCCGATGGCGGTAATCATGGCGCCGCGGCCGATAATCATTGTAATAATTATGTACCACGACGGTCCGATGGCGGACCTGGGGTCGATGATGGATGACGTGTTTGGCGGGACGATGTTTGCCGTATCCCCTGCCGTGCCCGTGGTCGCCGAACGCCAATACCGGCGTTGCAAACAGCAGTACGAACACCGTAGCCAAACCAGCGATTGAAATGGTTTTGTTCATTGTTCTCTCCCGATAGTCAGGGTCATTGTTGGACATCTCGATGCGCGTTTTTGACGTTTCGTCGAAGGACGATGCCAATTTATCGCGCATGTCTTGAACGAAAACTGAACGGTGTAGCGCGAACAAAATGTCCGAATGCCCCGTTCGCTTCGGCTTGACGCCACGAGGCTATGCTTGGAAAGGAAAAAATCGTGTTAATATCCGCGGTAGGAGGTGGAGGTACTTCATTTCTATAAATTGCCGCGAAGTGGGTAAGCTATGCCCTTGATCCTGCGTCGATTGCTGGGATTTATCTTATTGGTGGCCACGGTGGGGCTGGCGACCTGTCAGTCGATGGTCAAGGCGCAGCCCGTCAAGGCCGGTTTTTCCGCCGATCGTCTCAACAAAAGCGTGGACGCGGTTTGAATCAATTGCCCGATTTCAGCGGATTCAAGCTTCCCCGCTTCGGGATTTCCAAGCGATCCGTTGCCGATACCCTGCAACGCTACTCTCCCCGCGGTTTGCTGCTGTATTTTCTGCCGGTGGCCTTGATTCCGGCGACGGTCATCGCTCTGGCGAAAGGTGACGTGACGGCGGTGATCGTCAACGCCTCGGGCTTTGCCGGCTATATGCTGGCGGCTTGGTGTGTCCGCCGAGGACTGAAGGCGGAAGCGCTCTACGACCGGCGTCGCATCGCCCGTCCCCCCCGCTGGCCGTTGAAACTGACGGCGGCGCTGATTGCCGCCACCGCCACCGGCATGATCGTCTGGCTCGGCGCCGGGCGGCCTCCCCTGGTGGCGTCCCTGTTCGCCGGCGGCGCGTTGCTGGGTATGTATTTGAGCTATGGCTTCGATCCGCGGCGTCCGAAACAGATCGTCGGCGCCCATGGCTATTCCGGCGATGAGATTTTACAGACCCTGGAGGAATCGGGCCGCATCATCCGAAACATCGAGCAGGCCAACGATCGAATCCGAAACCCCGAATTGAATCGGCGCATCGAGCGGATTTGCACCGTCGCCGACGACATCCTGGCGGAAATTGAAGCCGATCCCCGCGATATCCGCCGGGCGCGCAAATTTCTCACCGTCTATCTGGACGGCGCCCGGCAGGTGACCGAAGGCTACGCCCGGACCCACGAGCACACCCAGTCGGGCGAATTGGAGCAAAATTTTCGCAACGTGCTGATCAGCATCGAATCGGTGTTTCGGGAACAAAAGCAGAAATTGCTGGAAGACGACGTATTCGATTTGGATGTGCAAATCGAAGTGTTGAATACCCAACTCAAACGTGAAGGCATCCTTTGATGCGAGAAAACCAAGCGGAGTCAGGTATGAGCGAACAGCGGACAGATCCGACGAAACCGGAAACCAGTGACATTCCGGGGAGCCAAGTATTCAAGGAAATCGTGCCGGGGGTGGAAAAGGAGGTCCTGCCTTTCGACCAAGCCCCGGACGAGCGGCGGGACAATATTCGACAGTTGATGAATGAAATCGACATGCACGACACGCATTCGATCATCTTCTTCGGCAGCAAGGCCCAAGAGCAATTGACCACCATTTCCGACCGGATGCTGGACGGGGTCAAAAACAAGGATGTGGGGCCGGCCGGCGAAGATCTCAACGAAATGGTGGCGACGATTCGAGGATTCGACGTGGACGAACTGGACCCCAATAAGAAACCAGGTTTTTTCGATCGTTTGCTGGGCAAGGCCAAGCCGGTGGTCAAGTTTCTGCAGAAATACGAAGCGGTGCGCAAGCAGATCGACGGGATCATCGACAAGCTGGAACAGCATAAAACCCAACTGCTGACCGATATCACCTCGCTGGATCGGCTTTATCAGGCCAATCTGGAATATTTTCACACCCTGGAGGATTATATCGCCGCCGGCGAAGAGAAACTGAAGAAATTGGACGAGACGATCATTCCGGAACTGGCAGAAAAGGCCGAAACCAGTGCCGAGGTCGTTGAAGCGCAAAACTTGCGCGATCTGCGCGCCGCCCGAGACGATCTGGAGCGCCGGGTTTATGATCTGCGGCTGACTCGGCAAGTTTCCATGCAAAGCCTGCCCGGGATTCGCCTGGTGCAGGAAAACGACAAGGGGCTGGTCAACAAAATCAACTCCACCATCGTCAATACGGTGCCTCTGTGGCGCCAGCAGTTGGCCACGGCGGTGACCATTTACCGCTCTTCCCAGGCGGCGGAAACGGTGAAAGCCGCCACCGATCTGACCAACGAGCTGTTGGCCGCCAACGCCGAGAACCTGAAGCAGGCCAATGCCGAAACCCGCAAGCAGTTGGAGCGCGGCGTCTTCGATATCGAAACCATCAAGAAAGCCAATGAGACGTTGATCGCGACCATCGAAGAAAGTCTTCAGATCGCCGATCAGGGCAAGAAAATGCGCAGCGAGGCGATGGTCCAACTGCAGGCATGTGAAACCGAACTGCGCAAAACCCTGGCCTCGGCTCATGCTCGGGCAAGCGGTTAAATAAGGATGCAAACCCTGTGGAAGGTTCGTTTCCTTTCAGGCAACCTTTTGTTTCATAAGTGGATTTTTAAGTTGGAAGCAGGGAGAATAGGAGACGCAAGGAGATGCGAATAATAATTGATGTTAGTGGTGCGGGGTTTTGTGACATCCGGCACCCGCAAGAGCTTCCCGCCTTCTCGGGGCAGACTTATCTGACGTTGGCAGACCGTATGCATTATTCCATGCACGGCCTTAAGCGGTTTATTTATCCCGGCGCACTTTAGAGATTGTTGACCAAGCCGCCCCGAACTGCGCCGAAGTAGGGCAAGCCGCCGGGCCCTGCCCCCCTTTGAGATAGCCTTGTAAGCAGCCTCTTAGATTACTTGCCTGAATCGACGCGTCGGTATTTGCCTCTTTATGCTGCAGGATATGGCGCGGGAAGCGTGGGTTGTGTCTCGTTTGCATCCGGTGTTCATCCATTGACAGGAAAAACATGCTCCTTTTATCGAAAAAACAAGATTGGATCGGAAACATTCGCGGCGACGTGCTCGCCGGCACCGTCGTCGCCCTGGCGCTGATTCCCGAAGCGATCGCCTTTTCCATCATCGCCGGCGTCGATCCCAAGGTCGGGCTCTACGCATCGTTCTGCATCGCGGTCATAACCGCCTTCGTGGGCGGCCGGCCCGGCATGATCTCCGCCGCCACCGGGGCGATGGCACTGCTCATGGTGACCCTGGTCAAGGAGCACGGACTGTCCTACCTTCTGGCGGCCACCCTGCTGACGGGCGTTTTGCAAATCGTCGCCGGCTATTTGAAGCTCGGCAATCTGATGAGTTTCGTCTCGCGCTCGGTGGTGACCGGTTTCGTCAATGCCTTGGCGATCCTGATTTTCATGGCTCAAGTGCCCGAATTGACCGACGTCTCCTGGCACGTCTATGCCGTCACCGCGGGCGGGTTGGCGATCATTTATCTTTTTCCCTACCTGCCCGTGATCGGGAAAAGCTTGCCTTCGCCTTTGGTCTGCATCCTCGCCATGACCGCCGTTTCGGCCTATTTGGAACTGGATATCCGCACCGTCGGCGACATGGGGGAGTTGCCCGACACCTTGCCGGTCTTTCTTTGGCCGCAGGTGCCGTTGTCTTGGGAAACCCTGCGGATCATCTTTCCCTATTCGGCGGCGCTGGCGGTGGTGGGCATCCTGGAGTCACTCATGACCGCCACCATCATCGACGATCTGACCGATACCGGCAGCGACAAAAACCGCGAATGCAAGGGCCAGGGGGTGGCCAATATCGGTGCGGGACTCCTCGGCGGCATGGCCGGCTGCGCGATGATCGGCCAGTCGGTGATCAATATCAAATCGGGCGGGCGCGGGCGCCTTTCCACCCTGATGGCCGGGGTGTTTCTGCTGATTCTGGTGGTGTTTCTGGGGCGATGGCTGTCGTATATTCCCATGGCGGCCCTGGTGGCGGTGATGATCATGGTCTCCATCGGTACCTTCAGCTGGAGCTCGATTCGCGATCTAAAAAAACATCCCTTGTCCACCAACGTGGTGATGGTGACCACCGTCATCGTCGTGGTCTGGACCCACAATCTGGCATTGGGGGTGTTCGTCGGCGTGTTGCTGGCGTCGCTGTTTTTCGCCAACAAAATCAGTCACTTCATGTACGTGGATTCGGAATTCGACGAGGCCGTCAACGCGAGAACCTATCAGGTGGTGGGTCAGGTCTTCTTCAATTCGGCGACCAAATTCACCGCTTCCTTCGACTTCAAGGAGGCGGTGGAGAAGGTGGTCATCGATTTACACCGGGCGCACTTCTGGGATATAACCGCGGTCAGTGCGCTGGATAAGGTGGTCATCAAATTCCGGCGGGAAGGGGCCGACGTGGAGCTGATCGGGATGAACGAAGCGACGGCCACCATCATCGACCGATTCGGCGTGCACGATAAACCGGAGGAAATCGAAAAGATCATGGGGGGACACTGATGCAATGCACCGAAACGGTCGTCCTGGCCTGTATCGACGGGTCGGCTTTCACGCCGGCGGTTTGCGATTACGCGGCCTGGATCGCGCAGCGGGTGGAGGTGCCGCTCAAGCTGCTGCACAACCTGGAGCGGCGCGACACCGCCGATCGGGCGGATTTATCCGGGGCGATTGGTTTGGGCAGCCAGGAGTACCTGTTGGAAGAGTTGACGGAGGTGGAACAGCAGCGCAGCAAGCTGATGCTCCAGAAGGGCAAGCTGATGCTGGAAGCGGCTCGGGAGCGGGTGGTGAAGGCGGGCGTGGCGGACCCCATCGTCAGTCAGCGCCACGGCAGTCTGACCGAATCGCTGATCGAGTTGGAGGATCAGATTCGCGTTTTGGTCCTGGGCGTTCGCGGCGAGGCGCACGAAAACCGGCCGGGCCAATTGGGCGCGCAGCTGGAAACCATCATTCGCTCCCTGCATCGGCCGATCTTGGTGGTCAACGCCCCCTTCACGGCGCCGCAGCGCATCATGCTGGCCTACGATGGCAGCGATGCGGCCGAAAAGGCCGTCGATATGGTCGCCACCAGCCCGCTTTACAAAGGGCTCACCTGCCATTTGGTCTGCGTCAACAAGGACGAAAGGACGGCGGACGCGCTGCTCGAGTCGGCCTCGAACAAGATCGCCCGGGCCGGCGGGATCGAGTTGATTACCCAAAAGTTGCGCGGCAAACCCGATCAAGAGTTGTGTGACTATCAGGCCACCCACGACATCGATCTCACCGTCATGGGAGCTTTCAGCCATACCCGATTTCGCGAATTGCTGCTCGGCAGCTTCACCGCCAAAATGTTGCTGCATATGAAAAAGCCGCTGTTGCTGCTCCGATAGCCACCGTCTCTCTCGGGGATTGGAATTTCGGGGGCCTAAGCTCGACTTTCCCCATTTGAGGGGTTGTATAAGGGCCGGGAGATAACCACCTATGAAGAATCATCTTCGACCAAAAAGAGGTTCTTCAGATGGGCGGATTACCTCCCGACGTCTTGTCGATTATAAAGGTGTTTGCACCGCTGTTCAGCAAAAGGGTATGGCAACGGGCGCAAGTGTTACTGATAGGTGCGATCCTCACGCCTGGTCGACGTACGGTGGCGGCAGTGCTTCGGGTGATGGGGCTCGGCGAGGCACCTCATTTCAAGAATTACCATCGGGTGCTCAGCCGGGCGCGGTGGTCTGGGCCGGCCGGCAGTCGCCTGTTGTTGGGGCTGTTAATCCAGGCGTTTGCCTGGCAAGGACCTTTGGTGATGGGATTGGATGACACGATTGAGCGACGGTGGGGCCGCCAGATTGGTGCTCGGGGGATTTACCGGGACCCGGTCCGCTCCAGTCGAGGGCATTTTGTGAAAGCCAGCGGCCTGCGTTGGTTGAGCCTGATGCTGTTGGTGCCGATCCCTTGGGCCCATCGGGTTTGGGCGCTTCCTTTTCTGACCTCGCTATGCCCCTCGGAGCGCTACTATCGGCGCTATCGGCGTGCGCATCGATCCTTGACCGAGCGGGCCCGGCAGCTCTTGCGGATGGTCCGGCGCTGGTTGCCCACCCGCTCGATCGTGGTGGTCGCCGATCAGAGCTTTGCGGCCTTGGATCTATTGGCGGCTGTGACCGGGGACCGGTTCAGTGTCGTGACCCGGCTGCGGTTGGATGCGGCGTTGTACGAACCGGCCCCGCCGCCGCGACCGGGCCGCTCTGGTCGACCGCGCAAAAAAGGGAAACGGCTCCCCACGCTGGCGCAAGTGGCCGCCGACCCGGCGACCCGTTGGCAACGCTTGACCGTTGCGCGGTGGTATGGCGAATCCGACCGCCCGGTGGAAATCGCCTCGGGCACGGCGGTGTGGTACCACGCGGGCAAACCGCCCGTACCGCTCCGTTGGGTGCTGATCCGCGATCCGCTCCAGCGCTTCCAGGCCCAAGCGCTGTTGTGCACGGATCCGAAGGCCGCGCCGACAGAGATCGTCCAGTGGTTTATCCGCCGTTGGCAGGTCGAGGTCACCTTCGAAGAAACCCGTGCCCACTTGGGACTGGAAACGCAGCGCCAAAGGTCAAGGCGGGCGATCGCCCGGACCACGCCCATCCTGCTCGGCTTGTTCTCCCTGGTCACCCTCATGGCCGATCGGCTGGTCGCCAACCAGGCGATGCCGGTGCGTACCGCTGCCTGGTATCGCAAAACTCACCCGACCTTTATCGATGCGTTGGCCTTGGTACGCCGTCACCTGTGGAGTGCACACCTTTTTTCCAGGTCGCCGCCAGCCACCGACGTGGAAAAAAATCCCAACCCATTACTGACCCGCTGTATCGAGATAATGTGCTATGCCGCATAATGGGGAAAGTCGAGCTAAGAAGGAAGTGTTTTATGGCAAGATGTTGGCGCTGGTTGGGCGGGAACTGAGGAAACAGAAGCCCGGCCTGAAATAAACGGTAGGAGGGCGCGATCATGACGCAAAAAGGCGACCGCGCTTCGCGGGAAGAAAGCAAGAATCCCTCGGGCAGAAACGCGAATCACGACGGAAAAGGCGTGGTCTTGATCACGGGAGCGAGCGGATTCCTCGGCCAAGTGTTGAGTCAAGCCCTAGCGGAGGACTATACCATTGTCGGTCTTGACCTGGCTCCCGGACCTTTAGAAAAGGCCGATTTGGTTTCCTGCGACCTGACCTCGGATTCGGCGGTCGAGGAGGCCATGGCTCAGGTGCGGAAACGCTATGGCACGCGCATCGCCTCGGTGGTGCATCTGGCCGGCTATTACGATTTCACCGGCGAGCCCAATCCCCTCTACGAAGAGATCAATGTCAAGGGAACCCGCCGCCTGCTCCACGCGCTGCAGGATTTTCAGGTCGAACAGTTCATCTATGCCAGCACGATGCTGGTGCATGCCCCCACCGAACCGGGAGTCCCGATCACGGAAGATTGGCCGCTGCGCCCCAAATGGGCCTATCCCCAGTCGAAGCGCGCAACCGAGGAAGTCGTGCAGCGTGAACACGGCGCCATCCCCTATGTGCTGCTGCGCATCGCGGGGGTGTATACCGACCGTTTGCAACCGCCCACCCTGTCGCATCAGATCCAGCGGATCTATGAACGTCAATTCACCAGCCGCGTATTCGCGGGGACTATTTCTCACGGCCAGTCCTTTTTGCATATCGACGACCTGGCCGATGCCGTCGTTCGTCTTGTTCGCAGGCGCAAGGAGCTGCCTAATCCGCTCAAGTTGCTCGTAGGCGAGCCCGGGGCGATGGGCTACGAGGCCTTGCAAAACGAACTCGGCTACCTGATCCATGGCGAAATGTGGGAGACGGAGGTTCTGCCCAAGCTGCTGGCCAAGACCGGTGCCCGCCTCCAGGAACAGATGGAGCCGCTCATTCCGGATTCCGTCGACCAAGGCGAAAAACCCTTCATCAAGCCGTTCATGGTAGATCTGGCGGATGACCATTATGAACTGGACATCAGTCGGGCTCGAAAGCTGCTGGACTGGGAGCCCAGGCATTCTCTGCGAGACGTCTTGCCCGTGATCGTGGAGCACTTCAAGGCCGATCCCTTGGACTGGTATCGGCGCAACAAAATCACGCCGCCCGACTGGGTGGAAACCCTGGCTTCGCAGCCGGAGCCCCCGGATCATCTGCTGGAAAAATACGATGCGTCTTGGCGCGAGGAGCACCGGCAGCATCTATGGGCGCATTTCATCAATATGGCGATGGGCACCTGGCTCATCACCGGCCCGCCGATTGCGGGTTACGATGATCCCACCATGGTGGTCAACGATCTGATCAGCGGCGCGCTGGTCCTTTTGTTCGCCGCGCTGTCGATCTCGCGACGCATGGTCTGGGCGCGTTTCGCCAACGGGGTCATGGGCCTGTGGCTGTTGTTCGCCCCTTTAATCTTTTGGACGCCGGATGCCACGGCCTACCTGAATGACACCTTGGTGGGGGGGTTGGTGATCGGCTTCTCCTTCTTGGTGCGTCCGATGCCGGGCGTCGGGATCCTTGCCAAGATGACGGGTCCTGATATCCCCCCCGGTTGGGACTATACCCCTTCTTCGTGGATGCAGCGCATTCCCATCATTTTCTTGGCTTTCATTGGGCTCTATATCTCCCGCTACCTGGCGGCCTATCAACTGGGTCACATCGACCACGCCTGGGATCCCTTTTTTGGCGCAGGAACGGAAACGATTATCACCTCGGAAGTATCCAAGGCTTGGCCCGTCCCCGATGCCGGCCTCGGCGCAGTGACCTATATGCTGGAGATACTGACCGGCATCATCGGAGGCCGTGCCCGATGGCGCACCATGCCTTGGCTGGTGGTTTTGTTCGGGCTGATGATCGTCCCGCTGGGTGTCGTCAGCATCTTTTTCATCGTGATTCAACCCATCCTCATCGGAACCTGGTGCACGCTCTGCCTGGTAGCGGCGGCGGCGATGCTCATCCAGATTCCCTATTCCTTGGATGAACTGATTGCCGCGGGCCAATTCCTGCTGGAACGCAAGCGCAAAGGCAAGTCGGTCCTCCTGGCATTCCTTCGGGGCGACACCATGGAAGGCGGCCGCCAAATGGAGCCCGAAACATTCGCCGCTTCGCCTTGGGCGCTCCTCAAGGACATGGTCGGCGGCGGTGTCAATCTGCCCTGGTCTTTGGTTTTGAGCACTGCTCTGGGCGTGTGGCTGATGTGCACCCGGCTCATCTTCGGGACCCAAGGCGCGCAAGCGGACAGCGACCATCTCATCGGTTCCTTGGTGATCACGGTTTCCATTACCGCCCTGGCAGAAGCCGCCCGTCCGGCGCGTTTCATCAATGTGCTGCTCGGGCTCGCGCTCATGGCCGCTCCCTGGCTCTTCGATGGCGGAAGCCGTATTGCCGATTGGGCGGGGGTCCTGGTAGGTCTTTTATTGATCATTTTCAGCATCCCGCGCGGCAAGGTCGAGAACCAGTATGGTGGATGGAGCCGATATGTGGTGTAGATGTCGTGTCATACGCGCCAACTTAAGCCATAACCGACTGATTTATTAGGCATTGCTCAATCCTTGTTTCCTGCAATGCGCCAATAATTCGATCACCGGCCCCGGAAGCGTCTGCAATGCCCTTTTCCGTGGTCGCTCCATCATGACTTTCCGGCACGGATCGTAGTTTTGCGTTTGCCAATGCCACGGCGCCTGAATGGCCGTATCGATCGCTTGTTTGAGCAGTTGCCACAGGCGCCACCCGGTTCCCTGGCGCGGCCGGTCCAGACAGGTCCATTGCCGGCCAAAGCGTTGGCCGGCCAATTGTTCCAACACCAGGGTATAGAGCAGTTTGCCGTACAAATACACCCGGGCCAGTTCGCTTCCCTGTCGAGCCCGCAGCCGATCCCACGCCAACAGGCTTTTCAGGCGCTTGATATACAGTTCCACCTGCCAGCGCAGCCGGTACAATTCGCCGAGGGTTTCGGTAGGGAGCAGTTCCGGCGGCAGATGGGTCAGTACCAGCACCCAACCGGCCAGGGACAAGGCCGCTTTCGACGGTGTATAGCCTTTTTTTTGCCTGGCGTCTCAGTCGCTGCCGGGCCTTTTCCGCCTCGGCCGGGGGCAGGGGCAAGGCATGCAGCGTCATGTCGACGTACGCTTTTCGTTTCGCATCGATCACCCGGACCGGCCGGCGCTGACAGGTCTTTCGGTTCTGAAGCCAGTCATACACGTCCACCTTGCGCAGGGATTCGTCGTACAGGTTCATGCCATGCGGGTTGTATCGCAAGACCACGCTCACCCCATGCTCACCCGCACGGATCAGGCTCAAAGGCTGGTTGTAGCCACGATCCACGACCACCACATCCCCGGATTGAAAAGGGAAATGATCCAGGCTTTCCCCCGTATGAGCATCGCTGACTTCGACCGTCACCAGCTCCAACTTCACCAGGTCAATGGCCAAATGCAGCCGATAACTGATCCCGGAGGCGCCGGGCACCTGAACCGTGCTGCCATCCGCGATCAAAAACCGCAAATGTCCCGGGGGCAGGCCAACTTGGCCTGCTTCATGCAGGTGCTGACACATCGCCTTCAGCCACGGACCACAAGCCTTCAACCGCTTATGGACGGCCGTGTCGGTGATCTGTTCTTGCAGCAGCGTCACCCTGCCGGCCGTCCCTCTCAGACTCAGATCCACTCCGCAATACAGCATCACCACCTGCAGCAACTGGAGGGGACTGGTGATCTTGCGCCCCCGGACAAAGGCCCGGAATTCATAGGCCATCGCTTCATAGTCTTCAGGCAACGCTTGCACAAACTGCTCGAATGCGATATCAACACGGTTCGGAAGTGACGACATCTCCGGCTCCTTCAATTTGGTCGTTGAAAAAGCTGAGATCATGCCGTCACTTCCCCCTAAAAATCAATGCCTTATGCGCTTAAGTTGGCGCGTATGAGATGTCGTGTCCCGGATGATTGATGACACGACTGATAAAGGAGCCGAGTGGAAAGAGCCGCCGTAGCTCCTTAGAAAAACCCTCGACGAAAATGACGGTAATTGTTGATTATTTGAGATTGATCCTGTTTTTGGGCGGCACGCTGATCGGCGTGCAAATTCCCGGTTTCGTCGATCAGTATGGAAGGAGTCTGGAATCCCATTTTCGGGAATCCAAACAAAATCTGGATGAATTTCAGCGCGACGCGGATCGATACTTCGGCGGAGATTTGGAGAAGCTGATCGCCCATTATAAAAGTGACGGGGATCGAGTGTTTTATGCCGGCGGGGAGAGTATCGATTCGATTTATCGAAGAAATCTAATCCTGAAAAATGCCGTCGCCGATTTCAGGGAAAGTTATTTCAGTGCATTGAGCCAGGTTTTTTTCAATCCGATTTCAGATATACGAACCGAGGTCTGGGAAAATTATTCTTATTCCGTGAAGCTTGATTTTTCGGCCATTCTCATTGGCTTAACGGTAGGGTTGGTGGTGGCGAGCTTGGCGGAAGGCTTATTACGTGGATTTATGGGTCTTGCCCGATTTTCCTTAAAATAAATTTAAATTTGCGGGTAAAAATATTCGGTGCAATGCTCCTCAATCATTAAGAAATCTGAATTTTCATTTATTTGCGGTTTTTATTGATCAAAATACTTTCATGAGGGTGGAAGGAGAGTTAATATTTTCATGCGTCCACGACCTCATAGGAGGTGGATCATGAAATACCGACACTTCAATCAACCGGGTGTTGCCGCCAAGGCCATCCGCTTCCCGACGATCCTGACCGCTGCCGCAATAGGTTTGAGCCTCAACGCACCGGTAAGCGCCCAGACAAGCTTCTTCGCCGGGCTCAAGGGGGCTTTCGAGGTGCCTACCGTCTCGTCCAGCGGCGTCGGACTATTTACCGCCACCGTCGATGACGGCGATACGGTCCTCAGCTACAGCCTCTTTTATCGGGACTTGCCGACGAGCGTGCAACAGGCGCACATCCATATCGGACAAGCCGGAGCGAACGGCGGCATCGTCGTGTTTCTCTGCACCAATCTGGGCAACGGGCCGGCAGGCACGCCTGCCTGCCCTGAAGATAGCGGAACTGTCCAGGGTAGCCTGACCGCCGCCGATGTCGTTGCCGTGAGTGCTCAAGGGTTCGACGAGGGCGATTTCGCCGAGGTCCTCAAGGCGATACGCGAGGGTAATGCTTACGCGAATGTGCATACGGAGGCCTTTCCTCCCGGCGAGATTCGCGGCCAGATCATAGCGGGTCCCTAACCCGGCGCTCGTCGTAGCACCCGTAGTCGAATGGACGGCCCTTGCGTGGGCCGTCCAAGTTTGCTTAAAAACTTTCCGCCGGCGTCAGGGGCTGTTCTTCCGGGGGCTCGGAGGTCATCTCTTCTTTCGCCTCCCCATCGACGAATTCGATCACATCGGCGCGGATGGTGATTTTGGGGAGAGAGAAAAGAATGAAGTAAGTCGAGCTTTGTTGATGGGCGACATTGACGACCGCAAACGCCTTGCCCTCGGAGATTTCCGCTTTTTGGTAAAGCCGCGACATCGCTTCGGTGTACATGGGTTGCCGGAAGCTGAATAGCCCCAGAAGGCTGAACCCCGTGCTTTCACCGATTGCATCGGCCCTCACGATCCGATAGTTGCGCTTTTTCAACATTACCGAGGTGGCGGCCAGCGTTTGGAAAGAAGGCTGCGCTCCGATCGGCGGTAGGCTGATGCCGAAGGTCGAAGAGGAAGACATGGCAGCGGGAAGGGCGGCGCAACCGGTCATCAGGATGAAGATCGGCAATATCAAAATGCGTTTGATCATCATTTTCGCCTCCTCGATCATGTGACTTGGATTGACATTCTAAAAGGCCAGGCCGCTCGGGTCTATCGCTAGAATAATGCTAGGATTCCGGTGGTCTCGGCGGTATAGTGATTCTTCCGTGCATTCCCCATTGCAGGTGGAACGAGGAGGTAGACATGAGCAAACGTGACGAATACGTGGCCAAACTCAAGGCGCAGTTGGACGAATGGAATGCCGATCTCGACCATCTCGAGGTCCAGGCAAATCTGGGAAAAGAAGACTTAAAGCAGGAATACCAGGAACAACTTGCCCACATGCGGAAGAAACGGGACGAAATCCGGCACAAGCTGACCGATCTGCAGCAGTCCAGCGAAACCGCCTGGGAACATTTGCGTTCGGGCATCGATTCGGCCGGCGACGCCTTGCAGGAAGCGTTGAAAAAAGCCAAGGCAAGCTTCAAGTGAGTTGAGCATTCAACCGCAGCGAAAATCCCTCATTTCGGATGTTTGGCCAGGTCCCGGCCGATTGATCGAAAGGTGATTTATGGCTTCTCGACTGTTGGCAATCGCCAAGAGCAAGACCTTCATCATCGCAGTGTCGCTTTTGGTCGCTTATGCGTTGGCGGGTTTTTTCCTGCTCCCGTACTGGGTCAAGCACTATCTTCCTCGCTACGCCCAGGAACAATTCCAACGCCAAGCGTCTATCGGCGATGTGTATTTCAATCCTTTCCTGTTCAAGTTCGAGGCCAAGGATTTCGAGTTCAAGGAGGCGGATGGGCGGCCAATCCTGGGTTTTCAGCGCCTGTGGATCGATTTCGAGTTGCTGGGCGTGTTTCGCTGGGCTTGGACCTTCAAGGAGATCGTCCTGGACCAGCCTTCCCTTCTGATGTTCATCGATCCCGCCGGCGAGGTGAATCTGGCCGCCCTCGCCCGATCGTTTCCCAAGGCGGAAGAGACGGAGGAAGCGCCGGTCGAATCCGCCCCGCCCCGGCTCTTGATTCAGCATATGGAAATGAACCAGGGCAGCGTGACCCTCCGAGACGAGTCCGACCCCACCCACGCCAAGGCGACGACCGAGTCCATCGATTTGGCGTTGAACGACATTTCCACCTTGCCGGAGCGGGAAGGTGGGTATGCCTTGCAGGCGGATCTGCCCGACGGCGGAGGAGAACTGATCTGGCAAGGGGATGTTTCACTGCAGCCGCTTAAATCCAGCGGGCGGTTCGAATTGCTGGGGCGCCATCCGGTCGTGGCGTGGCGCTTCTTTCAAGACGAGCTCAATTTGGCCCAGCCGCAAGGCACGTTCGATTTGCGTACCCATTATCGCGTGGCCTTCGACCGCGGGTTTTCCCAGTTGCTGCTCGAGGATTTGTCCATCGCGATCCAGGGCGCGGTGCTGAGACTGCAAGAGGAGAGCGAGCCGATGCTGCGCCTGGAATCGCTGAGCCTCGGCGATGGTCGGGTCGACATTCCCGCACAACAGGCGACCTTCGGCACGTTGGCCATCGGGCCGGGGAAGGTTCGAGTCGCCTTGGATGCGAGCGGATTGCTCAACTGGCAGCGGATCGTGCGCGCCAATCCCAATCCGAAACCGGCGGAATCGTCCTCGTCCCCCCCGCCGGCTCAGCCTTGGAAAATCTCTTTGGCGTCGATCCGGTTGGCCGATCTCGGTTTGCAGTACGAGGACGCCACCCGCAAGGCGCCCATGCAGCTGGAGGTGGGGGTTATCGGAACCACGTTCGGCCTGGCGCTGGAAACTGAAGCGGCGGGCGTGACCGGTGCCTTGACCGACGGACAATTGAACCTGGAGCGCATCCGGCTTTCGCAGCGCGGCGGCGAAGCGCCGCTGGCCACTCTGGACAGCCTGGGCGTGGCGGGCATTCGTGCCGACTTGGGGCAGCGAGCGCTTGAAGTGGAACGGGTTCAACTGCAAGGCGGAGGCATCCAGGCGGCCCGGGAAGAAGGCGGGCGGATTCCGCTCTTGGATTTGGTGACCCCGGCCAAGAGCGGCGAACCTCAAAAAGACGAACCGAAGTCCGCCCCGAAGACGCAAGCAAACCCTTGGTCCTGGGCCTTGAACACCTTGCAGTTGGAGGGTGTCACGACGGCGCTTGCCGACCGCAGCCTCGATCCCGCCCCCGCGATCGACATCGTCGCGGACAAAATCGCCCTTAAACATCTGAGCGGCGACGGCAAGACGCCGACTGACTTTGAAGCCGCGTTGACCTTCAAGCAGGGAGGAACCCTGAATGTGACCGGGCAGCTGGCGCCGAAGTTCGACAAGGTGGATGCCCAATTGAAGCTGTCTCAGCTCAGTCTGAGTCCGCTCGCCGCCTACGTGACCCATTTCACCACCCTGAAACTGGTCGGCGGAGACCTTTCCACCCAGGGGCGCCTGGCCTATTCGCAAAAGGCGGAATCCAAACCCGGCATCGGCTATACCGGCGCGCTGAGCGTGAACGGCTTGCGACTGAACGAGGCCGACACCGGTCAGCGGCTCTTCGCCTGGCAAGCTCTTTCCGCCAATCGGATCGACTTCGGCTTGACGCCCGATCATCTCGACATCGCCGAGGTGCGCCTCACCCGGCCGGAATCGAAAATCGTCATCTACAAGGACAAACGAGTGAATCTGGCCGAAATTCTCAAGGACAAGGGGAAAGACGGCGCCGCCGGGAAAAAAGCGGCGAAGACGCCACCATCTGAAGGATCGTCGAGTCCAGCGGCAGCGCCGTTCCCGGTCAATGTGGGGCGAGTGCGGATTGACAAAGGCGAAGTGGATTTCGCCGATTTGAGCCTGGTATTTCCTTTCTCCGCCCATATCGAGGATTTTACCGGCGTCGCCAAAGGGATTTCGTCCAAGCCGGCGAGCAAGACCCGCCTGTTGATGGAAGGTCAAGTCGCCCCCTATGGTCTCGCCCGAGTTTATGGCGTGCTGAAACCCTTTCGGCCCAAAGACTTGACCGATATCAGTGTGGCCTTCACCAACATCGAAATCCCACCGTTCACCCCTTACAGCGCGACCTTCGTGGGTCGCAAAATTACTTCCGGCACGCTCGATCTCAACTTGGATTACCAGATCGAGAACAGCCAACTGGTGGGCGAAAATGAAGTGATTTTGCGGGATTTCACCCTGGGCGAGCGGGTCGAAGCGCCCCAGGCCAAAAATCTGCCTCTGGATCTCGCCATCGCCCTGCTCAAGGATTCACAGGGCGTCATCCATTTGGCCGTGCCGGTGAGCGGCGACACCGACGACCCCCAATTCTCCTACGGAAAGGTAATTTGGGGCGCGTTCGTCAATGTCATTGTGAAAGCGGCCACTTCGCCGTTCCGCGCCCTTGGTTCGATGCTCGGCGGCGAGGGTGAACTGGACCGAATCTTGGCGTTCGAGCCGGGAAGAGCGCGCTTATTGCCGCCCGAGCGGGAAAAGCTGGATATCCTGGCCCAAGCCCTCGAAAAACGTCCGCAACTTAAAATTGTGGTTCAAGGACGCTTCGATGAGCAACTGGACGGGAAGGCCCTGCGTCAAAGACGGGTGCGGCGGGCGCTGGCGAAGGAGATGGAGGTCGAGCTGGCGCCGGGGGAAATCCCGGGGCCGGTCAGTTTTGAGGACGCCAAGAACCAGATTGCGCTGGAGAATTTGCTGAAATCGCGGGCCGGGGAAGATGCGGTAAATGAATTCGAAACGAAGTACAAAGAATCCACCGGTGTCGAAAAAGTGGACCGGGTGAACCGGCTATTGGCCGTGTTCGGTGGAGCGAGTGAAGATACCGCGTTTTACCAGGCGCTTTTCGACCGGCTGGTGGCGTTGGAATCCCTCCCCAAAGACGCGCTGGTAGCCTTGGCCCGGAGCCGTCAAGAGACAATCGTCGAGGCTTTGGGCGAGACCGGTCTGAAGCCCGATCAATTCGCCGGCGGCGAGTCGGCTCCCGTCGAGGAGCAGGCGGAGGAAATCGTGGAGGTTCCTTTGAGTCTCGCGCCGGTGGAGTCGAGTGGTTCGACCCCAACCGCTCAATCATCATCAGATCAATAGGCCATTGAAGCCCTTATGCAGCGTCGAGCTGGCGGACGGCAAGAATGTCTTTTGGACCGATAGGGCGAACCTGGCTGGTATTTAAGGTCACGAGTGCTTGTGTGTGGCCCGAGGCGGTCACGAATTCGACTTCAATGGCGTGAGGTGAATAGACCTCCACGACAGCACCGATATCGCCCCGCTTTAAGCCATGCTGAGGTAAATCCGATGCCAAGACCACCGTGTCAAGTGCGTTGATGCTCATTACCTAATCCTCCGGATAGGCGGTTACAAATCGAGGTACGTTTTCCCCGTTCAGTATAATCCATACACTTATGATATCGGCAGCTCGTCCGTTTGGCCCCACAATTTGACCGCGGACCGCATATTTGGTGCCGTATTCAGTGACTTCAATCTCTTCAGCTTCTTGGTTCAATAGGCGGCGAAGGTCTTTTTCCAAGACTTTCCATTGATTTTGTTCATAACCAAGTCCCCGGAAGAATACGGCCTTATAGCGGCCGATCGGATGAGTCGGAGACAATAAGTAATTTCGCAGTTTTGCACTGGAGATGACCACGTGCTTGGCGTTCGGCAATTTCATCGTGTAGATACGTTCTGTGCAATAGGCAATACGGAAGGGACGATCACGATGGAGGCTCGCAATTGCAAACCGCCCAATTCAAAAATTCGCGGGATTCGATCCGCCGGGGACGATTAAAGAATGCCTCGGCGGATCCTTGCTCGATCAATCGGCCGTCGCACAGGAACACGATTTGGTCGCCCACTCTGCGGGCCTGCTCCAGATCGTGGGTGACCCACAACAGCGGCATCCTGTCGGCCAGGGCCAGGAGCGAGGCTTCCACGATCCCGCGCGAGCGCGGATCCAAGGAGGCGGTGGGTTCGTCCAGCATCAGGATCGCCGGACCCAGCATCAGGGCGCGGGCGATGCACAGGCGCTGCTGCTGGCCCACGGAGAGTTCCGCCGCCGGCGCGTCCATTCGGCCTGCGACTTCCCCCCATAGGGCGGTTTGTTCGAGCACCGGCTGCATTGCTTTCAAAGTTGATCGTTTCCTGAGCCGACGCGGCAGGCCGAAGAGGAGATTGGCGCGGATCGAGCCGGGAAAGACCACCGGCTTTTGGCCGATCAGGCCGAGGTGGCGGCGCAGGGCGTCGGCGCCGCCCGGCCAACTGCGGACCGCTGCCCCGTCGATCCGGATCTCTCCCCGCCAGCCGTCGTGGAGGCGGTTGAGGCAGCGCAGCAGGGTGCTTTTGCCCGCGCCCGAGGGACCGATCAGGCAGGTGATGCCGCGCGCGGGCAGGGCGAAGGAAATCCCCTCCAGGATCGGCCGGCCGCCGAGGCTCAAATTCAGATCCGAAATCTCCGCCGCCGGGGAGAGATTCGGCGCCGGGGAAGGGGCAATGTGCCAGTCGGTGTTCATTTTCGACCTCCGAGACGGCGCAGCCACAGGGCGGTCAGGGAGAATGTCAGGACCAGACCGATCAGCACCACCGCCGCCGCCCAGGCGTTATCGATCGCCCGCGGATCCACTCCCTCCTGGGCCAGATAAAAAATATGGGTCTGGAGGGTAGTGACCGGGGAAAACCAGGAATCCGGCCAAATGATGCCGGAGAAAACGGTGGCGGTAAAGAGGATGGGGGCGGTTTCCGAAAGGGTGCGCGCCATCGCCAACAAGAGACCGGTAGCCAGGCCGGTTCCGGCGCCCGGCAGCCAGACGCGGGCGACAATGGCGCTATCGCTCAATCCCAGGGCTCGGGCGGCTTCGGTGCGTTCCGGCGGAATCCGGGCGAGGGCGTCGAGGCTGCCCAGGGTAAGCATGGGCAGGATGACGGCGGCCAGGATCAAAATGCCGGCGAGCAGGGAAACACCCCAGTGCAGCAAATGAACGAAGACCGCCAAGCCCCACAGCCCATAGACGATGGGCGGGATGCCCTGGAGCAGATGGAGCAAGGTCAGCCAAGGGCGATTGGCATCGCTCTGGCGGAGATGCAACCACACCGCCAAGCCGAGCGCCACGGGCGCGGCGACGAGGCACGCGCCGGTTGTGAGCAGCAGGGAGCCGGCGATTTGGCCGGTCAATCCCTCGCCGAGGCCGAACCCCGCCGCTTCATCGGCCGAAAAAATCCGCCCCAGCCCCGGCAACCCCCGCATCAGAATATAGCCCAATATAGCTGCCGGCAGGACCAGGGCGGGCAGGGCGAGCAGGGCGATCAACGCCTGGGCGATCCGGGAACTCATCGATCGGCTCCGCGGCGGTGGGCGAGAAAGGCGATGCCGCTCCCCATGGCGGCCAGAAGCAGCGCGCAGGCCATCAACGCGGCGAAGTGAAGAGACCCGAAGGCGGCCTCGCCGATTTCCCGGCCGATTCGCGAGGTGAGAGTCTGGGCCGGCTGGAGCAGATTCCACCAGGGCCGGGGAAGACGGTCGAGAGAGCCCACCACCAGCATCACCGCCATGGTCTCTCCCAGGACTCGGCCCAGGGCCAGGAGAGCCGCGCTGCGCAGCCCCGGCCAAGCCTGCACCAGGATCACCCGTCCCAAGCACGCCGGCCAATTCAACCCCAAAGCCATCGCCGCCTCGCGTTGATCCGCGGGGACCGCGCGAAGGGCGTCTTCCCCCAAGGTCATGAATGTCGGCAGGATCATCAATGCCAAAAGCAAGCCGGCGGCAAGCAAGCTGTGTCCGGTGAGCAGACCGAAAGCGGTCTGCAAGAGGGGCAGAAGAAGCCACAGTCCCACCAGGCCGTAAACCACCGAAGGCACCGCGGCCATCAATTCCATTCCGATTCGTACCAACGCCCGCCAGCGGTGGGACAGCAGTTCGGCGCTCACCACTGCCGCCGCCAGCCCGGAAGGGATCGCGATCGCTAGCGCCAGAAGCGCCGCCCAGAGGCTGCCGACCAGAGCCGGCAACAGGCCGTACAGTTTTTCGTAAGGGTACCACTCGCCGGCCAGGATGGCCGCCGGGCCGGGGCCGGTCCAGAAGGCAAGCGATGAAAAGGCCAGGAATCCCGGCACCGCCAGGGCCACCCCCAGCGCCAGCAGGATCGACAGGCTCAGCCAGAGACGCAGCATCATTGCACCGGCAGATAACCCACTTGGGAGACGATCTTTTGGCCCGGCGGCGAAAGAATGAAATCCACGAAATCGGTCACTTCGGTTCGGGCGTTTCGTGGCACCAACAGCAGCAGATCCCGGCTGATGGGGTAGCGCCCGCTTTGGATATGTTCCAGGGTGGGCGGGATCGGTTCGCCGTCCACGATCACCGCTACCGATCGGACCCGATCGTTGAGCCAGGCATTGGAGAGCATGCCGATGGCGCTGTCGCTGCGGGCGACGATGGTCTGTTCCTCGTTGTTGGAGCCGGCGACCAGCCGGGCCCCCGGCGCCCGCGCCCGTTCATCGCCGAGCACCGCCTTGGCGAAGACGTGACGGGTGCCGCGGCCGGGCTCCTTGTCGATTACCAAAATCTCGGCGTCGGGTCCGTCGACCTGTTTCCAGTTGGCGATTTCGCCCCGGTAGATGGCGGCGATTTGATCCAGGGTCAGCGCCTTTACCCCGCCGACGGCCACCGCCTTGGATACCACCACCGCCACCGCGTCGCGGGCGACGGGAATCAGTTCGGCCTGGCCGTCAAGCCGCGCTTGTTCCTCCGGGGTCGGTTCGCGCGAGCTCATTCCCAGATCGGCGCTGTGTTGCAGAATCGAGGCGATCCCCACGCCGGAGCCGCCGCCGGAAACGGTGATTCTCACCCTCGGGTGGCTTTCCCGATATTGCTTGGCGGCTTCGGAGACAATCGGCAGAACGGTGGTGGAACCCGCCACGCGCACGGTTTCCGCCGCCTGCCCGGCGAGGGAAAGGAAAAGCAGCCAAACGCAAGAAAAGATGATTTTTATCATGGATTCATACTCCTCGGTTGTCTGCATGGGTCGGTGAACGGTGGAATAACCTTACACGTATTAATATTCCAGCTTTCATGATCGATATCGAGGCATTGGCGAAGGGCACCCTAATTTCGACCGGATAACAGCTATTCAGCGGGATCGTAAATTTGGATATGATGCTTCAATGGACAAGCAAGAGAACCATGCGGCATTGATCGAACTCGAATCTCTCTTGCGGTTCGAGTCGCTGCTGGCGGAGCTTTCGGCACGCTTCGTGCGCGTATCGCTGGAAGATGTGGACGCGGAAATTCAAGAAAGTCTTCGGCGGATCGCCGAAACCCTCGATCTCGATCATATCGGAATCGGCGAGGTGACACCCGACGGACGGGATTTCTTCTCGATTTACCATTACGCCAAGCCGGGCACGAAACCCTGGCTCGGGGTTTCCTTGTCGGCCGAAGGCCCTCTCCTGACGCGAACCCTCCTGGCCGGCAAAGCCTTCGTCATGAATGACGTGGACGCCCTGCCACCGGAGGGTGCGACCGACCGGGAAGGATTCCTCCGCTACGGAATCCGGGCCGATCTGGTTTTTCCCTTGATCGTGGGCGGGTGCTTGTGCGGCGGAATCGGCTTCGCTTCTAGCCGTCCCCGCGATTGGTCCGACAAGGTGGTGCAGGGGCTCCGTCTCATTTCCGACGTGTTTGCCAATGTGTTGGAGCGCAAGCGCGCCGATCATGCCCTCCGGGAGAGCGAGGAACACATGCGGCTGGCGGCCGAGGCGGCCGAGATCGGACTGTGGGTCTGGTATATTCCGCAAAACACGATCTGGGCCAGCGACCGGGCGCGTGTGATTTACGGTTTTTCTCCCGGCGACCGACTGAACCTGCAACGGTTTTTGGATCGTCTCGTCCCCGAGGACCGTGAGCGGGTCAGGGAAGCGATCCGAAAGACATTGCAGGATGGCGGCACCTACCGGATAGAATACCGGGTCGCGCATCCCGATGCCGGCGTGCGTTGGCTCTGCGCCACCGGGCGATGCCAGCTCGATGCGGGCGGCCGGCCCGAGCGGTTGATGGGGGCCGGCTTGGATGTGACCGGCCTCCGACGCGCCAAGAGCGACCTCGAACGCTCCAACGCCGAGCTCAAGCGCGCGCTCGAAAAAATCGGGAGCCTCAAGGAGCAACTGCAGCAGGAGAACGTCTACCTGCGCCGGGAAATGGCGGGACGCCGGAGTGTGGACGCCATCGTGGGACGCAGCGCGGCGATAAGACGTACTCTGGCCCAGATAGAGCAAGTTGCGCCGACCCCCGCCACGGTCCTCATCACCGGCGAGACCGGCACCGGCAAGGAGTTGTTTGCCACCGCCATCCACGAAGCCAGTCCGCGGAGCGACCGGCCCATGATCCGGGTGAATTGTGCGTCGATTCCTGCGGCACTGATCGAAAGTGAGCTGTTCGGGCGCGAGAAGGGCGCCTATACCGGGGCTTTGGCCAAGCAAATCGGCCGGTTCGAATTGGCCGACGGCTCGACGCTCTTTCTCGACGAAGTGGGCGAACTATCGCTGGAGGCTCAAGCCAAGCTGCTTCGGGTATTGCAGGAAAAAGAAATCGAACGCCTCGGAAACCCGCGACCGATCAAGGTGGATGTTAGGGTGATCGCGGCCACCAACCGGAACCTTTCCGAGGAAGTCGCCGAGAGGCGTTTTCGCGAGGATCTCTACTACCGTTTGAATGTTTTCCCGATCGATGCACCGCCGCTGCGAGCGCGCCGCGAAGACATTCCGTTGCTGGTCGAAACCTTTGTCGACGAATTTGCCAGGGCCATGGGCAAATCCATCGATGCCGTGGCCAAATCGAGCCTGCAGGCCCTGTGCGGCTATGACTGGCCGGGTAATATCCGGGAGCTGCGCAACGTGATCGAACGGGCGGTCATTCTGGCCCGCGGCCCCGTTCTCAGGATCGATTTACCGCCCAAGGCGTCGTCGGCCGCGGCGCTCCCGGCAAAAGCCGGTCTTGCTTCTCTGGCCGAGATGGAGCGCGACCATATCGTCCGCGTGCTCGACGCCACCGGCTGGCGAATTCGCGGCGAGGCCGGCGCGGCGGCGATTCTCGGGCTCAAGCCCAGCACCCTCGACAGCCGCATGGTCAAGCTCGGCATTCGGCGACCATCCTGCCGGTAATCTCTAATTCTGATATTTCGGAGAATCCCCGTTATGCCGTGGGGCAATCCCCCTCCGTGTTTCGGGCTGCTCGCCTATCCCAGCCGTAAGCATTTGTTCCATCTGGGGTTGTCGGATTCGTTCGAGTGGAGACCTTAGATGGCACAACATCTGCTTTCAATAAGGACATGATGGAACTGTACCTCGTACTCCGCGCTCCGCCGCGCCGATCCAGAGTCATGGTGCGTGCACTTCAATCCCTTGCGAAAAGTGCACGCGCCGAATCCGGTTGCACCGGAGTCCGGCTGTTCGGGGCGATCGGTGACCCTCGATGCGTCTGCTACGTAGAGACCTGGGAATCGGAGGCGGTGATGCGCCGGATGATCGCTTCGGAGCATTTCAGTCAACTGGCCGCTTTGATGGAGCTGGCGGCCGAGCCCCCCGAATGCCAGTTTCGGGTCATCGCGGAAATCCGCGGGCTCGAATATGCGGCGCAGGTTCGCAATTGTTCGGACGACAGGGGAGGGGTTGCCGCATTGCCGGGACATGCGGCTTCAGCGCGCGAGGAAGAGGGAGATCCGGGATAGATCGAGGAGCGGTCCATTCCATAAGGGAGCACCGAACATGGTCCATGACTGTACTGACTTTTTTGTATGGCAACCAACAAGAATCCCGTTATGAATAAAATTTCCATACAACGCTTAGTGCTCGGTTCATTCCTCGTCGGTTTGACCTTGATCTTCTCCGGCTGCGCGCTGCCCGTCCGGCAACCCGCCGTTCCTCAAGATTGGTCCGAGAAAGCCGAAGTGGTCGATGTCCCGGGAGTGCGCTACGTGGTTCGCACGGAAATGCCCGAGTTCAGCAAAGACGCGGTCGAGAGCTTTTATCGCGAACGGACCTATCTCGCCGAGCAGGATCAAGGCGCCCCTCTGCCCCCGGCCATTTTCCTGGCCCTTTCCGGAGGAGGCGACGACGGCGCTTTCGGTGCCGGGCTTTTATGCGGTTGGACCGCTGCCGGCACCCGCCCCGAATTCAAAGGCGTGACCGGAATCAGCACCGGCGCCCTGATCGCGCCGTTCGCCTTTCTCGGGCCGAAATACGATTCCGTTCTCAGGCAGGTCTACACCGAGAGTTCGCCCAAGGATATTCTCCAACCGCGCAATCTGCTCGCTGCAGTGTTCAATGACGCCCTGGCCGACAATGCGCCCTTGCGGCGGTTGGTAGAGAAGCACGTGACCGAAGCGATGCTCGAGGAAATCGCGCGGGAGCACGCGCGGGGCCGAATGCTGCTGATGGCCACCACCAACCTGGATGCGCGCCAGGCGGTCATTTGGAACATGACCAAGATCGCGGCCAGCGGCAACCCGAAGGCTCTGGAGCTGTTCCACAAGATCATGCTCGCGTCCGCCGCCATTCCGGGTGCCTTTCCGCCGGTGATGATCGACGTGGAAGCGAACGGCCGGCGCTACCAGGAAATGCATGTGGACGGCGGCGCCATGGCGCAGGTTTTCCTCTACCCCCCCTCGCTCAAGGTGGCCGACCTCAGCCAACAACACGGGATCGTCCGCGAGCGTCGGCTTTATGTGATTCGCAATGCCCGTCTCGACCCCGAATGGGCGGAAGTGGAGCGCCGCACCCTGAGCATCGCCGGACGCGCCATTTCCTCGCTGATCCAAACCCAGGGCGTCGGCGATTTGTACAAGATCTATCTCGAGGCCCAGCGCGACGGCATCGATTTCAATCTCGCCTATATCCCGAAAACCTTCAACGCTCCGCACGAGGAGGACTTCGATACCGAGTACATGCGGAAGCTGTTTCAGACCGGTTACGAGCTGGCCGCCGAGGGCTATCGTTGGAAAGATAAGCCGCCGGGGCTGTGATTCGGACGGGCGTCCTTGAAAACCGGATTTTCCTGTGAAAAGAAATCCGTGTCTCCAAGGCATCGTTCTTGATCCGTATTGAATGGGAACCAAATTTTAACGATGAAGGTGGAGCAGGTAGAAAATGCAAAAACATATACTCGCGCTGAAGGTCTTGACCGCTTTGGTGTTACTTGGCTGCGATCAACCGGCTGTCACTACGTCGGAAACGTCTCAAACGACCGTGGTCGATCGCACGGTGCTGCCGATCCCCGAACCCGAACGTCCGTTTTATACCGAGTTGGACGTGCGCAATGCAACGCCTCCGCCTCGGTTCGAGGTTAAGGCGCCGGAAGGCGCGCCGAATGTACTCGTCGTCTTGATCGACGACCTCGGCTTTGCCGGAACCAGTACCTTCGGCGGACCGGTCGGCACGCCCACATTCGACCGCATCGCCAACGAAGGACTGCGTTACAACAACTTCCACACGACCGCCGTTTGCTCGCCGACGCGCGCCGCGCTCAAAAGCGGGCGCAACCACCATGTCGCCAACATGGGCGGGATTATCGAGACCGGGACAGCCTTTCCCGGTAACACCGGCCAGATTCCCAACACCGTTGCTCCGCTTGCCGAAATGCTGCGTCTCAACGGCTACAGCACCGGCGCCTTCGGCAAATGGCATGAACTCGCGGCCTGGGAGGCAAGCGTCTCCGGGCCACTCGATCGCTGGCCGATTCATCAGGGATTCGACAAGTTCTACGGCTTCCTTGGAGGCGAAACCAACCACTGGGCGCCGTTCATCTACGACGGCGTACATCCGGTCGAGCTGCCGGACGATCCAGAGTACCACTTTCTCTCCGACATGACCGACCAGACAGTTGGCTGGATCAAGTACCAAAAGGCGCTGACGCCGGACAAACCCTTCTTCGTGTACTATGCGCCGGGCGCCACGCACGCCCCGCACCATGTGCCCAAGGAGTGGATCAACCGCTGGACCGGCAAGTTCGACCGGGGCTGGGATACGTTGAGAGAGGAGATTCTGACGCGGCAGATCGAGCGGGGCGTCGTCCCCGAGGGCACCACGCTTGCACCCAAGCCCGAAGCCATCCCGGATTGGGATTCGCTCCCGGCGGATGAGAAGCGCCTATTCACGCGTCAGGCCGAGGTGTTCGCGGCCTTCGTTGAAATGACGGACCACGAGATCGGTCGGGTGATCAAGGCCATCGAAGCGACCGGGCAGCTCGACAATACCTTGATCTTCCTGATTTACGGCGACAACGGCACCAGCGCCGAGGGCGGCCGCAACGGCATGTTCAGTGAAATGACCTATTTCAACCACGTGCAGGAGAAGGTGCCGGACATGCTCAAGGTCCTGGACAAGTGGGGCGGGCCCGAGACCTATCCGCACATGGCCGCGGGCTGGGCGGTGGCCTTCGATACCCCCTACCAGTGGACTAAGCAGGTCGCGTCCGACCACGGCGGTACCAAGGTCGGCATGGCGATCCGCTGGCCCCGCGGCATCAAGGCCAAGGGCGAACTGCGCACCCAGTTTCACCATGTGATCGATGTCGCCCCGACCATTCTCGAAGCCGCCGGCCTGCCCGAGCCCAAAATCGTCAACGGCACGCCGCAGCGCCCGATGGATGGGGTGAGCATGGTGTACAGTTTCGACGACGCCGAGGCGAAGGACCGGCACGTCACCCAGTATTTCGAGATGTTCGGCAACCGCGCCATGTACCACGACGGCTGGTTCGCTCGCACCATCCACAGGGCGCCGTGGGAGATGAAGCCGCGCCGGACGCTCGCCGAGGATGTCTGGGAGCTCTATGACACGCGCGAAGACTTCAGCCTGGTGAACGACCTGGCCGCGACCCATCCTGAGAAATTGGCCGAGTTGCAGGCCCTTTTTATGGAAGAAGCCGAGAAGAACCATGTGCTGCCTATCGACGACCGCGTCGTCGAGCGCGTCAATGCGGCCTTGGCGGGCCGCCCCGACCTGATGGCGGGCCGCACTTCGCTGACCCTGACCGAAGGCATGACCGGCATGAGCGAGAATGTGTTCCTGAACATCAAGAACAAGTCCAAGACCATTACTGCCGAGGTGGAGGTGCCGGAGAGCGGCGCCAACGGTGCCGTCATCGTCCAGGGCGGACGGTTCGGCGGTTGGGCGCTGTACATCGAGGATGGCAAGCCGGCCTACGACTACAATTTCCTCGGCTTGCAACGCTTCACAATTGCTTCGAGTGACAAACTCGAGCCAGGCCGGTCGACGATCCGTTTCGAGTTCGCCTACGACGGGGTCGGCATCGGCAAAGGTGGGTTGGGTACGCTGTTCGTCAACGACAAAAAAGTTGCCGAAGGTCGCATTGACCGCACGCAGCCCATGGTCTTCTCCGTCGACGAGACAGCAGACGTAGGCATCGATCTCGCAACGCCGGTAGTCGAGACGATCGGATCCGAGGAGAAGTCGCGATTCACCGGCCGAGTTTCGAAGGTCACGGTCGAGGTGAAATGACAAAGTCTCGGAAACCTGAGGGACGGCGGCGATGAAATTCCTCCGGCGCACAATTGTAGGCGGACTCTTCGTCGTCTTGCCGGTGACCGCGATTCTGATTTTGCTGAAACGGGCCTTCGTATCGATTCACACGGCCCTCGAACCGTTCGCGGAGAGGCTGCCGTTCGAAGCCCTGTTCCCCGGATTGTGGGCCGTGACGGCGCTGGTGGCGATGTCGTTCGTCGCCGGTCTGATCCTGCAGTTCGGCCCGGTCCGGCGGATTAAAACCAGGGTCAGCGATAGTCTCGCCGAGCGATTCCCGTTCTACCGGTTTCTGCGCGGCTTCGGCGAGAATCTTGCGCAAAAGACCGGAAACCAACCGATTAAGGCGGCTTTCGCCGAGATCGAGGACGCGCTCGTTCCGGCCTTCGTGGTGGAGGAACTCGAAGACGGGCGATATGTGGTCTTCGTTCCGTCGGTGCCAAACCCCGTACAAGGCGCCATATACATCCTCGTCCGCGAACGGGTGCATTTGATCGATGTCGGCCTTGGCCGGGTCGCGACCTGCGTTTCCCACTGGGGTGTGGGCTCGGAAGAACTGGTCAAGGCGATGCGGAAATCCACGCAACCATGAGATCCTGGCTGAAAGAACCCTTGATACATTTCTTGCTGGCGGGCGGCTTGCTGTTCGCCGCTTACGCATGGTTCCATCAAGGAGAGGGAGGCGACGCGCGCGTCGTGCGCATTACCGCGGAGGAACTTGGCTGGCTCAAGGAAACCTGGGCGCGGCAGTGGCACCGGCCGCCCGATGAGCGGGAGTTTCGCAACCTCGTCAACGACTACTTGAAGGAAGTGTTGCTCGCCCTGGAGGCGCGTGAATTGGGCCTGGACGAAAACGATACCGTGGTCCGGCGGCGCTTGGCTCAGAAGATGGCCTTTCTCGTCCAGGACACTGCGAGCCTGGCCGAACCGGCGGAGACGGAATTGCGCGAGTTCTACGATGTCACGCGCGCGCATTATCGGATTCCGGCGCGCATTTCGTTCACTCAGATTTTCTTCGACACCGAATCGTCCGCGCGGCAAGGACTGAAAGAAATCGCGACCCGCCGCCCGGCCGAATTGGGGGACCGGATTCTGTTGGAACGGCATTTCGAGGGGGCCGACGAACAGGCGGTGGCGAGCCTGTTCGGGCGCGAGTTCGCCGAGACCGTTTTTGCCCTCGAGCCTGGGTCGTGGCACGGTCCGGTCGAGTCGGGCTACGGCTTCCATCTCGTTAGAATCGGCGGGCGCCAGGCCGCCCGGCAGCGTCCGTTCGAAGAAGTCCGGACGCAGGTGCGGGAGGCGTGGCAGCGGTCGCGGCAAGCCGAAGCCGGCGAACGGTATTTCGCCGAATTGTTGAAGAAGTACGACGTCATCGTGGACGGAGGGTCGGCAGCGCCTCTCGCAACACGGCGGGAGACGGGGCGATGAAAGGCGCGTGGCTCGCGATCCTGTGTCTTGCCGCCGCCCCCCTGTTCGGGCACGAGTTGCGCCCGGCGTATCTCGAAATGCACGAAGAAAAGGCCGGCGAGTTTCGCGTGCTTTGGAAGACGCCGATGCGCGGTGGCATGCGGCTGGCGCTGTCGCCGCGATTCTCCGGAGAAATGGCGAATCTCACGCCGATCGTCACCCACCCGGCCGAAAACGCCGCGGTGCAGACGTGGCGAATGAAGCCTTTGGAGACGCTGCGTGGGCAAGAGGAGCGCATCGCCGGGCTGGAGGGCACCATGACCGACGCCCTGGTTAGAGCCGAATTCGCCGACGGCACCGCCTGGACGCAGCGGCTGACGCCGGGGCGACCGGCGGCGCGGATACCCGTGCGCGCATCCTGGCCAGCGGTCGCGGGGGTGTATTCCAAGCTCGGCGTCTTCGCCGTCGCTCGCCGCATCCGCACACGGCTTCCTTGGTGGACGGAACTCGCAGCACCTTATGCCATCGGAAGCGTCGCCATGTTCTGGGTTTTTCAACGCGTGGCCTTATTTTGAAACCCTATCGAGAAGGGAGAATAGAGATGAAGACACGACTGGTTCTTACCACGATATTGGCAACGTTGTTGGCCGTCGGCGTGCCGCCGCAAGTATGCGGGCACGACGCGGGCCAACTCGACAGGCAGACGGCCGGGAAAGTGTATTCCGCCAAGCCGGTTTATTCGCCTTATCCGGGCGCGATTTCCCCACCCGTCCTTTCTTCGGCGACACTCATCTTCACACCGCATTTTTCATGGACGCGGGGGCATTCGGTGCGCGCCTGACGCCGCGCGACGCCTACCGCTTCGCCCGCGGCGAGGAGGTGACGGCGTCCAGCGGCCAGCCCGTCAAGCTTTCCCGTCCGCTCGATTTTCTCGTGGTGGCCGATCACTCGGACGGCTTCGGTTTCTTTCCGTTGCTGGTCGGCGGCGATCCCAGGATCATGGCGGACGCGCAAGGCCGCAAGTGGCACGACATGATCCATTCCGGCAAAGGCGCGGAGGCGGCCATCGAGATCATCACCCACTTCGGCAAGGGAACCATCTCCAAGGCCATCATGCCCCTTCCCGGCACCTCCGCCTACCGCGGCGCCTGGCAGGAAACCATCAAGGCGGCCGAGGAAGCCAACGATCCGGGGCGCTTCACGGCCTTCATCGGCTATGAATGGACCTCCAACACCGGCGGCAACAACCTGCACCGCAACGTCATATTTCGCGACGACGGCGACAAGGCAAGCCGAGTCGAACCGTTTACCACGATGAAGCCCCTGGGCAGCGATAACCCGGTGGATTTGTGGAAGTGGATGGCCGCCTACGAGGAAAAGACCGGCGGCGACGTGCTGGCCATCGCCCACAACGGTAATCTGTCCAACGGCCGCATGTTTCCGTTCGTGGAGGCTTTCGGCCGCAAGATCGACCGCACCTATGCCGAGGCGCGCGCCAAGTGGGAGCGGCTCTACGAAGCGACTCAAACGAAAGGGGACGGCGAGACCCATCCCTTCCTCTCGCCCAACGATGAATTCGCCGATTTCGAGACGTGGGATAAGGGCAACCTCGACGGCAGCGTGGCCAAGACCCGGGACATGCTCCAGTTCGAATATGCGCGTTCAGGCCTGAAGCTCGGTCTGAGCCTGGAGCAAAAACTGGGCGTCAATCCTTACAAATTCGGCATGATCGGCAGTTCCGACGCGCATACCGGACTGGCCGCCATGGAAGAGGAGAATTTCTTCGGCAAGACCACGCCGCAGGAACCCGGTCCGGAACGGATGACCCATACCTTCTTCGACAATGCGAAGACCGGCGTGAAGGTCATGGACTCGGAAGTCTCCGCATCCGGTTACGCCGCCGTGTGGGCCACCGAGAATACGCGCGAAGCCTTGTTCGACGCGATGGAACGGCGGGAAACCTACGCCACCACCGGGCCACGCATGATCGTGCGCTTCTTCGGCGGCTGGGAGTTCGAGCCCGGGGACGCACAGAGCCGCCTGCCGGCCGCCGTGGGCTACAGCAAAGGGGTGCCCATGGGCGGCGATCTGAGGGGTGCGTCCGCCGGCAAGCAGCCGACGTTTCTGGTCGCGGCCCTGCGCGACCCCATCGGAGCCAATCTCGATCGCATTCAGATCGTCAAAGGCTGGCTCGACGCCAAAGGCGAAGTGCATGAAGAAGTCTACGACGTCGTTTGGGGCGACGCCGACAAGCGCCGGCCCGATGAGAGTGGCAAACTCCCGCCGGTCGGCAGTACCGTGGACGTTGAAAACGCCATCTGGACCAACACGATCGGCGACCCGGAACTGATTACGGTGTGGAAGGACCCGGCCTTCGATGCGAAGCAGCGCGCATTCTATTACGCCCGCGTGATCGAGATTCCAACCCCGCGCTGGACCGCCTACGACGCCAAACGTTTCGGGGTGAAGCCCCTTCCCGGTACCAAAATGGTACTGCAGGAACGCGCCTACACGTCACCGATCTGGTATGCGCCAGCCACGGAATAGAACTCGATCTTACAACCATAGGAGACTTGCAGTGAACGACGACATCGGCGCGAGATTGACCAACACCGTCAAGCACTTTGCACCGAAACCCGAGTTTGTCTTTTATCCGGCGGGCTTTACGGCGGCTACTCGCTTTATGTCGTCGACTATCGGCTGGCCTGCAACGAAGACCGATTTCAGATCCGATCGAACGGGCCGCTGCCGGTTGGTGAAGTGGAGCTAAAGGCTGTCTATGAAGCCCATGAGGACCGGACCGGGACCGTTACGCTGTATGTCAATGGCGAACAAGTCGGGGAAGGGGAAGTCGGCCGCACCATGCCGGGAACCTTCTCGCTGTCCGAAACGTTCGACGTCGGGGTGGTCGGGGGTGGATACCGGCACGCCGGTCTCGCGGGACTACACGCGCGACAATGCGTTCAGCGGTACTCTCGATCGGGCGGTCGTTTCCTTGAAACCCGTGACGGTCAAATAGACCACCGCAGCTCGCCGTCTAATCTGACCTGTTGAGTTGCACTTGCGAGTTGAGTCCAGGCTGTTTGTTTTGGATTTCGATACTCGGATTTCTAATTTCTACCGTTGAGGCGGGAGATGAGCAAAAAGTCAAAGCGCAAAAAACAGCCTCGGCCTGTCCGGAACTCCAAAGCCGGACTCACCTGGCTGATGTTGGTGTTGGCTGCGGTGGCAGTCGCGGGTGGCTGGGCCATCTATGCAGCCACGCGTCTGGCGCCGAGGGTTCAGACCGAGCCGATGGAAGCCGTGACAGGCGCGTTCCAGCCAACTGTTGCCAACGCGGCGACCCTGCCAGGCCCGGCTCCCGAGGGCATGGTCTGGATTCCTGGCGGGGAATTTTCGATGGGCGCCGTCGATCCCCTCGGGCGGGACAGGAACGCCGTGGGGATGCATGCCACGCGTGACTCGCGGCCGATTCATCGGGTTTATGTGGACGGTTTATGGATGGATAAAACCGAAGTGACGAATGCACAATTCAGGAAGTTCGTTGAGGCGACCGGTTATGCCACGGTGGCCGAGCGCGTACCCACACAGGAGGAATTCCCGAATGCGCCGCCGGAAAACCTAATCGCGGGATCGGTGGTCTTTTCCCCACCAGACCAAGCCGTTTCGCTGAATAACTATTTTCAGTGGTGGAGTTATGTCGTTGGTGCGAACTGGCGCCATCCACTGGGACCGGAGAGTGACCTCAAGGGGCGTGAGAATTACCCCGTCGTACATATTGCCTATGAGGATGCAGTCGCCTATGCCAAATGGGCGGGAAAACGCCTGCCCACCGAGGCGGAATGGGAGTTCGCCGCGCGCGGTGGACTGTCGGGCAAAATCTATCCCTGGGGGGATAAGTTCCTCAAGGACGGTCAGTGGATGACCAATAGCCATCAGGGTCATTTCCCCAATCAAGACACGGGAGATGACCGACATCAAGGAATCGCGCCGGTGGCGCAGTATCCACCGAACGACTACGGACTGTACGACGTGGCGGGCAACGTGTGGGAATGGACGAGCGACTGGTATCGGCCCGATTACTACACGTCATTGGCCGCCTTGGGCGAAGTGGCCCGCAATCCGCGTGGCCCCTCTTCTTCATCCGATCCCGCCGAACCCGGTGTTCCGAAGCGCGTTCACCGCGGCGGGTCATTTTTGTGCACGGAACAATATTGCTCCCGCTATATGGTCGGCACGCGGGGCAAGGGTGAGCCCAGCACAGGAACGAATCATCTGGGTTTTCGCTGCGTGAAGTCCGCATCGGATCCCGGTAGATAAAACGCTCATTATTGATTATCCATAGACAGGAGGACACACCCATGAATCGAGTCACTACGGCTCTGAAAGCTCTGGACTCTCATTCCGGCACAGACCATCGCAGGCAAATTCATCAAATCGTTCGAGGAGTATCCGCCCAGTCAGAAGAGCGGCAGCTTCAACCTGGGCCAGATATTGAACCGGTTGCAGCATGGCGCCACGGGTGCCGGCAAGTGACGGGCCGTGGTCGAGGCGGGACTGAAATGGAACCCGGGGAACCCCGCGCTCAAAGAATTGCGGTCCCGGTTGGCGACGGAGCTAGGGAATCCATGAATGCCCCCAATTCGATGCAATTTTTCCAAAAAGAGAGAAGAACGACCATGAAATCCAGTTTAACGACTTATCTATTACCACTCGGGATGTTTGAGATGGCAAATCCTGTCCATATCAATAAAAAAATCTATGGCATTTTCGGGCTGCTTCTGACTGCATCGATCATGGGTGGGTGCGCTTCGACCAAACAGGCGAGGGATGTCGAACCGTCCGGCTTCCTGGGGGATTACTCGATGCTTCGGGAAGGGCGGGAGGGCGAGGCGCTCATGCTCTACATCCACCCGGATTACGAACGCGCCTGCCAATCCTACGACAAGGTTTTGATCGACCCCGTCACCCTTTGGGCGACGGAAAACAGCGATTTGGCCGAACTGCCGGCCGAAGATCGGCAGGCCCTGGTCAACCATCTGCACGGTTCGCTGGTGAGCGAGTTGGGTAAATACTACCGAATCGTGCAGACGCCCCGGCCCGGAACCCTACGGGTCCGGGCGGCGATCACCGAGGCGGAGGGTTCCTGGGTGACGCTGGATACCGTCTCGTCGTTCGTGCCGCAGATGCTGGTCATGTCCAAGCTCAAGGAAGTGGCGACCGGAACGGCGGCATTCGTCGGCAAGGCCAGCGCCGAAGCCGAGATAATCGACATTGCGACCGGCGAACGGATCGCCGCGGGCGTCGACCGCCAAGTAGGGGGCAAGACTTTCAGCGGCGTCACCAAACAATGGAACGACGTGGAGACCGCCTTCGACCTCTGGGCGAGACGTTTGGCTTACCGTTTGGCGAACTGCGGTGCCATGCTGCCGGAAGAATAGAGTTGGAAGTGCAATTTAATCGCATAAGCCAAACATCCGATGCAAAGCATTAAATTAAATAGGAGGAATGAACATGTTAAACAGACTAATCCGTAGAACGATAGTCACCGGCGTGTTATTGGCCGGAGTGGGGTCTCCGACTGCCTGGGCGCAGGGGGATCTGATGATCTATCCCAAAGCCGGACAAAGTCCCCAACAGCAGCAGCAGGACCGCTATCACTGCCATACCTGGGCCGTCCAGCAGTCCGGCTTCGATCCTTCCAATCCACAGGCTCAAGCGTCGATCGCCGGCGATGCCGGCAAGGGGGCGGCCATCGGCGCCATCGCGGGCGGGATGGGCCGCGCATTCAAGGAGCGGGACCGGCAGATGCAATCCGCGCCTGCGAGCCCGCCCGGCCGCGACAACTATAACCGGGCCATGGCTTCCTGCCTGGAGGCGCTCGGGTATTCGGTGAAATGACGCCAAGTTTCGATCCATATCCTCGGAGGAGGGTGACCAATGAAGACTTATTCCCATAGGCCGGCAGCGCATATCGTGCTATGCGCTGCAGTCCTGACGATAACAGCCTGCGCAGAGAAGGGAGCGGTGACGCGTTCGGAGACGCTGGCGGCGCGGGAATCGGCACTGCAGGCAGATGCCCAACCGGCGGAGGCGAAAGAAATCCTCATGCGCATGGCCGAGCTCCTCGGCAAGACTCCGCGGTTCAGCGTGGATCTTAAAAGCGGTTACGACGTGGTGCAGGTGTCCGGCCAGAAGATTGAATTCGGGGAGAGCCGGAGGGTCATCGTGAGTCGGCCCAATGGACTGCGCGTCGAAGCGGAGCATAGCGACGGAAAACAGCATCTCGTCGTATACGACGGTGAGAAAATCACGGCGTTCAGTCCGTTGCACAACGTTTACGCCCAAGTCGACAAGCCCGGAGGCATCGACGAGGCGATCATGTATTTCCTTAGGGATCTTAACATGCGCTTGCCCTTGGCCATGCTCCTGGTCAGCCGGCTCCCGGCCGAGCTCGAACGTCGGACCGAGTCGCTCGATTATGTGGAGCGGACCGAAATCCATGGGACGCCCAGCCATCACCTGGCGGGACGCACCGAAACCGTGGATTACCAGGTATGGATCGAAGAGGGGGCGCGGCCGTTGCCTATCCGGGCGGTGTTGACCTACAAGAACGCCGAGGGTCAACCCCAATTCCGGGCGACGTTTTCCAATTGGAATCTTTCGCCCGAACTCCATGACTCCCAGTTCGCCTTCATCCCACCCGAAGGGGCACGGAAGATTTCCTTTCTCGCGCAGTTGCCACGAATCGCGGTTCAGGGAACGGCGACCCCACTGCAAACCGGAGGAGAGAAATGAATACTCGAGCTTTGATCGTGACCGCCCTTGCGGTCACATTCGTGTTTCTGATGGGAACCTTGGATGAAGCTGCCGCCCGTCGGTTCGGCGGCGGTGGAGGCGGAGGCTTTTCCCGCAGCGGGCCCGCGGCGAGTGGAAGTTTCGCGTCTCGTGGCACTGGTGGCACGGCCTCTCGCCAGGCGGGTGCGACGCAACGGTCCGGCCAGCGTTCCCAATCCGCCCAAACCGCTTCCACCAATCGCGCGGCTACTCAGCAGCAGCGTCAATCGCAAGCCACCGAGCGTAGCCAGACCCGGGCCGACACCCGGACTTCGAGCCAGGAACAGTGGACCCAGAGGCAAGGCCAGCGGCAGGAAGGTATGTCTGAACGCACAGACTCTCGCCAGCAGGGCTATACCGAACGAACCGATATACGCCAGCAGGGCTATACCGAACGACAAGCCAACCGCCAAGATTACGCGGACGATCACTACCACGGTGGGGGTTATTATAGGGGAGGCTATCATTATGACGATGACGACGATTGGGACGACGGCGAAGTGGCGGCCGTGGCCATCGGCGCTGCGGCGCTGGGTGCCATGGGCGGCTATGCGGCGGGCCAATCGTCGGCTTCCCAGACCACGTCGACCGCCCCGTCCACGACCGTCGTCTATGCACCGCCCCCTCAGCCCGCAGGTTCCGCCGGCTTGCCCTGCACTCCTAATACGGCTGTCTTCAAAGGCGTGACGTATTATCAGTGCGGTACCAATTGGTATACCCAGGCTTACGGCAATAACGGCGTCGTTTATATGCCCGTGCCTCCGCCTTCCGGATACTAAGCAGGCGGTGCCAAGTGGCCATGACCCCATGTTATGAAAAGACGAATAAGTTTCAAACCTTCTATCGGGCTATCGGGCTATCGGGCCGAGCGATTGTCCCGTCCCCTGCTGCATTTCCCATCCATAAATTTACAAGAGGAGATCCGTCATGAAACCACTTAGCCTTGTTGTCACCTGTTTAATCACATTGACCATTTTCAACGGTTGCGCGTCAACCAAGGTCACCGCGCGCCATCCTTACATGGGCCCAAAGCTGGTGCGTCCCGACCGTATCATCGTCCATGACTTTGCCGCGACCCCCGCCGACATCCCACCCTGGTCAGTGGCGGCGAGGCAATATGCTCATCCCGGTACGCCCCAAACCGCCGAGGAGATCGCAGTTGGCCGCCAGTTGGGTGCTCAGGTCGCGGAGGAACTTGTCGCGAAGATCCAAGACATGGGATTGCCGGCCGTGCGGGCCGCAGGCCAACCGCAGCCGCGGGTCGGCGACCTCGTGATCATGGGCTATTTTGGGTCCGTCGACGAGGGCAGTCGCGTCAAGCGTCTCGTCATCGGTTTCGGTTCCGGATCCGCCGAGTTGAAGACCTCGGTCGAAGGTTATCTGATGACGAATCAGGGTTTGCGTTGGCTTGGATCGGGCGAAGTCGATTCCGGCGGGGGCAAAACGCCTGGCGTGGTGGTTCCCATTGCGGTCACCGTTGCGACGGCTAACCCGATCGGCCTGATCGTCATGGGCGGAGCGAAAGTGGCCGGTGAAGTATCGGGCAGAAGCACGATCGAAGGCACCGCCAAGCGGACCGCTGACTTTATCGCAAAGGAACTGAAAGTGAAATTCAAGGAGCAGGGTTGGATCGATTAAGTCGGCCCTACCGTTGGAATAACAAGCTTGATTACAAAGGGGGCTAGCGGATCATGCCAAAAGAAGTCTTAACACCGAATTCCACCGAAAGATTCAGCCTTGACCGTTGCAAAGCGATGGCCGATGCTGTGTTTGCCATCGTCATGACGCTGTTGGTTTTGGGGATCGACATTCCTCCCGACCACCGATTTTCCGAACAGGGGCTGATCGTATTCCTGGAGCGTATCGGTTTCGACCGGTTCATCTACGGAGTCAGCTTCTGGCTCGCCGGTACTTATTGGATTCTGCTCGTCGCAATCATGAGTTATTTCCGGCAGGGAAGCCGGGCGTTGGTCTGGCTCAATATGCTTCTCTTGTTTCCCGTCACGCTGCTGCCGTTCATCACGGAACTCAAAGGTGCCTATCGCCACGAGGCATTGGTGACCCTGCTCTTCGGCGTCGTTCAAATTCTCATCGGGCTTGCTCTCATCGCACTTTGGAGGTATGCGGTTTCTCATCCCCAGTTGCTTGACCGTACGGTGGAAGAAATCATCCGTCGGAAAGTGACCCGGCGACTATTTGTGAGCCCTATCATTATCAGCGTGATAGCTGTTCCCCTTTCTTTTCTGAGTATGCAGCTGAGCAGCCTATTCTTTGTGAGTATCCCGCTGTATCACCTATCTCTACGAGCGTTCGAGTAAAAATTGCTCTGATCTCCGAAATGAAAGGAGAGTGACCGATGGCTCCGCGCGGCCGGTTGTGCTGCTGGAGACAAGCCCAGATGCTCTCGGCACGCCGGCCACGTGAATGGTTTGAATCCTGTGCCGGTCTCGATCGAGTTCGATTGCGCCCAACCGGCTGAAATATGGACGATTTCCCGATTCGACGGTTTGCGAATGGTTCGGTTCGTCGTAGTGTCGTTCGCCGCCGCTATTAAGAAAAACCAACCCAACCCGAAAATAAGGAGAACTGCCATGACCGTTAAAAACGGTTTTTTCACATCCGTCAAACCCATAGTGGTTGTCGCAGCCTTGTCGGCGATCTCGACTTTCCATGATGCCGAAGCCACCGAAGGTGGCATGAGCCATTACGTTCCCGGCGCTTACAACGATTTCTTCATGAATTTGCAGGTCGATCCCGGTTTTTATTTCCGCGACGATCTCATGTATTACAACGCTCAATTCCCGAATGAAGTGACCTTGGGTAGGAATATCGTCGCCAATGCCGATCTGGCCATGTGGACCACTACCTTCAAATTGGTCTATGTCAGCGATTTTGAAATCCTTGGCGCGCGCTATGGAGCCGGCTTGTTTCTGCCGGTGGTGTTCGATGCCAAAGTGGAAGCCCGACTGGAAGCGGGGCCCTTCCTGGGAGGGAGATCATTTTCCATGCAAGGAGAGGACAACCGGGGTGGCGTGGGCGATCTGGTGATCCTGCCCCTGTCGCTCACCTGGAAATGGGGCGATTTCAATATCAATCTGAGCGAGGCGGTCTTCATGCCGAGCGGCTTTTACGATAAGGACGAAATCGTCAACCTGGGGCGCAATCACTGGTCCTTCGACACCATCGTGGGGCTGACTTGGCTCCATCCGACCCGCGGCCACGAAATCTCGTTCAACGTCGGTTTCATGAGCAACACCGTGAACGACGCCACTCAGTACCAGAGCGGTGACGAATTCCACCTGGATTACACCGTAGCCCAACACTTTTCCGAGGAATTCGGCGTCGGGGTCACCGGTTACTACTACAACCAGCTCAGCGATGACGAGGGGCCGCTGTTGGATCGATTGCAGCAGTTTGTGGATACGCGCAATCAGCGGCGACAGGCACTGGGACTGCCAGCGCTTTCGAATGTGGGAGGCTTCCAAGGGGAAGCCATTGGCATTGGCCCCATCGTCCGCTACAGTCCCAAATTCGGCGACAAACAGATCCATTTCATCGGCAAATGGATCCATGAATTCAACGTAGAAAACCGTTTCGAGGGCGAGATTGGCATGCTCTCGGTTGCGTTTGATTTTTGAGCTTCGATTTTCGATAGTCTCGCTGAGAGGTTCCGATAGCCCTGGGGATTGACAATCCATCCCCTCGGAAGGTCAAGTTTAGTGTTAGGATTCGCTTGTATCTCCGGTTTTTGGGAAGGTAGCTATGGGACGCTTTGGTTTTTGTTTAATCTTGATCGCTAAAGAAGTGTCGCTAGGACGAAGGAGGGAGCAGGTCGGTTCGATCCTTGTCGGAGCGATCCTGTTACTCTCCGGCTGTTCGTTGCCGGTTCGGAGACCCGCCGTTCCCTCGGCTTTGTCGAACAATGCCGAAGTAGTCGGCATGCCGGGAGTACGATATGTGGTCCGCGAAGAAATGCCGGAATTCACTCGAGACGCGATCGAAAGTTATTATCGGGAACGAGCCTATTTCGCCGAGCAAGGCCATGACGCCACCTTGCCTCCGGAGAGGGGTGTTGTGCGGCTGGACTGTGGGCCGGTACCCGTCCCGAATTCAAAGCGGTCACCGGGATCAGCACCGGCGCGTTGATCGCCCCGTTCGCTTTTCTGGGGCCGGAATACGATACCCAACTGAGAGAGGTTTATACCCAAACCGCTCCCAAGGACATTTTGGAAGCGCGCAATCAACGACCCGCACAAGGAGAACTTCGATACCGAGCACATGCGGAAACTGTTTCAGACCGGATTCGAGCTCGCCGCCGAGGGTTATCGTTGGGAGAAAGCGCCGCCGGGGCTGTGACGGGTTGCTAGCTGCGTTGCCCACTGGGTGGGGGTTCGAAAGAGCTGATGAAGGCGATGCGGAAATCATGAGCATCACCGATCGGGAGGTTCAAAATGGGAAATTCTGTCAATCGAAAGATCCATGGCATTTTCGGGCTGGTTCTGACTGTAATTCTCCTGGGAGGGTGCGCATCGACCAGGCAGGCGAGGGATGTCGAAGCGGCCGGTTTCCTGGGGGATTATTCGATGCTCCGGGAAGGGGGCAAGGGAGAGGCGCTTAGGGTCTACATCAACCCGAAATATGAACAGACCTGTAATTCCTATGACAAGGTTATGATCGATCCCGTCGCCATATGGGTTCGTGAAAACGATGGCTTGGCCGAGATTCCGTCCGAGGAACTGCAGAGACTGGTCAACTACCTGCACGGTTCGCTGGTGAGCGAATTGGGTCAATACTACCGGATCGTGCAGACGCTTCAACCGGGAACCTTACGGATCAGAGGGGCGATCACCGAGGCGGAGGGTTCCTGGGTGACACTGGATATGGTCTCGTCGTTTATGCCGCAGATGCTGGTGATGACTAAGCACAAGGAGTTGACGCCCGGAACCGTGAAATTCATCAGTACGGCCAGCGCCGAAGCCGAGATTGTGGATGCCGTGACCGGCGAACGGATTGCCGCGGCCGTCGACCGCCGAGTGGTGGACAAGGCGCCCGGCGGGGTTACCGACCGTTGGAACGAGGTAGAGACGATCTTCGACTTCTGGGCGAGACGATTGGCTTACCGGTTGGTGAACTGTGGTGCGATGCCGCCGGAGTAGAGGACAGCGTCCCCCCTGTAACAGCAGCAGGACCGCTATAACTCCATATATGGGCCGTTCAGCAATCCGGCTTCGATCCGTCCAGTCCGTCGGCCGGCAATTCCCCACTGGCAGAATAAAGTGAGAAAAAGATCCCATGTCGTTATAGAGGGATTTGAAAATTAGGTGCCAGTGGGGCTATTTTCAATTTGCGTTGACTTTCTTGGAGGCCAGAATTGCCTTCGGTTTGCCAGTAGGAACTCATTGATTGAGTGGTTTTGAGAAAAAATTGCGTATTTTTCAAAAAGGAGATGCTTATGACTAAGCTCGGTCTTGTAGTGGCGGCTATATGCCTTGCGAGCAGTCCGGCCTGGGCCGGTCAGGGGAAAGATAATATCGCCGGGGTGGCACGAGCCGACTTCGATTTGGAAACGTTAACGATACCTTGCGTCAAAGTGGAAAATTTGGACGATGACCTGGACGGAAAGTATTATGACGTAGAATTGGAGCGGCGAGGCAAATCATTCAATTTCGAACTCAAATTAGCTAAGCCGGAAGATTCGGCCTATTGTGAGAAAGTAAACAATTTCTCCAAATTCGAAGACGACGATTTCGACGATGAGGATTCTTCGGACGATGACGCCTCCACCTCGAGCGACACCTCCAAAATCTTCGTTTCTTGCGAGCGGGAGACGGATCGTTCCGAAGTCTCGGTCAATGCCAAGAATCTGGTTCCCGGAAACTATTCGGCGATGATCACCTCCGGCGCCAATACGGCCACCAGTTTCTCCATGCCTTCCGACGACGATGAAGTCGAATTCGACTTCGACAGCGATCCCGATGACATCATGGAAGGAGACAATGAAATCGGTCCCGATTTCATCCAGCAAGGGACGGTATCCGCCGAGATTTTCGATGCAGATAGCGAAACCGTCGTATCCGTTGACGCGGTAACGTGTGAAATCGATGACGACTCCTCGGACGACGACTCCTCGGATGACGACTCCTCGGATGACGACTCCTCGGATGACGACTCCTCGGATGACGACTCCTCCGCACCTTCGGCAAGCAAAGACAGAGGTCGTCCCTTTTAATCCTCTATATTGAGCGATTTCACATAATAAAAGCGCGCCGTAATGGCGCGCTTTTTGATTCCATCTTCGGCCTCAGTTAATAGAGCTTGTTTGGTTCTCCATCTCTCTTGAACGTGTTTGCTTCCAAAACGCGGATATGCGGCGCTCATTTGGAGTGTATCATTTAGCTTGTCAAGACCTCGCTTTCCCCGCGCTCACCCCCACGAATCAGGCTTAGAGCCATGATCCACGATCACCGCATCCCCTGAAAAAGGGCTTAACACATGGAGACTACCAAATTTTCGTCAATGGAAATCTTCGAACGACCATTTCCATTCCCTGACTGAGCATAAAAAAGCGCGCCCGAAGGCGCGCAAGTGGGAGTAAGCAAGGCGGGTGAATCAGTCCTTGTGGAACACGATTTTGCCGTCTTCCGCATCGGCGACGATGGTATCGCCCGGGCCGAATTTGCCCGCCAGGATTTCCATCGCCAACGGTTCCTCGATGAGGTGCTGGATCGCCCGGCGCAGGGGCCGCGCGCCGAAGACCGGGTCGTAGCCCCCCTCGGCGACGATGTCCAGCGCGCCTTCGGTGAGCTGCATGGCCATTTCCCGTTCCTCCAGACGCTGCTCCAGAAGGGCGATCTGCAGCCGGGCGATGCGATGAATGTGCTCCCGTCCCAGCGGGTGGAACACCACGATCTCGTCGATCCGGTTGACGAATTCCGGCCGGAAGTATTGATTGACGTAGCTCATGACCTCTTTTTTGATCACCGGATAGTCGGCCGATTCCTGTTCCAATTCCTGAATCCGGTCGGAGCCCAGATTGGAGGTCATGATCACCACCGTGTTGCGGAAATCCACCGTGCGCCCGTGACTGTCGGTGAGCCGCCCGTCGTCCAGGATCTGGAGCAGGATGTTGAACACGTCGGCGTGGGCCTTTTCCACCTCGTCGAACAGGATCACCGAGTAGGGCTTGCGCCGCACCGCTTCGGTCAGATAGCCGCCTTCCTCGTAGCCCACGTAGCCCGGCGGCGCCCCGATCAGGCGGGCGACGGCGTGCTTTTCCATGAATTCCGACATGTCGATGCGGATCATGGCGCGTTCGGTGTCGAACAGGAACTGGGCCAGGGCCTTGCACAGCTCGGTCTTGCCCACCCCGGTGGGACCGAGGAACAGGAACGATCCGGTGGGCCGGTTGGGATCGGACAGCCCCGCCCGCGACCGGCGGATGGCGTTGGCCACCGCGGTGACCGCCTCGTTCTGCCCCACCACCCGGCGATGGAGCTGATCTTCCAGGTGGAGCAGCTTCTGCTTCTCGCTTTCCAGCATCTTGGAGACCGGGATGCCGGTCCATTTGGAGACGATCTCGGCGATTTCCTCCTCGCCCACCTTGTTGCGGAGCAGCTTGAAGTCCTTTTGCTCGGCCTCCTGGGCGGATTTGAGCTGGCCTTCCAATTGCGGAATCATGCCGTATTGGATTTCCGCCATTCGCTGCAGGTCGCCGGCGCGCTTGGCGTTTTCCAGTTCCAGCCGGGCTTGGTCCAGCTTTTCCTTGATCGAGTGGGCGCCTTGTAGGGACGCTTTTTCCGCCTTCCAGATTTCCTCCAGCTCGGAGTATTCCCGCTCCAGCTTGTCGATCTCTTCCTCGAGCGTGTCCAGGCGCTTTTTGGAGCCCGGATCGGTCTCCTTCTTGAGCGCTTCGCGCTCGATCTTGAGCTGGATCAAGCGCCGATCCAGGCGGTCCATGGATTCCGGCTTGGAGTCGATTTCCATGCGGATCTTGGCCGCCGATTCGTCGATCAGGTCGATGGCCTTGTCCGGCAGCTTGCGGTCGGTGATGTAGCGATGGGACAGGTTGGCGGCGGCGATGATCGCCGAGTCGGTGATCTCCACCCCGTGATGGAGCTCGTAGCGTTCCTTGAGGCCGCGCAGGATGGCGATGGTGTCCTCCCGATTGGGTTCGTCTACGATGACCATCTGGAAGCGGCGTTCCAGGGCGGCGTCCTTTTCGATGTATTTGCGGTATTCGTCCAGGGTGGTGGCGCCGATGCAGTGGAGCTCGCCGCGCGCCAGGGCCGGCTTGAGCATGTTGCCGGCATCCACCGCCCCTTCCGCCTTGCCGGCGCCGACGATGGTGTGGATTTCGTCGATGAACAAAATCACCTTGCCTTCCGCCTTGGCGATGTCGTTGAGCACCGCCTTGAGGCGCTCCTCGAATTCGCCCCGGAACTTGGCCCCGGCGATCAGGGCGGCCATGTCCAAGGACAGAATCCGCTTGCCGCGCAGACCCTCGGGGACTTCGCCGTTGACGATGCGCTGGGCCAGTCCCTCCGCGATGGCGGTCTTGCCCACCCCGGGTTCGCCCACCAGGCAGGGATTGTTCTTGGTGCGCCGCTGCAGGATCTGAATGGTGCGGCGGATTTCCTCGTCGCGGCCGATGACCGGGTCGAGTTTGCCCTGTTCGGCGCGCTCGGTCAGGTCGATGGTGTATTTTTCCAGCGCCTGGCGCTGCTGTTCGGCGTCCTGGTCGGTGACATTCTCGCCGCCGCGGATCTCGTCGATGGCCTTCTCGATCAGACTGCGGGTGGCACCGGCCTTGTTCAGGGCCTCCGCCAAGGGGCCCTTGTCCTCCAGCGCCGCGAGCACGAATAGTTCGCTGGAGATGTAGGTGTCGCCGCGCTTCTGGGCGAGCTTGTCGGTCAGGTTCAGGATCCGCCCCAGGGCGTTGGAAACAACGACCTCGCCGCCGGTCCCTTCCACGGTGGGGAAGCGGTCGAGCTGCTTGCCCAGTTCGGTGCGCAGTTGATTGACGTTGGCGCCGGCCTTGGTCAGCAGCGGGCGCACGGTCCCGCCTTCCTGATCCAGGAGCGCGATCATTGCGTGTACCGGTTCGATGAACTGGTGGTCCTTGCCCAGTGCCAAGCTCTGCGCGTCGGACAGGGCTTCCTGGAATTGGGTGGTGAGTTTGTCCATTCGCATGGGTAAAGCCTTTTGTTTCGTGAGGAAAATGGTCGATTGCTTACCAATGTGGGGGTGGGGACGAATTATTTCAAGCGCGCCAGATCAAGCTCGCCATGCGGCCGCATACGCCGTCGCGGCGGTAGGAATAGAATCGCTGCCGGTCGCCGTGAGTGCAGAAGCGGCCGCCGTAGACGGCTTCGACGCCGTGGGATTGAAGGATCAGACGCGCCAGCAGGTAGAGATCGGCGAGGTATGTGATGCTCCGCCTTCCCAGGTTCCGATTTGTCTCTCCGGCGGGTCGGAAGGCGGCGGCGAAATCGGGATTGCGGTTGAGGAAGGCGTCTTTGACTTCCGCGCCCACCTCGAACGCCTCGGGGCCGATGGCCGGTCCGAGCCAGGCCATGGGAGGATGCCGCCACGGCGGGACGGCGAGGGCGTTGTCGACGATGCCGGCCAGGAGGCCGCGCCAGCCGGCGTGCACCGCGGCGCAGGCAGTGCCGTCGGTGAGCAGGATCGGCAGGCAGTCGGCGGTCAGAACGGCCAGGACGAGGTTCGGGCGGGAGGTGAATGCGGCATCGGCGGCGGGGGATAGAGTGTCGGGAGAGAGCCGCTCGGGAGACGCCGTCAACTTTCCCCCAACTGTCCCCTCTCCCCCATTGGGGGAGAGGGTTGGGGAGAGGGGGATACAAATATCCTCGGCCTTATCTCCTTCTTCCCGATCGACTCGGATAACCCGGTTCCCATGGACTTGCCTGAGCCAAACCGGTTCCGAGGGGAGGGCGAGCCGTTCCCGCAGAATCTGCCGGTTGCGGGCCACGCAATCGGGATCGTCGCCTACATGGTCGGCCAAGTTCCAGGAGGCGTAAGGGCCGCGGCTGATCCCGCCGGTGCGGAGGGTGACCGCGGCCCGGATCGAATCCGGGGCGGGCCAGTCGGCAGCGATGAAATTCATCCCGAGCGGGTGCGAATGACCTTGATCACCGCCAGCAGGATCAATACCCCCGCCACGATGCCTGCCATCAGAGGCAGATGGGCGATAAAGGCGTGGTAGATCCGATCCATGAAATGAAAAATGGATTCCAGGGTTTCGTCGTCCAGGTGCCACTGGCCGCCGTGGGCCAGGGCGGCCGGCGATGTGATCGATAACAAACCGATTGCCGATAGTTTGCGCATTTTGATGGATGAGAGGTTGAAAAAATTATTATGGAAAGTAACGATAAATGGCTTTGCGATGCAAAATACGCACAAAGATGACTCGAGTATCTATGATTGCAAGACCTATCCGATAGTTGCCGATTCGGATTCGATAGTAGCTGGAAAACCTTTAAGTTTTGTCAGATTTGGAATCTCATGCTTAGATGAGGCGTTTTGGGTCTCGTTAATCAGTTGCTTGACTCGGCGGCGAAGCGATGCATCTTGAATATGTTTCAAATCCTTGGCGAAACGGGATTCAAAAGCGACATCCATAAATTATTCCTCAAGGATTGCCCGGATTTTATCTTCGGATACAAATTCATCCCGGCGGCCTGCTTGGATTGCTTTTTCGAAAGCAACTTCTTCCAATGCTTCCAGTAAGACTTCTTGAAATTCAGGACGCCGCTCTTGCAATAGTTCAATTAAAGCTTCCTTAAGTAAGGTCTTGGTTTGTTCGGAATCAGGTAGCGTATCGGTAGCCATAGCTAGAATCTCCAACTGAATTCAGGGTTTTATCATACCTCTGTTCTCACGCAGAATGGCTAAAATGCGCTCAAAATCCTCCGGCAGCGGGCTCTCCCAGCCCAGTTCCTCGCCGGTTTCGGGATGGGTCAGGGAAAGCCTGGCGGCGTGCAGGGCCTGGCGCTTGAACCCGCGCAACGCTTCGATCAGTTCATCGCTCGCGCCGGGCGGCAGGCGAAGGCGGCCGTATTGCGGGTCGCCCACCAGCGGGTAGCGCAAGTAGGCCATGTGGACGCGGATCTGGTGGGTGCGGCCGGTTTCCAATTGCACCCGGATCAAGGTGTGATGGGGGAAGCGTTCGGCCACTCGATAATGGGTGATCGCCTCCTTGCCGCCCTCGACCACCGCGAACCGCTTGCGGTCCACCGGATGGCGGCCGATGGGGGCGTTCACGGTACCGCCGGCGGTCATGCGTCCCTGCACCAGCGCCAGATATTCCCGCTTCACCGTCCGGGCCTGAAGTTGATCCACCAGGCCTTTATGGGCCTTGAGGGATTTGGCCACCACGAGCAGGCCCGAGGTTTCCTTGTCCAGCCGATGGACGATCCCGGCGCGGGGCAGGCTGGCCAATTGCGGGGCGTGGTGGAGGAGGGCGTTTTGCAGGGTGCCGTCCCGGTGGCCGGCGGCGGGGTGAACCACCAAACCGGCGGGTTTGTTCAGAACGATCAAATGCTCGTCCTCGAAGACGATTGCCAAAGGAATCGCCTGGGGGAGGAATTCCCCCCGCGGCTCCTCCACGGCTTCCAACTCGATCCATTCGCCGCCCTGGAGTTTGTCCCGCGGCCGCAGCGCTTCGCCGTCGACCTTCACCCGCCCCTGCTTGACCCATTGCTGGAGACGGCTGCGGGAATAATCCGGAAAGAGCTGCGCCAGGGCCTGATCCAGGCGCAGGCCGGCCATGTCTTCGGGGACGGTGCGGGAGAGGAGGGAGGTTCGGGTGGTCATGGTTTCGGTGTTTCGGTTCAAAAGTCCGCCGGGCTGATCACCGGCGGCAAGCCCGGCTTATTGAGGACATGGGTGTAGATCATGGTGGTGGAGACGTCGGCGTGGCCGAGCAGCTCCTGCACGGTGCGAATGTCATAGCCGGCTTCCAGGAGATGGGTGGCGAACGAATGGCGCAAGGCGTGGCTGTTGACCCGCTTGGGGATGTCAGTCTTTTGCGCCGCCTTGTGGATGGCTTTTTGCAGGGTGTTTTCGTGGATGTGGTGGCGGCGCACTTGTCCCGAGCGCGGATCGCGGGCGAGCCGCGCCGAGGCGAAGACGTATTGCCAGCGCCAGTCGGTGGAGGCTTGGGGGTATTTGCGCGCCAAGGCATCGGGCAGATGGACGTGAACCGGCCCGGCGAGCCGGTCGGCCTCGAATTGGCGGCGGCGTTCGGCAAGATGGGCCTGCAAGTCTTCCTTGAAGCTCATCGGAAGCGGCACCACGCGGTCCTTGCGTCCCTTGCCGTCGCGCACCACGATCAGGGAGCGCTCGAAATCCACGTCCTGAACCCTTAATCGCACCAGTTCAAGCAGCCTCGTGCCGGTACCGTACATGAGCCCCGCCATCAACCGGTGGATTCCCTCGAGGGCGTCGAGCAGGCGCTTGATTTCCTCCCGGCTCAGCACGACCGGAATGCGGCGGGTTCGCTTGGCGGGCCGGAAACCTTCGGTGAGCGCGAATTCCCGTGCCAGTACGTGTTTGTAGAAGAAGCTCAGGGCATTGAGGGCTTGTCTCTGGGTGCTCTGGGAGATCCGCCGTTCCACTGTCAGATGGGAGAGAAAGGTTCCGGCATCCCCCGAGTCCAATTCCGCCGGCGGCTTGCCCGCAAAAGCCAGAAAGCGCATCACCCAGTCGCGGTAGGCGTTTTCGGTGCGGATGGAATAGTGCTGGCTGCGCAGGAGGCGCACCGTCTTCGTCACCGCCGCCTCGCCGTCGGAATCCAGGGATTTGGTCCGGCTGTTCTTTTGGATCAGGGCCTCAGGCGGAGATTCCTTCGCCAGGGTGGGGTGGTTCGCGGGCAAGGTTTCCAGCCCCGCCTCCCCCCAATAGTTCCAGTCCACCTCCATGGCCTGGGTGTTTCGGACGAGATCGACCAGCAGCAGGCGGATGGCATCGACTTTCTGTCTGATCTGCCAGCCCGGCATTTGTGTTTGACGAGTCAGGTTTTGCAGGTAGTTGCAGATATCCTCTCTGTTCAACTTCCGGAGGCTCTTTCCCGGAAAAGCGGCCAGCAACTCTTCGACATGGCGCACGTACCAGCGCCGGTAATGCTCGGGGACTCCCTGGCGGCTTAGCAGATCAAGGTAGCGTTGCCAGTTGGAGGGGCGGTAGGTCTCTGGGTTTGGAGTTGTCGATGAGTTTTTACGTATGATATTTTTACCCATAAAACTCATATTAGATGAATAGGCAGAATCTGTCTATTGCCCTAATTAGAGATTTCTGTCTATTGAACTGTTATGCCCTAGGAAGATGACTATGGATATCGAAGCCTATATTGAAGAAGAGCAGGAGTGGCTTGGTGATTGGCCCAAGGAGCCAGAAGACCGATATGGTAATCGACAATATTTCACTTTGGCAAAGGAACTGGTGGAAAACGTTCGTAATCGCTCTATTTGTAATGGAACTAGACCAGCAGACTATTGGAAGAAGATCACGGAAGCCCGGGAAATTTTTGATGATCTTCGTACCTGGTTAAATTACGAAGACAACATGACTGAAAAGCAGAAGGAAGAATTCAGCGAGCAAACATTTTGGCTTCATAAGGAGATTTATCAAGGAGGTCTTCTCAATAAGAAACAGGAAGTGTGGCCAATCGCAAGAGATGAACTGATTTCTGATACCGTACGTTATCTTCAAACACCTTTAATGTGGTCGGATAGATTGGACTATTTGTTAACAGATGCGCTGCTATATGCAGAAGTATCTGCGTACCGTGAAAGCTTGCTGTCAAAAGAGCGCTTTCCTGAGATTTATGGAACGAAGCTTAGTACAGGACAAAATCTGTAACCTACTGATAGTATGGGGATCATTTGATGATTTTCACCCTATCCTTGATATGAATGATTCCGTTTCTGCGCTTCGGGCCGTATTGGCTGAGCATCTCCCCTGGCATGGTGCCCGCTTGAACTTTCTGGCTCAGTTTCTGTTGGCCTTGTTCCAGGTACGCAGCGTCAATCTGGCCGAATTGGCCACGGCTTTCCGTGGCAAGGCGCAAGTGGCTTCGCACTATAAGCGTTTGCAGCGGTTCTTTCGGGGCTTTACGATCAACTATGACGTGCTGGCGCGGCTGCTGGTGCATTTGTTTGCGGTGGGTGAAGGGCCGTGGTATCTGACCTTGGATCGTACCAATTGGAAATTGGGTAAGATCGAAATCAATTTTCTGGTGTTGGGCATTGCCCAGAAGGGGATGGCCTTGCCGGTGCTGTGGACGGTGTTGGGCAAAGCGGGCAATTCTCATACCGACCAGCGCATCGAATTGATGCAACGCTTTCTGGCGAACTTTGGTAAAACCCGCATCCGGGCGCTGTTGGCCGATCGAGAGTTTGTCGGTCAAAAATGGTTTACCTGGCTTCAGACCCAGGGCATTCCCTTTCATATTCGGATCAAGGAAAACACCCGAATTCCCAACACCTGGAATCGCGCCACCCCAGCCTGGCTGTTCTTTAGATCGCTTAGGCCCGGACAGATGCGTCACTTGGAAGGGCGTCGACCGGTCTGGGACTGCTTTATTCATATATCGGCTTTGCGGCTGGCCGATAACGAACTTTTGATCGTGGCAACTCACGGTGCGCCCCAGAGCGAGGCGTTCACCGCCTATGGGCAGCGTTGGGAAATCGAAACCCTGTTCGGCGCCTTGAAGTCCCGCGGCTTCAATTTGGAGGACACCCATCTGACTCATCCCGACCGCCTCAGCAAACTGCTGGCGCTTTTGGCGCTCGCCTTTGCTTGGAGTTGGCGTACCGGTGAGGTACTGACTGAACAAAAGCCCATTGAGGTAAAAAAACGCTCCAGCGACCGGTCAAGTCCGTCTTCCGACATGGCCTCGATTTCATCCGCAATCTCCTCTTCAACCTCTTCGATCGATGGACGGATTTTCTATGGCTATTGAAGTTTTTTGTCCCGTACTGAGGGAACGAAGTGGAAAAACTTTTTCAGGGTCGCCATCTTTATAGTTAAGTGGTTAGCAATATCATCTGCTCTACTAATTTCATATCAAGAAAGCAGAGATGTATTTATTTTGATCGGGATAGCAGTTATTGCATATCAGTCGGTGAAAGCAGTTAAGGCTACTACGGAAAATAAGGAGTGGGATTTGTATGCAGAGATGGTGGGTGTCTATCAGCACTGTGCCTACAAGAATTATAACGCCTCCGTTATATGGGACATGTGTAAGAAAGTGCGTGACAAAGGTGCTGTATTTGATGGCGTTATGTATGACTTACTTGAAAAACAAATTAAAAAGGCATAACAACAGCTTTAACCCGGACGCATTTTCCGCTCGCTACAAATGCGCCTGTTAAGCTGGACGTTAGGTACGTAAATACTATATAGGGCGTCATAATGAAAAACGTAATCTTGATATCACTCGCAGTTTTCGTAGTAAGCTTCGCTGTATCCTTTTTGCCACGATATTTTAACGAACAAAATACCATACATGAATTAAAAGATGTTCGCTCGAAACAGCAGATAGAAGCTAAACGGCGATTAAGAGATCTTGAGTACAGATACGAGTCGGTGCTCCCACCCATCAGCAAGCAAATGGATGAGATTGAGAGGCTTAAGAATAGTGTGGGAGAAAAAAATGCAGTAATTTTAGACGTCGCATCAGCTCGACTTTCCCCATTATGCGGCATAGCACATTATCTCGATACAGCGGGTCAGTAATGGGTTGGGATTTTTTTCCACGTCGGTGGCTGGCGGCGACCTGGAAAAAAGGTGTGCACTCCACAGGTGACGGCGTACCAAGGCCAACGCATCGATAAAGGTCGGGTGAGTTTTGCGATACCAGGCAGCGGTACGCACCGGCATCGCCTGGTTGGCGACCAGCCGATCGGCCATGAGGGTGACCAGGGAGAACAAGCCGAGCAGGATGGGCGTGGTCCGGGCGATCGCCCGCCTTGACCATTGGCGCTGCGTTTCCAGTCCCAAGTGGGCACGGGTTTCTTCGAAGGTGACCTCGACCTGCCAACGGCGGATAAACCACTGGACGATCTCTGTCGGCGCGGCCTTCGGATCCGTGCACAACAGCGCTTGGGCCTGGAAGCGCTGGAGCGGATCGCGGATCAGCACCCAACGGAGCGGTACGGGCGGTTTGCCCGCGTGGTACCACACCGCCGTGCCCGAGGCGATTTCCACCGGGCGGTCGGATTCGCCATACCACCGCGCAACGGTCAAGCGTTGCCAACGGGTCGCCGGGTCGGCGGCCACTTGCGCCAGCGTGGGGAGCCGTTTCCCCTTTTTGCGCGGTCGTCCAGAGCGGCCCGGTCGCGGCGGCGGGGCCGGTTCGTACAACGCCGCATCCAACCGCAGCCGGGTCACGACACTGAACCGGTCCCCAGTGACGGCCGCCAAAAGATCCAAGGCCGCAAAGCTCTGATCGGCGACCACCACGATCGAGCGGGTGGGCAACCAGCGCCGGACCATCCGCAAGAGCTGCCGGGCCCGCTCGGTCAAGGATCGATGCGCACGCCGATAGCGCCGATAGTAGCGCTCCGAGGGGCATAGCGAGGTCAGAAAAGGAAGCGCCCAAACCCGATGGGCCCAAGGGATCGGCACCAACAGCATCAGGCTCAACCAGCGCAGGCCGCTGGCTTTCACAAAATGCCCCCGGCTGGAGCGGACCGGGTCCCGGTAGATCCCCCGAGCACCAATCTTGCGCCCCCACCGTCGCTCAATCGTGTCATCCAATCCCATCACCAAGGGTCCCTGCCAGGCAAACGCCTGGATTAACAGCCCCAACAACAGGCGACTGCTGGCCAGCCCAGACCACCGCGCCCGGCTGAGCACCCGATGGTAGTTCTTGAACCGTCGCTCCTCGCCGAGCCCCATCACCCGAAGCACTGCCGCCACCGTGCGTCGACCAGGCGTGAGGATCGCACCTATCAGTAACACTTGCGCCCGTTGCCATACCCTTTTGCTGAACAGCGGTGCAAACACCTTTATAATCGACAAGACGTCGGGAGGTAATCCGCCCATCTGAAGAACCTCTTTTTGGTCGAAGATGATTCTTCATAGGTGGTTATCTCCCGGCCCTTATACAACCCCTCAAATGGGGAAAGTCGAGATCAGAGATTATGCAAGAAATGGCATTACTTATTTCTCAGTTAGAAAACACTGATAAGTCCTTCGCAACAAATTGACATGCATTAAAATGACGTTTTTTTGAACTGAGGGACAAGCGGACAATGGGCGTGAAAGCGATAGAATTGAGCGAAGGCGAGCGGGAAACGCTGCGGGCGATTATCAAAAAAGGCGTGGATTGGCGGGAGCGTGACCGAGCGGAAACGATCTTGGCCTTGTCGGAGGGGCGGACGGTGGCGGAGGTTGCGGAAACGCAAGGGGTGAAGCCGGAAACGGTGCGGGTGCGGCGGCGGAAATGGCTGAAAAGAGGTTTTGCGAGCTTGCCGGACCGGCAACGCAGCGGGGCGCCCAGCAAACTGACGGACGAACACCGCGTGCAGTTGAGGTGCTGGGTCGAGGCGGAGCCGTTGACGGCGCGCGTCCTACTGACGCGGCTGGAGCGGGAATTTGGCGTGAAGATCGGCGCGACGACGCTGCGCAACGAATTGAAGCGCCTGGGCTATGTCTGGAAGCGCACGCGCTACTGTTTAAAAAAAAGCGTGATGAAGGACGTTTTGAGCAAGCCCAGCGGGATATCGCCGAACTGATGACCCAGGCCCAGGCGGGTGCAATCGAACTGGCTTACGTGGACGAGGCGGGTTTTGCGCCGCAACCGCCGAACCGCTCGGCGTGGACGGCGAAAGGCGAGACGCACGCCGTTGCACCCAAGCGGGCAAAGCGTCTGAACGTGATCGGCGCGTTACTGTCGTCGGGCAGACTGTTTATGACCAAACTGTGGTGGAACGTCAGCGGACTGTACTTTTTTGCCTTCCTGATGGCGCTCGTGGAGCGTGTCAAGAAGCCGTTGGTGGTGATTTTGGATAACGCCTCGATCCATACCGCCAAGTCCTTGCAGCCATATTGGGAACTGCTGGAAGAAAAAGGGTTGCGTTTCTACTTCCTGCCCCCTTATAGCCCGGAGTTGAACCGCATCGAAATGTTATGGCGTAAGATGAAATACGAATGGCTCCCGTTCAAGACGTTCACGCCGGAAGAACTCGAACAGGCAATCGGTGAAATCGGGGCCGGTTTTGGCTCGGAATACATGCTGACTTTCTGATAAGCACTTAAGGAGGCATCTACAGCTTTTGAGTTTGGCTCATTGCGCACGCCGGAGGATATTGGTGAGTCAATAAAGAAAGTAGAGCAGGCAGAACAAGCTGCCAATACAATGGATCAAGCAATCAGAGAGATGGGTCCAAGATTGAAAGAGGCTCTTACTATGCGCAATGTATCACCTGCGGATATTAATTCAGCGATGCGAGGGTTTTATCGAACCGCAGATATAGAGAGAAAAAGTGAATTATATAAAATGAACGCGAAATTCTGGAAAGAAGTTAAGTTACTTCTGCACATTCTTGAAAGGGAATGGGGCGCGTGGGAATACGATGAGGTGGAGGGTGAGGTGCTTTTTGATTCTGACAATGCAATTATAGAATTCAATAACACCATGGAACGAATTGATAATCTTGCAACCAATATCGAGGAATTACAACTTGCGATTTTAAGAAAGCAAGCAGGTGAAGAAAATTAGCGCACCTAACACTGCACTGCACCCGACCTCCTACGTCGGCGGGTGAGTTTGGTCGTTAGACATCTTTATTGAGGTCCCATGCACGTATTTGTAGATACCAATATCCTGCTCAGCTTTTATCACTATTCAAGTGATGAGCTTGACGCTCTCAATGACGTATTTGCCAACCATGAACATGGCTCGGCGACTGTATACGTTACGGAGCAAGTGAAGGACGAATTTGTTCGGAATAGAGATGGAAAGATTAAGGATGCACTGAAGAAGTTTCAGGACTCAAAGATTCACCTGCAGTTCCCTTCTTTTATGAAGGGCTATGAAGAATATGGTCGCTTGCGTGAAATTGCAGCTGAAGCTAAGGAGCTGAACAAAAACATTCTAGACAAGGTCAATGAAGCCATAGAAAGCGAAGAATTACGTGCAGATCAATTAATTACTTCAATTTTTTCTGAGTCTAGCTCCACCAAAGTCACTGCCAAACGTCTAGAGGCTGCAAATATTCGCCTTGCGCGGGGGAATCCACCTGGAAAGAATGGCTCGCTTGGTGATGCAATAAATTGGGAAATCCTTTTGGAGAAAGTGCCTGATAATAACGATATTCATATCATTTCGGCAGATGGTGATTTCTATTCAACGCTCAATGAAGAGAAGCCAAGTGCGTTTATCACGAAGGAGTGGAAGAGAAAGAAAAAGGGGGATGTTTTCGTTTACAGAACTCTTTCCGCTTTCACGAAGGAGCACTTTGATGGAATCGCATTTTCGTATGACAAAGATAAACAAGAGCTTATCGATGAGCTCGAGTTATCCGGTAGTTTCGCTAGAACCCATGAACTGATTGCACGCTTATCCGCATACAGCTATTTTTCGTTAAAAGAAGTTGAAGAAATTCTTGATGCCGCTGAAGGAAATAGCCAATTCGGATGGATCGTTACGGATTACGATGTATCGGATTTCTTGAATAAGCATGCAGTTCCGCGTTTGTCCGATTTGAAAAAGGACGCCCACAAAGAGATCGTAACAAGTGTCATTGAGGAACAAAAGGAGCGTGCAGCCGATGCCTAACAAAGCCATGGAAAGGGACGCACTTTCCGCTACGCGCGTTGCGCTCCACTCCAAATGCGCCCCTCATGGTTGGCGTTAGCTCCCAAAGGAAACTATGAATAAATTTTATATTATTGCCCTCTGTTTTTTGCTGTTTGGCTGTAAAAAATCGGCAGAGCAAATTACGAGTACTACGGTTAGTGTTTACTTAAATGAGAGCAACTGCACGATATATGAAAAAATAGTGGCTGGCTCTTTGGCAAAGCATCAAATCATTATTCTGGAAGCAGCTCCTGTATTCAGCTTATATCAGTCAAGAAAAGCAGATGAAAAGCTACTCCGATTCTTTGTTGAAAAGTATCAAAAACAGGATGGTATCCTTTCCGAAGAGGATAAGAATGAGCTGGCTAATTTACAGTCATCACATATATCTTGGGCCAACATGACCAAAGAAACCCAGGACTTCACCTATAATTTGGTATTTAACGGATGCCAACCAAAGAGCTAACAAGCGCTATCACGCGGAGCAATTTTCCGCTGGCGCTCCAAATTGCCCGGTGTAGCGGGCGATAGGACAGACCGCTTGCGCGGTCTGTCCTATCGGATCAGCTGTTGAGTTCCGCTGCGCTTCACTCGCCCGGCTTGATAGCCGCCGCGCTTCGCGCTCTGCCTATCGAACAAGGTTAGGTCGTGAGAGCGAAGCGAACCACGATCTGAACCGTTTGTTGGACAAGCCCGGTTCCGAATGAGTTGCCCTTTATGAAAATATCTTTTCTGACGCCGGGGGGGTAAAGGCTTGACCCCGACGGGCAAGCCCCAAATTGGGGGATTGGTCGCCGCTGGTGCGGCGGCGAAAGCACAGAAATCCGGGATTTTTCGCTGTTTTGCCCTGGATTCGGGACGAACGCGCCCCTCTGCCGAAATTCGCAGATTGCCCGAACGCCTGTGCTGGGAGAGTAGGTTTACATCACCAAGGCCTCCGTCGACGCGTCGGGTGGATACGGGGGTGAAAGCAATGAGAGGATTCGCGTTCGCACGATCCTCATCTCGCCGCCGCAGGAGGGACACCGGAGCGGTGGTCGTTTTCTGACGATAGCCAAGGCAGGGCTTGGGTTGAGCTTGAAGAGCAGGTGCAGCAATCGGATCAGCCGCTTGCTATTGGGGTGCAGGAAGCCGAAGTTGCGGGCGCGCCGAAAGCCTTTCGGCAGAACGTGCCGAAGGAGCAGCCAGAGAAAATCAGCGCCGGAAAGGGTCCGGATCTCCGGCTTCCGGGTTTTGCCGTTCCGGTAGCGGAAGGTCACCTGGCCCTTTTCGCAGGCGAGGATATCCTTTTCCTGGAGCACGCCGCGATAGAGATAACGGCCGAGATAAACCAGGGCCTTTTCGCCGCTGCCGACATGCTTGCAGTCGATCACCCACTTTTGGGGGTGACACCTTGGCAGCGTGAGTCCGGCTTGGACCAGGGCCGCGAGCAGCTTGGCCCGAAACACCTTGGCGAGCGCCTTGTGGCTGAAGAGATAGGCGCCCCCCTTGCCCTGGTTTTTCCCGGTCTTGGTGCGCCACAGCCGCCGCTTGGCATCGATGGCCGCAGCGGGCATGACCAAGTGCACATGGGGATGATAATCCAGGCGGCGGGAATGGGTATGCAGCACGGCCACCGCACCGGGGGTGCCCTGAAGCTGCTTGTCGTTGAGACTGAACGTGCGCAGCGTCTCCCAGCTGCACTGCATCAGCAAGGCATAGAGGGTACGTTGATGGGCAAAGGCCAACCCCCGAAATTCGGCAGGCAAAGTGAAGGTCAACAGGCAATAGGCGCCCGGAACCTGCTTGCCGAGCTGCCGTTCGAGCCACTGCTGGCTTTCGTGATGCTGACAATGGGGACACAAGCGATGGCCGCAGGAATGGGGCACGAAGCGCTGCTGGTCGCATTCGACGCATTGCGCCTGCATCCTGGGGCTGAGCGCGGTGCGGCAGCGCTTCAGGGCGGCCAGGGCATGGCGATGGCTTGGCAACAGCCGATCCTGATATTGTGCCAAGAACTCGGACTCGAAAATCTCGATGATCGTGGAGAGTCGGATCATTGGACCGCCCTCCCGTCGATGGAAAAGCCATTCATCAGGGTGTTGATGAGGGTGCTAGCGTGCTTCCCGGTCTGGGTGGTGAGATGGGTGTACTTGGCGGTGGTGAGGATCGAATGGTGGCCGAGGATTTTCTGCACCTCCAGTAGATCGACCCCGGCCTCGATCAGATGGGTTGCATAGCTGTGGCGAAGGCTGTGGGGCGTGATCTTTTTTTTAACCCGCACTCGGCCGCCACCTTGCGCAGCGTGAACTGCACACCGCCACGATTCAAAGGCGTGGTGGCCCGATGCGCCCCCTTCAGACCGCCTTGGCGATTGGGAAACAGCAGCACGGGATTGCGGTGGTGGCGCCAGAAGCGGCGCAGCAGCCGCAGTGTCGCCGCAGGCAGGGGCACCAAGCGATCCTGGTTGCCCTTGGCATCGCGGATATGGACGCGCGCCCGCTCGGCGTCGATATCACCCACTGAAAGACGCAGGCCTTCGCCGAGACGCAGGCCGAGGCTGTAGAGGGTGAAAAAGAACACTCGGTAACTGAGGGTCTGGGTACCCAAGAACAGTTTTTGGGCCTCTTCCACGGTGACGATATCCGGCAAACGCTTCGCCTTGGGCGGCTTGATCAGATCGATGGCCACCCAGGGTTTTCGCAGCACATGGGTGTAATAAAACTTGAGGCCATACAGATCGAGCTTGACGGCACTCCAGGAATGGGATTCCAACAGATCGGTGAAATAGTCGGTCAACTGTGCTTCGGAGAGATCGTCGATCCGATGATCGAAATAGGCGCCGATGCGGCGGATGGCGCGGGCATAGGCCTCGATGGTCTTGGGCTGCAGCCCCTTGAGCTTGAGGTGCTTGAGATGGGTATCGTAGTTGCGCTTGAACTGCTCCTGGAAAACTGCTTTCATGGCGTTGTAACCTCATGATTCTAGCTGGAATATCCCCTCGTACACACGAGGGCATGAGGTTACATTTTAGATTTCAATGGACGAAGCCGCTGTTCTCTTTTCTCCGCGAAGCGGCTTCGTCCAACAACCCGAACAACCCGTTCGAGCCACTGCGCTTCTCAGCAAGAGCTTGTATAACAAGCTCTTGCCTGCGATGCTCGAGGCTCAACAGCTGATCCGTTACGTTTCGGGAGAGAGTACGAAGTGAATTTCAAGGAAATCACAAAACTGTTGACAGGATTTAGCACTCCAATATTTGGTGTTTCATGGAATCCGCCAAAGCCGGAATCAGACGTTGCTCAACGACTGATTAATGAATTAGAAGACCGCAGAGTTCTCTACGCTCCAGAGTCAGTGGAGATTCCCAGTCACTGCGTAGATTCAATAATTGAAATAAGGCATATCCTTACTGGTGAACTGCACAACGTAAGTCCAGAATCAAATCTCGCAAGCACCATTAAGGCCATGAGAGCATCATGCAGGAAGTTTCTTGATACCGTACAAAAAGATCAGCGTGTTATAGAGTTTGGTGCTCATCCAGGTCATTTTGCTAATTGGCATTTTAATAGTGCAATTGGTGAGCTTCGCGGAGTCTTTGGAGTTCATTTAGCGCAAGTGGCGGCTCAGTATGGCATCAGCATCGATGAGCCTTTATCAACAATACTGCCCATTGAGGCAGAAGAAACGTAACAAGTAAAGGCACCGGAAAACCAAAAGCTCCGCTTCGCTACACTTTTGTTTTCCGGTGCTTTAAGCGTTAGCTGTACAGGAGAACGCAATTGACGGGCCATGAAATAGTCCTTTCGTATCTTGAGCTCATACTGAGCCCTCAAGTAGTTATTGGTGGTGTCATTGTCGCTTTCTTGGTGATGTTCCGAGTCGCGCTTACAGCCTTGATCGATCGGATCGCGTCAATTAGATGGGGGGCTGCTGAGCTATCTGCGCCGCAACCACCTAGCGATAGGCGTACGGGGGATGGAGAAGCCCCTACTGATGATGTGCTTGGTGAGTCGTCTGACTCAGACCTACCCGAGGGAGTTAATGTTTCAGAAGAAGATGCAAATCGACTTCGCCAAGCGATGCAATCCGAGAGGGCTCGTGCGCATTTGTGGGAATACCGGTTCTTAAACCGCTTTCTAGTGTTGAATACCCAGCGGGTGCTGGATTGGCTGGCAGGTTTGCCGGATCCACCGACGTTTACGATGTATGATGCTTGGTGGCAGCAAGTGATACCCAGTGCGGAGCAGCGACGTACAATAGTTCAAGTCCTTGAGGAGCATAACCTGATTGTGATGAGAGGCGACCTCATTGAAATTACTCCGAAAGGTAGAGAATACATCGAGTGGAGAGGGCCGCTTCCCGGCTCCCCGGTTCAGGGAGCACGAAATGGCAACAGCTAACATAGCGGTCAACCGGACGCTCGTAACCTCGCGCCGGTTACCGTAGCGTTATGAGCATCAAACCCCACGGCGCCCATTCACGGTGGGCTTCCAGTTGACTGAATTGGCAGACTGAACCATAAAAACAGGCTCGGCCACATCGCGCCACGCATCAAGCGAGAAAAGCAAAGAAACGGGGTCGGACACGATTTTCCCGGAGCGCAAAAGTATAAATTCTACTCTGACCCCAAATATTCGAAGAAAAGGATCTGGACGACGACCAAGCCGCCAAGCTCATCCGCCGCCTGGAAATGCCGGACAGCCAATGGCTCATGATCGAACGCCACCGGCTCTGGCAACTGACCCACGAACTGGGCGAAATCGCCAAAAGTGCGCAATACGCGATGGAGAGGGTTCAGGAGTTGGAGGAGGAAACCGGCGTGCGGCTTTGGTCGCGGTAGGGCTTGAATGACGGCTGGGCGCAGGGATGCGCCTTGATGGGAATGGATGAAGCCCTGCTGCATCTGGTGGCAGCGAATGCTATGCTGAAAAGGTAGCAGGTGAAGGGATAAGCAAGGTCACTATACCCCCCGGATGGAGATGGAATGAACCCCGGGGGGGTTGTGCTTCACAGTCTTCTGTCCAAGTTGACAGGCTAAAGTGGGGTAATGTAGAAAATGAATTCTGGAAAATCTAGGTGTTAATAGTTACATAGACAGAATCTGTCTATTGCCCTAATTGGAGATTTCTGTCTATTGAACTCTTAGACCAATAAGATGGGGTTTTAGGATGTCTTTATCAGAGATATTTAACAAGAGCCGAATATCCTCGAGATTGCTTGAGGAAGAGCTTTACGCGGAAACTCTTCGAGAATTGGAACAAGGTATACGAAGAGACGGTTTGTGGGCAAAAGCACTCGCTAAGAGCAGTGCCAATAAGGAAAAGGCGGAAGCTCTAATATTTGGGGTCAGAGTAACATTTATCTGTTATCATTGCCTTGTTGACACGTAAATTTGGTGACGCAATGGCAAGATTAACCCGGGTTGCCCCTGTCGGCGTGCCTCAACATATCCTACAGCGAGGAAATAACCGGCAGGTCTGCTTTGCCAGTGAAGAAGACATGAAAGCGTATCTCAACTGGCTCAAAGAGTTGTCCCTGAAGCATCAGGTCGATGTGCATGCCTGGGTCTTGATGACCAATCATGTGCATCTGCTGTGTAATATTTGGGGTCAGAGTAACATTTATCTGTTATCATTGCCTTGTTGACACGTAAATTTGGTGACGCAATGGCAAGATTAACCCGGGTTGCCCCTGTCGGCGTGCCTCAACATATCCTACAGCGAGGAAATAACCGGCAGGTCTGCTTTGCCAGTGAAGAAGACATGAAAGCGTATCTCAACTGGCTCAAAGAGTTGTCCCTGAAGCATCAGGTCGATGTGCATGCCTGGGTCTTGATGACCAATCATGTGCATCTGCTGTGTACCCCTTGGAAAGAAAATGCCATCAGCCGTATGATGCAATCCATCGGACGCCTGTATGTTCGCTACTATAATCATACCTACCAGCGCAGTGGCACGTTGTGGGAAGGTCGTTTCAAATCCTGTTTGGCTCAAAGTGAGCGGTATCTGCTTGAACTCTATCGCTATATCGAATTAAATCCGGTCAGAGCGGGTATGGTTGATGATCCCGGTGACTATAGCTGGTCGAGCTATGCGGTCAATGCATTGGGCGTGGAAAGTGAATTACAGACGCCGCATCCAGAATATCTGGCTTTAGGGAAAACGAAAGATGAGCGGTTGAGCAACTACCGCGCTTTGTTTAAAGCGCATGTCGGAACAGACTTATTAAAGGAAATCAGGGAGAATATTAATAAAGGACTGGCGCTGGGAAACGAGCGGTTCACATCACAAATAGAAGCATTAACCAAGCAACGCGTCACGCCAAGAAAGCCGGGAAGGCCACGAAATCGTAATATTGAAGCATAAATGTCACTCTGACCCCGAATATTCCGAATATTCAATTATGAGTACTGCTAAAGAAGAGATAAAAGCGCTTCTGGATAAACTCCCTGACGATTGTTCATTGGAGGATGTCCAGTATCACTTATATGTTGTGGAGAAGATCCACAAGGGAATCGAGCGCGCCGAAAAGGAAGGGACGCTTAGCCAGGACGAGGTCGAAAGGAAACTAGGTAGATGGACCTCGAAGTAAAGTGGTCGCCGGAGGCGATCGAGGATCTCGAAGCCATCGCCGAATATATCGCACGGGATTCTGAGTATTACGCTCGGGCGGTTGTCACCGAAATATTGTCGGTTTCACGGAGCACCGGCGAGTTTCCGTTGATAGGCCGCATCGTACCAGAGATCGGGGATGAGCATATTCGAGAGCGATTCATTTACAGCTATCGATTAGTGTATCGGGTCGAATCCGTGAGAATTCTGATTGTGGCAGTGATACATGGGAAACGATTGCTTGAGAATATCGCGGAACGGATCGGAGGCAGCACATAACGCCGTCCATCAGCCGATGCCAAAAAGCGGCTGATGGACGGCGTTGGGCAAAGGAGGTGTAATGAGGCATGTCCTGTCCCGGGTCGAATTTGCCCGCCAGGATTTCCATCGCCAATGGTTCCTCGATGAGGTGCTGGATTGCCCGGCTTAATAATAATGGAGGACAGGCCCTGGGGTATCCCCAGATAATCTACTTACGTTGAGCAATTCCGGGAGAGTCGCCGATTGCTGGATGAGGGGGAACTGCCGTAATCCGGCGTTGCGGATGCCAGCCGGGTTTAGGGCTCGATAAAGGCGCTGCGGTGATATTCCGCGGCGGCCCGAACCTCCCGGAGGCCGCACTCCTCGACTTGGGCCGGCGGGCCGCCCGTCAGCACTTCGAGCACCGTGCTTACGCCGCCGGAGAGCGATTCTAGATTGTATCCGCCCTCCAGCACGAATACCAGACGCCCGTCGCAATGGCGGTCGGCCAGTTCCTGAAGCACGCCGGTCATGGCGCTGAAACCTTCATAACCGAGATTCAGGGACAGGTCCAGGCGATGGGCGTCGAATCCGGCGGAGACCACGATCAAGTTCGGCTGAAACCAATCCGCTGCGGGCACCAGGATGTCCCAATAGGCCCGCAGCATAGCCACGTCCCCGGTGCCCGGGGGCAGGGGCACATTGACCGTCTTTCCTTCGCCCAGTCCGCCGCCCACCTCGTCCAGCGCTCCCGTGCCCGGGTAGAAGGGGGCGGCGCGATGGGTATCGAAAAACAGCACGTTTTCGTCGGCCCAGAAGATCTCCTGGGTGCCGTTGCCGTGGTGGGTGTCCCAGTCCACGATGAGTATTCGCTCCATGCCGAGCTCGGCTTGAGCGTGCGCGGCGGCGACTGCCGCATTGTTGAACAGGCAGAAGCCGCGCGCTCGTACCGGCTCCGCGTGATGACCCGGAGGGCGGACCAGGGCGAAGGCACTGGAGGTCCGGCCCTCGACCACGGCCTCCACGGCGGCGATGGCGGTGCCGGCCGCGACTTCCGCCGCCTCCACGCTGTTAGGGGAGACCGAGGTGGTGTCTATGTCCAGCCAGGCGTTCTTGCCGCGCAAATTGCGGATCGATTTGAGATAGGAGGAGGTATGGACGCGGCCGAGCTGTTCGAGCGTCGCCGAAGTTCCCTGTTCGAAGCGCACGCCGGGAATCGGGTCGCGCTGCAGTCGTTCCATGATCGAGGTGATCCGTCCCGGATGTTCCGGGTAACTCCACTTAATGCTCAGCCCGGCGATCATTTGTTGGACCTTGCGCTCCAATCGGCTCGATAGGAACGTTTCTCGGATATCCGGAGAATGGCCGAGCATGCGGTCGTCATGGAAGACGAGGACTTCCCGGTCGCCGATCGTCATGGAATCGCCTCGCCATCGGTCGTCCCCGGGGGTGGGTTCGGCGGCGCTGTCAGAGGCACTCGGCCCGCCGCCCAGCTGGCCAGGGCCATGGCCTTGGCCGCCTCCAATTCTTCCGGGGGGACCGGTAAGCCTCTAGGTTCCTCCACGGGGTCGTCGTGGAAGATGTATAGGCGCGAGGCTAATTGGGCGAACGGCAGAGAGGCTTCACCGAAGCGCTCGCCATGGCCGTGGGTGGACACCACCACACCGTTGCCCCAGTCCTGGCCACTGTCGTTGTTGGGATTGAAGAAATACACCCGCATCACGCCTTCTTGGTCCAGCGCCACCCGGATCAGGGTGATGGCGTGCCAACCGACGAACCTGGCGGCACTGTCAGTGACCGCGATGCCGGCCGGTTGCGGATGAATGACGGGTTGATTGCCGTTATAGAATGGATGATAGCTGTGATAGAAGTGCGCCAGGTAGACGTCGTAGTTTTTCAGAGTGCCGGTGGTCACGTCCACGGCGATCAAAAACTCACGCCCGACCCACCAACCATGGAACTCGGGATTGATCCAGCGGTGCGGATCCTGGTCGCGCGTCCTACACAGCCGTCCCATTTCGTTATAGATCCGATCCAGATGGGGCACTAACACTACGGACAGCGGATCGGTGTCGAGGGGGAGGTTTCGAGCCAGGCCCGCCGGCAGTTCGGCGGAGGCGATGGGGCGGCCCTCGAAATGCATCAGGATGCTGTCGAAACGAGCGGCCTGGGCGATCAGGTGCAACAGATAGTCGGGATCGTTGTAGGACCACATGGAGAGCGCCCGCGCCGACTGGCAGGTAGGGTTGTTGCCCTGACCGATGCCCAGGGGCTGGCCCAACAGCGAGATCACGCCCGCTAACAGGCGTCCCCGGGAAGGCAACGCATCGCCGAAGACGGCGGTGAGATTCGCTTCATTCCGAGCCGACAGGCGCAGACCGATCTGGCGCCACAATCCCGGAGCGATAGGCGGGGCGTAAAGGATGCCGCGCTCCAGCAGCATGGCCAGGCCGTAAATGGTCTGGGCGGTCTGCGGGTATACCGCCTCTTCGATCAATCGGTGGACCAAGTTCTGGTAGCTGCGCAAGACATCCAGGCCGGTACTGCTCAAGCCCAGGGCACCCGCAATCAATGATGCCTGGTCATTCGCCAGCAGCCAGCGCAGGAACGTGGCGTGATAGTCCGATACCAGGCCGGTATCGTGCATGGCCCGGGCGAAGCCATAGGCCTCCTGTTGAAGGGTGGAGAAATCCATGGTTTCCAGGCGTGCTCGGTAGGCTTCCACGCCGGGGTCGTCCAGGCAGCCTTGGGTGGGGCCGAAGAGGGCGCTGATCAGCCGGGCGTCGCCGATGTCGCCCACTCCCTGGCTCAGGGTGACGGCGATTTGGGTCACCATGGCCTTGACATGGTCCACCTGAATCGGGCGCTGGGTCAGGATGCGCCAAATTTCCTCCATCAGATTGCCTAAAATGTCCTCGAAGCCGATCTGGGCCAGCAAATAGCGGAACAACGCCTCCACCGGCTCGCCCAGAGACCCCAGGCGCACCCGCAGGGTTTCTTCGGGGACTCCGAACAGACGACTCAAATTGAGCGCCAGCACCTGAATCAGGAAGTGCCGAGCCGATTCCGCCGATATCCCCGGGTGAGTGCAGGCGCCGTTGGCTACCGCCAACAGACGCAGGTGGCTCATGCAGTCGAGCACCACCGTGGCTTTGGCGCCATGCTCCAGCGTGTTGCGCACCAGGCTCGGCAACAGCGCGCTCGGATCGTCCCAATCGGTGCCTGTGAATAGGCCGGCGATGTCCATCCGGGGAGCCAGTTGGTAGAGCCGCTCCAATCCGCCGGGTTGGCCCATCATGCGTCCGGCTAGTTCCAACACGGCGTGCTGGTGGCGGGGCTTGGCGAAGGGCCGGGCCGCCTCCAGGCTGCTCAAAGCGTGTTCCAACTTTTCGTCCAGCAGCCGTCGTTGTGCTTCAACGGACGCCGGTTCCTCGGGGGAGGTCATGGCTTACCTCGTCAGATGTAAAAGTCCAGCTTTTCCTGAGCTTTGAGCAAGTCCCGCATACGATAGGGGTTTTCGCCGAAGAAGTGCAATAGTCCCCAGTGGGTGCCGAAGGCGGTGCGCTTGGGTACTTTATTTTCCATGGGCGAGGAGAGCTCATGGAATTCGAAATAGGGGTCGTTCTCCGTCTCCTCGGGGATGCGCAACTGGCTGACCACGCGCCGGCGCGGATAGACGCCGAAGCAGCCGGCATGGCCCTTGGCGTCCACCACGGGGCGCGGAAAGAAGGCCTCGATCTCCGCCTGGGTGGTTTTGGGATCGAACATCAGGACCAGGGCTTGGTAGGCATTGAAGCCGTAGGCGCGCTCAATCAGCTCGAAAGCTTGGAACCCCGGCGGACGGTAGGCCACTTCGCCGAAGTACATATTGCCGTCATTGGTGACGAAGTATTCCGGATGGATGAAACCGAAATCGATGTCGAAGGTTTCGATGAGTTTTTCGATCTCCTCGGTGACCCGGGGACGCCATTTCTCCAGGTCCGGGGTGGCGGGAACGAATACCGAATAGCCCAGGGTGACATATTCGGAAATATTGAGAAATTGAATCTTGCGGTGCTTGATGAAGGCTTCCACGGCGAATTCCCAACCGTCCAGATGACTTTCCAGGAGGGCGGGAAATTCCTCCTCGGGAATATTGTCCACTTCGTCCGGGGTGCGAATCACTCGATGCCCCAGGCATCCGGCCTTGTCGAAAGCCTTGAAATGGATGGGATCGTTGGGGTCGCCGTCCAATTTCAAGAGGGCTTGATTGACTCGCTTGAGAAAGCGGATCACGTCGCTTTTGTCGCGGGCCTCTTCGAAGATGCCCACGCGGATGCCGCCGAGCTGGGCGCGGCGTTTCATCAGCGCCTTGTCGCGGAATAGCATGGCCTGGGCGATGAGGCGCGGATTCTCGAGGAGAACCGAGTTGATGGCACCCGCCCATTCCACCGTCTCTTCGAAGAGGGGGATGGCCACGTCCACGCCTTCCGACTTGAGGCGCTCGGCAATCTCCATGGAACGCTCGTTCAGGCGTTCGAAATCCCAGGTGATGAAGGGGATGTCATGCTGCCTGGCGTATTCCTCGGCCCATTTGGGGGCGACGATGACATAGCGTCGGTCGAAGCGGTCGATGGCATCGATGGCGTTGAGACTCCAGCCGAGGACGGCTACGTAACCCTTGTCGGGGTTCTTTTCAGTCATGTCGGACTCCTCCATTTAACGGGGGCGGAATGCCGGTTGTGCCGGAGCGTGGCAGGTTAAGCATCTTCTGCCATACCCTCGTAGGAACCTTCCTCTTGGGGCTCTCGTCCGGTGAGCGGGGGGGTGAAAACACAGATCAGGCGCATGTTTCGGCTTCCGCCGCGTAGAATATGGCGCTCGTGGTGGTTCACCGCATACAAGACGCCTTCGCGGATCGGGTGGACCTCGCCGGTTTCCAAGTCCTCAATGCTGCCGTTTCCGGACACGCAGTAGACCGCCTCTAAGCGATGCTTATACCATAGATGCAGCCCAGCACCGACCTGGATGATAATCTCATGCATGGAAAAGCCCATGCCGTCCTAGTTTAAGAGGAGATGCCGGATTTCCCGGCCCGGCCTTGCGATAGCCCTTTCGGTGCCGATGAGGGTATTCAAATGGATCACTTTCATGGGTATCTTCCAGGAACCTTCGTGAAGGTCGGCTCCCCTGCATGGGGCCAATGGCCGGAAATCCTAGACGGTCGGCATCGAGCACATTGCTAGAGCCTAAGATGATTCCCTTGACTACAAATATTAAACATCAGTCAAAGACCAGTGATCTCATCCATTTCCTCGACTGAAGGTCTGTATCCTGTTCCCTTCTCGTGCGTATGCAAAGAATCCGCTATTTGCCGCATTAAGTCACTGTTCTGCAATATAAATAGCGTTTCTTGTTCGCGCTCCCAGTCATCGGCGCTCACCACGACAAAATCATTACCGCCCCGGCGTGTAACCTTTAGCGGTTCATGCTTGCTAACCACCTGTTCAACAAGCTTTTTCAGATTGTCTCTGAACTTATTGACACTTACTATATCCATAGGCGTTGCTATTAGTTGTACGGTAATTCCGTACAATATATGCAATAAGATCCAACAAAACAAGCGTGAGCGCGTTAAGTCTTTTGCAGCCGAGCTTATCAAAGGATTCCGGGCGCAGCGGGGCGGCCATTATTTCTCCGGAGGACCGTCGATACGGGGAGCAATGCCTGTTTTCCTCCGGAATCCCTCTTCGCGAATCGCCACCGTGCAGCGGATCCAGGTACACCGGGTGCCGTCGGCGAGATAATAGCCATATTCAAATTCCGGATTGCTGCGTCCCCGCATTGCCAGTTCGTCACGCACCTTGGCTTCCAGCGCCGGCGGAAACTCGAATCGCAATTCGAGATCGGTCGCGCCCGGATGCTTGAAATCCACTGTCAATCGGCGAGTCCATACTCTATATTCAGGGAATAGGTGCACGCAGGCCATGGCGGCGACGGGGTCCGCCAGCGAGGCTTGATTGCCGCCGAACATGTGGTTCCCCATGTTTCTCGATTTCCAGTTGAGCGGCAGCAGGAAACGCGCGCGGCGGAAGTCGTCGTCCAGTTCGAGCACCTTGACGCCCATCAGCCAAAGCGGCGGAAAGAGTTCCAGTCGACGAGCAGGCGATAAAAATCTGAAGTACCGCCGCATGAAACAAAGTGCATTGAATTTTTTCTTCCCAAGCATGCAAATTTGACCCATCATTTCAGGAATTCACCTCATGTTTACCGATCTGCCCAAAAAACACCGCGTCCCCTTCGACCGGACATTTCGCATCGCCGATGTGCAAACGACGCCACCGGAAGATAACAAACTCGACAGCGCTCGGCTCAAAAAGCGTCTGAAAAAGGAGGCAAAGCGCCTGTATGATCTGCAGCGGGTTCTGTATGCGAATGACAAGCACGCCCTGCTTATCGTTTTCCAGGCCATGGACGCCGCCGGCAAAGACAGCACCATCCGGCACGTCATGCGCCGGGTCAATCCGGCGGGCTGTCAGGTGTATTCATTCAAACGACCCTCCGACGAAGAGCTCGACCACGATTTTCTCTGGCGCACCAGCCAAAGGTTGCCCGAGCGTGGCCGCATCGGCATCTTCAACCGCAGTTACTACGAAGAGGTACTGGTGGTGCGGGTGCACGACGGGATTCTCGAGGCGCAGAAACTGCCCGCGGACGTCGATCGCGACACGATTTGGGAGGATCGCTACGAATCCATCCGTTGCCACGAGGCGCATCTGGCGCGCAACGGGGTGGTGATTCTCAAATTCTGGCTGAACGTCTCGCCGGAGGAGCAGAAGCGCCGCTTCTATGCGCGTCTCGACCGTCCGGAGAAAAACTGGAAGTTCTCCCCCAGCGACGTCGCCGAACGCCGACATTGGGATCAATATATGGCCGCCTACGAGCAAGCCCTGAACGCCACTTCACGCCCCTGGGCCCCCTGGTACGCGATCCCCGCGGACGACAAGCCTTACATGCGGGCCACCGTTGCGCGCATCATCAGGCGTACGCTCGATCGGATGGAGCTGGGATATCCGACCGTTTCGGATGCCGATCTTGTGAGATTCGAGGAAAGCCGCCGGCTGCTGGATCAAGAATAATTTGCCGACCCCGCCTTGCGGAGGAATCGCGTAAACTGCAACGGTTGCGGCGCCAGCGGTTTCACGACCAAGAAGCTGATCCACGGCTGGATCGAGCACGCTGGCGAGGCCATGGTTCTTTTCTGACGGGGGCGATTCGGTTATGAAATTCCCAATTTTGGCGGTCATTCTCTGGAGTATGCCGGGGTGGCAAACTGCGGCGGGACAACTGCCGGCTGCCTCAGATGCTGCGCAGAACGGCGGCGGTTCTACCGAAGTGGCCGCACCCACGGAGGAAAATCCGGAAGGCACGGCGGCGACCGGCACGGGACCTATCGATATCAGCAAACCGGATAGCTCCGTCAGGCAGACATTGGAGAAACTGCTGCCGAAGTATCCGGGAGTACGAAAAGTAAACGTTGAACTCGAGAACGGCATCGTTACCTTGACCGGCCACGTTGAGAATGCCGACACCCGTACCCGCGTCACCGACTTCGTTCGCCGCGTGCAAGGGGTGAACCTGGTGCTCAATCAGATGAAGACCGACGCCCAGGTGATGACCGCGTGGCGATTGTTGAACAAAGTGCTGACAGATTTTTGGCACAGCGTTTCCAATCGCTGGCTCTTGGCGCTGCTGGCTTTGGCGGTACTCGTCGTGGCCATTGGCTTGGCCAAGCTGTTTATGCGCCACGCCCAGCTTCTGCTGCTTCCCTTTATCGGCAATCCCCTGTTGCGCTCGGTAGCCGCGCCTATCATCGGAGCCGTGATTATTTTGCTTGGATTGATGGTGGCTCTGCAGGTGCTCGACTTGACCAGGACCGTATTCTCCCTGCTCGGTTTGGCGGGCGCCGTGGGTTTGGCGATCAGCTTCGCCTTTCGCGATATTACCGAAAACTTCATCTCTTCGGTTCTGCTGGGAATACGTCGGCCTTATCGCATCGGAGACATGATCGAAGTCGCCGGCCACAGCGGTGTGGTGCAAACGCTCAATACCCGCGCCACGGTGCTGATGACACTGGAGGGAAATCATGTCAGGATTCCCAACTCCATTGTCTATAAGGAAATTCTGGAGAATAAAACCGCCTCTCCGACGGTACGCTGTCAGTTCGACGTGGTCATTCCCTATGAAACCTCTACCGCGACCGCTCAGGGAGTTATCAACGAAGCCCTGCACACCCATAAGGAGGTTCTGCCGACACCGGCACCGCGGACGCTGGTCGAGGCGCTGGAAAGCGGCGGCGTGCGTTTGAGGGTCTATTACTGGATTCCGATACCGGGGGTGGATGGTCTCAAGCTGCAAAGCGATGTTCGGTTAAGCGTCAAGGCTATGCTGCAAAAGGCGGGCATCACTCCGCCTCCGATTAGCATGTCGCTGACCGTGGCGGGCAAAGTCCCGGTTCAAATGGTTCGGGCCGGAAAGGCAGTCGGCGGAGAATCGGCCCCAAAACTCGAGGAAAACGTATTGCACGATCTACGCGCAGCAACTTCTCCCCATGCCGAAGCGGAAGAGGTCGACCTCACGGAACGGGTCTTGAAGGAGGAGGAAACCGTGACCAGCGACGAAGGCGCCAACTTGCTTAAAAATCGGAATGATGCCTAATCCTTTTCGAATTGGAAAAAATGTCGGCTAAGGGAGTAAGGTATCGACTGCTCGGGTGTCAAGAAGGGCAAAAAGCGCGCTGATCCGTCGTCTGTTCGCGCGCTGCCACAAGTCGCTGAAAATGGCCAAAGAATTGCAAAAGCAGCATCCCGAGTGGCGCCGCCATCCCGTCAGGGAAATGATGCGGAAATTGCCTTTTCGCAGCGAATTGTCCTGAAATCTCGATTTCCATGGCGATTGACGGCGGCGTCGAGTGGGTACGTATTTTTAAATTTGGAGGGGGTTATGATTCACCGAGGCGGCTGCCATTGCGGCGCGGTAACCTATGAAGTGGAAGCGCCGGAAAACCTGGAGGTTTCCGAGTGCAATTGCTCGATTTGTGCGAAATCGGGGTATTTGCATTTGGTCGTCCCCCGGTCCCGGTTCAGATTGTTGTCGGGAGAGGAAAATCTGCAAACCTATACCTTCGGGACGAAGACAGCCAAGCATCTGTTTTGCAAAACGTGCGGCGTCAAATCGTTCTATATTCCCCGCTCCCACCCGGAAGGCATCAGCGTGAATGCTCGCTGTTTGGACGGTTCAACGGTCCAATCCATTCATGCCAAACCGTTCGACGGTCAAAATTGGGAAGACAATGTGCACAAGCTGAAACCGCTGGAGGAAGCATAGCCGCCACCGGTCTCGGTGTTCGAATTGCGCACCGAAAAGCGTTGACCCTTTTGCCGGTTGACTCATCGGGTTTGTGGCCGATCGCTCAGCCGGTCCGGTCCAGGTCGGTTAAAAATTCGGTGAGTACCTTGCGGTCCGCGTGGGGCATCACCACGACATGGGCGTAATGTTCCTTCATGCCATCGATTTCCAACTGCATGGTGGCCAAGGAATATTTTTCGACGATCCAGTCGTCGGGTTTTTTGAAGTAAACGGTATTGGAAAGCGCATTGGCGCGTTGGGGTAGCAAGTCAGCGAAATGACTTTGCATTTCTCCTATCAAATAATCCGCATTTTGCAAAACGGCTTGGGCGTCCTCGGTCTGTTTGGCCCATGCGGAGGGACTGGAGAAGAAATAAAATTCCGCCGGTTTTACGCCATCTCGGGAGCAAGTGATCGTGCCCGGCACGTGACCGATATACTCGGGGCTATGAATTTGGCTGTATAGCTCGTTGAACTCGTTGAAATTGCTTTCCGTGGTGATGAATAAGCCGGCGGGCGACGGAAAGCCGAAAAATTTATGGCAGGATACCGCGATGGAATCATATCGGCCGATCGTCGGATTGGTTTCGGAGGCATGCAGTACCTCTCCGGCATAAGTGGTATGGGGCAAGTAGCCGCCGAACAGGGCCGCGTCCAAATGCAGATAACTGGGATATCCCTGAAGAGCTTTCTGAATCGGATCGAGCCAATCGATCCCGCCCTTGAAGGTCGTTCCGGTCGTCGCCACCACGAGCGCCGGATGATTCGGGTTGTCGGCCAGCTTTTGCCCGAGATCGTCGGGGTCCATGCCGCTGTCGGGCAAGGTGTCTACCATGATTCTTTCCAGTCCCAGCAAGTCGGCCAGAATCTGGATCGAATAATGGGATTCTTTGGTGAAATAAGCTTTCGGCGTTTCGCCGGTGCGGCCTTTCAGCAGGGTCCTTCCCATGTACATGCCGTGCATATTGCTGTCGGTACCGCTATGGGAGAGAAAGCCCCAGATGTTACCCGGAGAAAAGGCGAATAATTCTCCGAATCTGAGGATGGTCTCGCGTTCGAAATCGTGGGTGTTGTAGGGGATGGGGCTGGGTTGGAAGGGATTTCCCACGTTGTTGTAGGCAAAGCGATCGATCCCCGCTTCGAATAGTTGATGTCTCCAGGCAAAAAATGCCTCGGGCGGGGTGTTCATATTGACCGGATATCCCAAAAAACGGTTTTTCAGCTCCGCAAGCCGGGTTTTATCCGTCAAAGAAAGGCGGGTATTTGCGGGTTCCTCTTGCAGATCTGAAAACCATTTGAGATTGGCCGGTCGACAGCCCGCGGTAGCTGCAAGGAATCCCGCGGCGCTGTAGCCCAGGAAGCGGCGTCGTGTCAGCATGGCGATTCACCGGGTTAATGGATTGATACCTATGGTTGACGAGCTTGGCGTTAGGGTCAAGTGTGGTGTAATCGTAGCTGTTTTGGGCGGCCTTCCAAGTTGACTTGCGGTTGCCGGCGTTCTATGACGGCAGCGTGCTGCCTTGGTTTTAAGGAGTTGGAACTGGAATGAAGCAAACCGATCCTGAAAAACTTCTGCGAGAACACCACCCCGAAGCGATCAAACAACGGCTGCAAGGGCCGCCCAGGCCGCAGTATGTATCCGACGCCATTTTGGGCGGTATCGATGGATGCGTCACGACCTTCGCGGTGGTCTCGGGCGCGGTCGGCGCCGGGTTTTCCGCCACGGTCGCATTGGTTCTGGGGTTTGCCAATCTATTGGCCGACGGCTTTAGCATGGCCGTCAGCAATTACGAATCCATCAAAGCCCAAAGCGAATTCGAAGAAAGCGTTCAGCGAACCGAGGAAGAGCATATTGACAGAATTCCCGAAGGAGAGCGGGAGGAGATCCGGCAAATCTTCCGGCAAAAGGGCTTCGAGGGAGAAATCCTGGCGCAAATCGTGGAGACCATCACCCAAGATCGGCGTCTTTGGATTGAAACCATGCTGGCGGAAGAACACGGCATTCGGAAAGGCGGGCCCAGTCCATTGCGGTCCGCGGTCACCACCTTTGCCGCCTTCCTGATAGTTGGAGCGGTGCCGTTGATCCCCTTTCTTCTGCCGGGATGGGAGATGCAACGGCAGTTCATCGCGAGTTCGATTCTGGCCGCCCTGATGTTTTGTTTGATTGGAATGCTCAAAAGCCTGGTGTTTGCCAAACCGATATTTATTTCGGGAATCAACACCTTGCTAACCGGGAGTGCCGCCGCCGCCTTGGCTTTTTTGACCGGCTATCTGCTGCGGGGAGTATTTGGTATTGTGGCCGCATGAACACCACTGACAAAACTGATTGGCAACCATGAGATTGCACGACCTTTCGGTCGGTGAAAAAGGCCGAGTGATGGGGTTTGGCCAGGGAAATCCGGCCTACCGACAGAAACTCCTGGCGATGGGGTTGACGCCGGGCACCGAGTTCAGGGTCATCCGGTTCGCGCCATTGGGGGATCCGATCGAAATCCATGTGCGGGGATATGATCTCAGTCTGCGTAGAGAAGAAACTGAATACTTGCATGTGGAGCGGGTGGCGACCGAGGAAATTCCGATCAGCGAAGAGGCGGGGGTAGCGGTCGATTTCGTCGTCGGCGTGGTGGGCAACCCCAACAGCGGTAAGACCACGGTATTCAATGGATTGACCGGCGCCAGACAACGAGTCGGCAATTGGCCCGGGGTGACCGTGGAACAGAAAATCGGCCATTTTTTCTTCCAGGGCCAACGGGTCGAGGTGGTGGACCTGCCCGGTCTTTATTCGCTCGATGTTCAGGAGGCGTCGCTTTCCTTGGATGAAAGGCTTGCCCGGGATTTTATCCTTTCTCGCGAACCCGACCTCATCGTCAATGTGGTGGATGCCGCCAACCTGGAGCGGAATCTCTACCTGACCGTGCAGCTTTTGGAGATGAAGGTGCCGCTGCTGGTGATTCTCAACATGATGGACGTCGTCGAGCAGCGGGGGTTCGAATTGGATGCGGCCAAATTGGCCGAGCGACTCGGCGTCCCTGCCATCCCCGTGGTGGGCACGCGTTCGGGAGACCTCGAGCCGGTCAAATCGAGCATCTTCCGGCTGGCCTCCGAGAAATCGATTCCTGTTTCCATGATTGGTTATCCGGAAGTCATCGAACAATCCATCCAGCGCCTCCAGCCGCGTATCGGGCAGGTGGCGCCCAAGCAAAACACCCGTTGGCTGGCCCTCAAGCTGTTGGAGGGCGACGCTTGGTCAACCGCTTTGGTGGATCGGGAAACCCGCAGCCTCGTGGCGGAACAAGATCGCCTGATCAAAGAACTCACCGGCGAGGACGCCGACCTGGTAATCGCGGAAAGTCGATACCGTTTCATTCACGCCTTGACCCACGAGGTACTCCAACAAAAATTTACCCTCCAAGGTTCCATTACCGAATCCCTCGATCGCATCGTCCTCAACCGGTTGCTTGGGTTGCCGATCTTTTTCGGCGTCATGTATTTGATGTTCTTCTTTACCATTCATTTGGGAAGAGCCTTTAAGCCGTTCTTCAATCTGTTGGCCCAAGCGATTTTCGTGGACGGTTTCGGCGCGCTGCTTGCCAAGCTCGGGTTTCCCGAGTTGGTCACGGCCTTGGTTGCAGGCGGCCTCGGCAACGGCATTCGAGAAGTGATCGCTTTTATTCCCATTATCGGTTTTCTGTATATTTTTCTCTCTCTGCTGGAGGATTCCGGCTACATGGCCCGGGCCGCTTTCGTCATGGATCGCTTCATGAGCTTTTTGGGATTGCCGGGAAAGTCCTTCATGCCGATGCTGGTGGGATTCGGCTGCAACGTCCCGGCGGTGATGGCGAGCCGAACCCTGGAGCGGCCGCGGGATCGAATCATGACCATCCTCATGATCCCTTTCATGTCTTGCGGCGCTCGCCTGCCCGTGTACGTGCTTTTCGGCGAGGCGTTCTTTCCGCAAAACACCCATGTGATCGTGTTCGGTCTTTATCTCATCGGCGTGGCCTTTGCCGTCTTGACCGGTCTGATGATGAAACACACCCTGCTCAGGCAAAAAGCGTCCTTCCATATCCTCGAACTGCCCCCCTATCATGCCCCTCGCCTCAAGAATGTTTGGTTGAACTCTTGGCAGCGGGTCAAGGCTTTTATTTTCAAGGCGGGTAAATTCATCGTGCCGATGGTGATGGTGATCCATGTATTGAACAACTGGGGTGTGGATGGCACTTTCCCCAATGAGGATATGGATCGTTCCGTATTGAGCCAAGCGGGCCAATGGGTGACGCCCGCTTTCACGCCGATGGGAATCAAGGAGGAGAATTGGCCGGCGACGGTGGCGTTGTTTACCGGGGTGCTGCACAAGGTCGTCATCATCGGGACGCTGGAAGCGATTTATACCCAGGCGAGCCGTCCTCTCATGCAAAGAGGCGAGTTTGATCTTGAAAGCGGCATCCGCAAGGCGTTTGCCACTATTCCCGCCAATCTGGCCAAGTTGGTTGGTTGGAATCAGGGACAGAAAAAAACGTCGGATAAGGCCGAATTTCTGACCGAGATGAAAAGCCGTTTCGAGAGCCCGTCCGGCGCCTTCGCCTATTTATTGTTCGTTCTGCTGTATTTTCCCTGCATCGCTACCACCGTATCCGTTTACCGGGAAGTCGGCTTGCGATGGGCCTTGTTTCTCCTTTTGTGGACCACCGGTATTGCTTATATGACCGCCACGCTGTTCTATCAGGCGACGAGCTACGCCCTGCACCCCGTTTCATCGGCATTTTGGATGGGGGGATTTCTGATGTTTTTCGCGGCGATTTACGGGATTTTGCGTTATGAAGGTGGTCGCGGACGGCCAGGGTAATCGTATTCTACTCAGGATTTAATCCACCCTCACCCCAACCCTCTCCCGCGGGCGGGAGAGGGGAATGAGTGTATCTGCATTGAAAAACACGAACTCACAATAGTTTTTTGATCAAAACTCCGCTGATAAAGGAAAATCCAAGCAAATAAAGACAAAGCACCAAGGTATAGGCGGTGCCGAAGTAATGCACCATGAGCGGTAGCAGGGGGAGTTTAACCGCGCGACTGTATAGGAATACAGCGATGAGCGGGGAGGACATGCCTTTTTCTCGCAGCTCTTTCAGCAGCGCATACCACGCATAGACGGGACCGGTGGCAAGCACCCCGCCGGCCGCCGCCACGAACCAGCCTTGAATGCCCGATTCCTTTCCCAGTTGTCGCCGGATCCAGCGTGGTTCGAGGAGTAAATCCGCAGCCAAAAGCAAGACGAATACCAACACCAGAACCGGCAGCACCGTATGCATGACTTTGCCGAAGAATCCGAGTGCCTCCGTCGCCACCTCGGCGTCAATCGCTGCGGTCAGGCCATAGACGGCAAGGACCAGGAGTAAGAATATCCAGCCGCCCGGGCCCGTCTTTTTTTGCTTGGGTTTCATCACTGGACCTGGCTGATGAGTTGCAGGGTGTGGAAGGAGAGAATGGCCACTGCGATCGCACTGATGAAACAGATGACATTGCGGTAAATCGCAAAGCGCATTCCCAGCATGAGGGCTTCGGCGGGAAGTTGAACCATCCCCACGGTGACCCAACTGACAATAAGCGCCGTCACGGCGATCAGGCTCACCCCGCTTTTGAGCAATTCTCCCCCCAAAAGATAGCTGGCCAGGGGATGGCCTGCCGCAATACTCCCCACGGAAGCGCCGATCAGGGCATCCAATGCGGCATGGCGACCGAACAAATCCGCCGATATCCGTTCCGGAAACACGGTGCTAGCAAGGCTGGTCAATAAAATCATGCCCAGGATGATGGGTAGTAGATTGACGAATGTTCTCGTTGTTTTCCTGAGGCTTTGGGTCAACCGGTGTCTTAACATGCGTGATCCCTTAGATTGTGTCTTGGGCAGGGCTGGAATAGAGTGGCCCATGATGAAAAGTTAATTTAGGGGGTATGGTCAAATGGCCGGCTCCATACAGCAAGAGCAGGTGATTCTAGAGCAACTCGCTGCGGGAACCAGGTCGGTCGTTAGCGAGTTGCGAGGTGGAAAGGACTTTATCAGCCGCTTGGCCGGCATGGGCATTTCGATAGGCTGCCCCATCGAAGTGCTGCAGAACCCGGCGTCCGGTCCGTTGTTGGTTCGGGTCCGGGATACGCGCATCGCGCTAGGCCGAGGCGAAGCGGCGAAGATTTCGGTCAGGAAACCGGAGGGAGAACCGCCCCGTGCAGAATGATTCGGCGAAACGCTTCGATCCGACTGAACCTACCGAAAGAACGCTCGTGGTGGGGTTGGCCGGTCAGCCCAATGTGGGCAAGTCGACCCTCTTCAATCTTCTGACGGGCCTCAGCCAACACGTGGGTAACTGGCCCGGCAAGACGGTGGAGCGCAAGGAAGGGGTGTTTCTCCGAGAAGGAACCCGTCTGCGCATTATCGATCTGCCAGGGACTTACAGTCTGACCGCGAATTCCGAGGAAGCACGCATCGTGCGCGACTTCATCATTCATTCACAACCGGATGTGGTGGTGATGATCGCGGATGCGTCGGCTTTGGAGCGAAATCTTTATCTTTTGACGGAGTTGCTCGCGCTGCCGGTGCCGGTGGCGCTGGGACTCAACATGATGGATGTGGCCGAAGCCGAGGGGATTCGCATCGAGCCGCATGTGCTGGAGGCGGCGCTTGGGCTTCCGGTGATTCCCTTGGTCGCGACCCAAAACAAGGGCGTTGCCGAACTCATCGGGATGGCTGAGCGCTTGGCGCGGGAGCCGGGCGGATATCGGCCGAATCGGCCTCAGATCGCCGAACGCCATCGCGAAGTGCTGGCGCAAGTCCGCGCCGGGTTGAACAAGCACATTCCCGCTCCCTATCAAAAGGATTGGATCGCCCTCAAGCTGCTCGAGGGCGATAAGGAGATCACCGATAAGGTGCAATCTTGGTTGCCGAGGAGCGACTGGTCATCAATTTCGATCTTGCTCAGGAAACATGAGGACGCCGTGTTGGATATCGCCAGCGGCCGCTACGATTGGATCGCCCGGATGGTTCGTGCGGCGGTGATCCATCCGCGGTTGGGACAGATCAGTCTGACCGACCACTTGGACCGGATAGCCGTGCATCCGCTCTGGGGTTTTCTGGTATTGTTGGCGATATTCGTCTTGATCTTCGGGCTCACCTTCGCCGTCGCCGTCCCGGTTCAGCACTGGCTGGACGTATTGGTCATCGAGCAGCTTCAAGCCTGGCTGGCAGCGACGCTTGCGAATGCGCCAACGTGGCTTAAAGATCTGCTTGTCCACGGCGTTCTGGGAGGCGCGGGCATTGTGGTCACCTTCGTCCCCATTTTAATTGTTTTCTTTGCTGCCCTCGCCTTGCTGGAAGATACCGGTTATCTGGCGCGCGCCGCATATGTGATGGATCGTTTCATGCATTTTCTCGGCCTTCACGGCAGGAGTTTTTTGCCCCTGTTTCTCGGCTTCGGCTGTAACGTGCCCGCGGTGATGGGCGCACGCGTGATCGATTCGCCAAGCGGACGGCTTTTGACGATTCTGTTGGCGCCGTTGGTGCCCTGCAGCGCCCGCTTGTTGATATTGGCGTTGTTGACCCCGGTGTTTTTCGGCCACTGGGCGGCGGTGGTCTCCGCGGGGCTGGTGCTGCTGAATTTTCTGGCCCTCGCGGCCATCGGCATCGTCCTCAATCACACGCTGTTTCGCGGTCGGCACGCCGCCTTCATCATGGAACTGCCGCTCTATCACAGGCCCCGCTTCAGGTCGATCGGCTACTTCGTTTGGAACAATACCTGGGCTTTTCTGCGCAAGGCGGGGACGATCATTTTGCTGATCTCGGTCGTGGTCTGGGCGCTCAGCCATTTCCCCGGACCGGACGTCGAACACAGTTATCTGGCCCGCCTCGGGCAAGGCCTGACCCCTCTGGGTCAACTCATGGGGATGGATTGGCGCTTGATGGTGGCCTTGCTCAGCAGCTTTATCGCCAAAGAGAACGCCATTGCGACTTTGGGGGTTCTTTACGGGGCGGGGGATGACAGCCGGGGACTCGCAGAGACGATGGCGGCGATTGTATCTCCGGCTTCGGCCCTCTCGTTTCTGGTCGTGACGATGCTTTTCATCCCCTGTGTCGCCACGGTGGCGGTGATGCACCAGGAAACGCGAAGTTGGCGCTGGACGCTCTTCGGTGTGGGGTTGTTGCTGCTGATCGCTATGAGCGCCGGAATCGTCGTGTATCAGGGGGCCGTGTGGCTGGGAATCGGGGTGTGACGTGCTGGAAAAGCTTTTGCGCATTGTCGTGACGAGAGGAACCATAAGCAGCGCCGAGCTTTCCCGTCGCCTGGGAGTCAGTCCCGCGCTCGCGGAAAACATGTTGCATGAGTTGACGGGTCGAGGATATCTGAAGGTGGTGGCAGGAAGATGTTCGGTTTCCTGTGACCGCTGTCTGATGTATGCGATGTGCCAAGGGGATCAACGCCCCCGAATCTGGGTGCTTAGCCGCAAGGGCGAACAATGGTTAAGCTCTGTTGACATGCGGAGAGGAAGCGCTCTCTCCGGCTTCCGATGAGCATTTCGAATAATGCAATGTCAATAGAATATAAGAAGGAGTGGGACTGCTATGAGAGACAGAAATCCAATGACTCGTGATCGTAAATTGAACCGGCTGCTCTTGGGACGACGGATATTGGTCTGCGGCAAGGGCGGGAGCGGAAAAAGCACCTTGGTTGCCCTGATGACCGCCATTCTGCAGCGAAAATCCTATCAGGTGGTGGTCTTGGACGGCGATGCCTCCAATCCCGAGGGGTTGATCCGCTTGTTGTTCGGCGTAGGCGTGGAAGGAGAGCCCAAGCCGCTCGTCGAATTTTTCGGGGGCGTCAACGTCGTCACCTGCCCGGTGGACGATCCGTCGCCGCTGACGCGAATCGATGACGAAAGACCCGTTCCGGAGCATCGCATCGATCTGCATCGGGAGATTTCTCCCGAATATTATCTGCGAAAGGGCAACACGACCTTGCTCCAGGTGGGAAAGATCCAAACCTACGGGCAAGGCTGCGATGGACCGCTGGAGAAGGTAGTGCGGGATTTTATGATCGAAGGGGAGGCGCTCAATCTCATCGATATGAAAGCGGGCGTCGAGCATTTCGGCAGAAAAATTCCGGATCGAAGGGATATCATTTTGGGCGTGCTGGATTACACTCTGGAATCCGTTTCCATCGCCAAGAGGATGGCCGAATTTTGTCGTGAGGCGGGCATCGAAAATTTCTGGCTGGTCTTGAATAAGATCGGCTCCGAAGAAGTGAAATCGCTACTCATGGAGAAACTGGGGCATCTCAAGGAAAAGGTGATCGGTTCCATTGCCTATGATCAGAAATTGATCGAGACGGGTTTGTCGGGAAATGCGCTCGGTGAATGCCGGGCCTCGACGGAGGTTGAAAATATCGTGAACCGGCTGGAGCAGGTGGTTTGTTCCCCGGGACGTTAACCGGAGTCTTCGATTTATGAGCTTGCAGATCATCGGTGCGGAATCCATGGGGGTACGCGGCCTTTGCTGCCTGGTGACGTTGCCGCATCGGCGCATTCTCATCGATCCGGGAGTATCGCTGGGATACGTTCGCAGCGGCTTGCTCCCGCATCCGGTGCAGATCGCGGCAGGGCGGGAAGTTCGCGAGCGTATTCTGCGGGCTCTGGAGAAGGCGACCGATGTGGTGTTCAGCCATTTTCACGGCGATCACGTGCCGCTGATGGATGCCAATCCCTATCAATTGTCCATCCGATCGTTGCCGGACCGCTTTTTTCAACTGCCATGTTGGAGCAAGTCCGAGGAAGACTTATCTCCCGATCTGAGAAAGCGTTTTCACGATCTGGCAGATCTGCTCGGCGATAATCTTCGGATGGCGGAAGGGCGGTCGGAAGGTCCCTTGTCTTTCTCCCGAGCGGTTCCCCACGGGGCCGCCGGTAGCCGAATGGGAACCGTGATGATGACCCGGATCGAAATGGACGGCGGGGTATTCGTCCACGCCTCCGACATCCAATTGCTGGATGAAGCGACCGTGAACAAGGTGATCGACTGGCGTCCGGATATTGTGCTCGCCGCCGGCCCGCCGCTTTATCTCAAACGGCTCGCCAAGGCCGAGCGTGAAGGGGCCTGGGAAAACGCGGTGCGTCTTGCCCGTAGCATCGATGTGGTCATCCTCGATCATCACATAATGCGTAGCAGGGAAGGTCTCGTCTGGCTGGACACGCTATCGGAAACGGTAGGCAGAAAAGTGTATTGTGCCGCCGATTTCATGGGCAAGCCCAGGCGGCTGCTGGAGGCGGAGAGATCGCGGCTTTATCGAGAAATACCCGTTCCGGACGGATGGCACGAGGGATATGCCCAAGGCCGATTGGACCTCAGCGACTTTCTAGATGTTCTGAAGGATCGAGGCATGGGGTTCTAACGGACTGTTTCCAAACTCGACATACCGTGCAAGCTTGTGAGGCAGCAAATCCCCTCTCCGTTCGGAAATGGTGCAAGTAACGTCCCTTCGCCAACATCCCCGAAAGCCTCCCCCATACCCATGTTTCCTACCTATTTGGATAGGTTAAGTCGTTGGCAACCTCTATTCCGACTATCCTTGTTGCTTTTCCTCCGCCATTTTGAGGATATGGATGACATCTTCGTCGGTCAGTTGGGCGAAGTCCTGGTAGAAAACCCCGATGGCGTAAAACGGATCCGGCGTATCCAGGCAAATCACTTCGTCGGCTTCTTGGGCCAGTTGTCGCGCCGTTTCGGGAGGGGCGACCGGGACCGCGATCACCACCTGTTTCGGCTTTCTGCGTTTCAGGGCGTGGACGGCGGCTCGGACCGTCGAGCCGGTGGCGACGCCGTCGTCCACGACGATGGCGGTGCGGTCTTCTACCGAGATGGGTGGGCGGCCGGCAAGGTAAAGTTCGCGGCGGCGTTCAATTTCGATGAGCTGTTGTTTTTTTCGATCTTCCAGAAAATCGTCCGGAATGTTAAGAATGGAGATGACCTCCTGATTCAGAATCAGCTCCGGGTGATCGCCGTCCACGACCGCTCCCGCCGCCAGCTCGGGCGATCCCGGCGCGCCAATCTTGCGCACCAAGATGATATCCAGGGGCGCGTCTAGCGTGGTGGCGATTTCATAACCGACCGGCAGTCCCCCACGCGGAAGGGCCAGAATGACCGGGTTTCGATCCCGGAACTTTTCCAGCCTTGCCGCCAGCAACCGCCCGGCTTCCTCTCGATTGGTGAAAAACATCGTGCGGCCTCTTGCGTCTCTTTTTAAGACAAGATTCATGATACAAGAGGTGGGGAGAAGGAAGGAAAAAAAGATCGACCCCAGCTGAGACGTCATGGATGTGAAGTCGGTTGAGCTTTTCCGCCGGTGCCGATTTTCTCCTCTCGGCAGGGTGCTTTTCCATGGTGCGAAATTACCACGTGATGTCCGTCTTTTAGGTTTATATCAAGTTCGAGCGCTTGCCAGGATTTGGCGACGTTGAATCAAGTTCCACCCTAGCTGAGTGCCGGTGGGAATGTCGACAAAGCCTGAAACATGTGCCGCTTGTTATATCGATCAACTTAAATTGAGGGGATAGAACTGTGAAACGATATCAATCTGTATTTTCGTTATCCATCGCGGGCTTGTTCGCATCAGCCTATCTGACCACAGCTGCCGCAACTGGCGTCCTGGGCTTGTTGGGTGATGTAAAAATCGGTCCTGACAACAATTCCATCGAAAATCCGGTCGTGCAACCGCAAGACCCTGCGCTTTCCGGAGGCGGCATCGATCAAAGCCTGCAGTTCGGCGATGTGTTGCTGGGCGGCTTCTTCGACGATCTTCTGATCGGTGGATTGGGTACCGATATTCTGGTCGGCGGTTTCGGCAACGATGTGCTGATCGGCGGCACCGAACATTTCAATCCCGCCAACCGTGACCGAGCATTTGGCGGGCCGGGCGAAGACGTGTTTGTTTGGGCCCCGGGAGACGGTTCGGATCTGTTTCAAGGCGGACACGGTCAGGACGCTGTCGTGTTTGGGCTGGTCGGCGAAGTGGAAGACGGACAAACGGTATTCGGGGTAGTGAATGACCAACAAGCCGGCGAAGTGTTTCTTGATCCGCATACCCGCCGCCCTCTAGTCGACGTTTCCAATTCACCGGGATTCTGCGAAATCGTCGACCGCAATAGCAGTCCCGAAGCCCATCAGGCCCTGGACGAATTGGGGCTTGATCATTTGGTGCGTTTTTCCATCCGAGGCGTTCGCGATGCCTTCGAAGCCGGTGCACAGGATGAAGACAACGGGGTACGAGTCACTCTGCACTTGAAGGATGTGGAGGTGCTGGTCTGCACGAGCAGGGAGGGCGGGCAGATCGAGGTGCTGGATCTAACCGTGAGTCCGGCGCAACCGATCGACTTCGATCAGCTCAAGCCGGCATTGAGGCATTCCTTGGAAGCGATGGTCTTCTGAATCATCCGCTTTCCCGGCCCGGTGCCCCGAGGCGCCGGGCATTTTATTTTTGGGAGGGTAACACTTCTGCCGGGTCGTTCCCATTAGGCCTTCCAGCGAAAACCTTCTCCTGTTCCGAGCAGGGCGGCGATCAGATTTTTCTGAATCTCGGAAGACCCGGAAAACAGCCGTCCTGCCGCCGCGTCGTTGATCCACTCCGAAAGCCCCGTCGCTTCTTCCAGTCCTCGTGCTCCCAGGATGTGAACCGCGTCCAGGCTGGATGCCAGGAAGGCTTCCGAGGCCACCAGTTTAATTTGGGCCGAGGTCAAGGTGATCCGTTTGCCCTCATCCGCCAGGCGCGCGCATTCCTTGAGCCACAAGCGCACCGTGTCCAAGCGAGTGGCCATGTCGGCGATGCGATGGGAGATGGCCTGATGCCGCCCCAGATGACCGTCCCCGCTGCGGTGCTCGCGGCTGAAGGCGATGACTTGCTCCAACTGCCAGGCCATGGCCCCGGCGATGCCGGCGAAAATGAAGGCCCTTTCCCCTTCCAGGGCGCTTTGAATCAGCCGCAGCCCCGTACCGGGTTTGCCCAGCAGTCGATCGGCGGGAATCCGGCAGCGGTTCAAGATCACTTCTCCCATGCCGGCGCTACGGCAGGCGTCGACCGAATGGGCCGCGGCGTACGCCACGCCCGGATCGTTTCGTTGCACTACGAAAGCCGATAAGCCCGCGTCCAGACGGGCGTAGACGATCAGTATATCGGCCCCGGGAACGTTGGTGATATAGCGCTTTTCGCCGTCGATGCGATACCCCTCGCCGTCGGAGACGGCGCGAGTGGTCATAGCCGCCGGGTCGGAGCCGGCTTCGGCTTCGGTGATCGCATGGCCGCCGATTTGGGTGCCGGCGACCAGGTCGGGCAGCCAGGTCCGCTTTTGGGCCTCCGTGCCGAATCGCAAGAGGGGAAATAATGCCCCCCACAAGTGGGCGTTGACCGCCAGGATCAAGCCGGGATCGCGGCAGGCATAGCCCACTTGTTGATGGGCGGCGAGGAGATCGGCGAAGCGGTCGCCGTGGCCGTTCCATTGTTTCGGCACGGCGTGACGGAATAGCCCTTCCTCGCCCCATAGGCGCAGTCGGGCCATGGATTTTGCGGGGCTTGCGGTCATCTTGAAACGTCGTGAATGCGTCATCGGGATGTCCATATTTTTTCGGCGCGAAAAATCGCCGGAATGTACGTGTATTGAAGGCGAGTTTAACAGTTTCTTTCGCTGCCATTGCTTACAGTCGCTTTCATCCATCCTCCCTTCCTTGGTACGCCGGCTTTCGTAGCCGGCGTTTTTTTATGCTTCAAAGCAATTCGGCAAATCCCTCTTTTCTTGTACGTGCCATGGGGGTGCAGAGAGATTTCATCCCAAAGGAGTTCAGTATGTATGACGAATTTTTCCGAATATTCAAGCCCTTGGCCATCACCGTCGCCGGTTCGTTGGTCCTTCTTTCCGCGGCCCAGGCCGACCAGCCCCATGCGGTCGACTGGACGGTCCTGAAACAAGCCGAATCCGGCTTCTTCAAGCCCGGCGTCACCCCGGACGGAGACGATCGAGTGTGGGTGCAACTGGCCAATGACGATCGTGTCGCCGGCGATACCCCGCTTCTGGTCACCTTCCCCGAATGCGACTACGACCCCAAGGTGCAGGGCAAAGCGGTGTGGAATTTGGATGAAATCATTCGTGATCCTTCCGTGAATCCCGAATTTGTCGAATACAAAACCCCCGATCCGCGCTGGTCGGTGTGTCCGGATCGAAAGTTCCTGCTGCTCTATCCCGGTGAGAAAGTCGAATTGGAGTTAAACGTCGACTTTTTGCGTCCGGTGTCCGAGGGCATGTCGCCAAGGTTGATGGGGACGGTATATCAGGTCTCCTGGTCCTGGGCTAAAAAAATCGACGACGCCGAGGAGTTGGCCCGTTACAAGGACCGGGTTCATCCCGCCGCGACGGTGACATTGGATTTGTATTACCGGCTCGATGCCGACAAATCCGTCTGGCAGGCGGGGGATTATCAATTCGTGTTCGGAAGTCCCTCCGAAGGGCCGGGTGTCACCCGCGATTATGAACGGGTGAGGGAGGTCATGCCGGTGGACGTGCGCCCTTACGTGGAAAAAAGACGATTGCCGGAGGTTCCCGTCAAGCCCGGTTACGAGCTCCCCCTGGAGCGGGTTTACGAGGCCGGCAGCGGAAGCGAACAGGAACGAATGGATCCGGCGTTGGATTTGAATTCTCCGGATTCGTTTTTGTCGCCCAAGTTGGGTTTGAACGCTCCCGTGGTCTCAAAATCGCGGCTGGCGTCGCACGGTGCTTACAGTCACACCTTGAGCGGCATCTTCTCCACCAAATGGAGCGCCGATCACAGCCTGCATCCGGGGTTCGGCTTCCGGGTGGAAGCCTGGACCAATGAAAACGGTTCCTGGGAAAAGCTCGCCAGCGACTGGGTGCAATACAACGGTCACTGGACCCTGAAAGTGCCGGCCGGCAAGGGTTATCGCGGCGATCATCTGCGCGTCTTGTATCGCTCCTACAACCGCTATTATCAACCCCAGAACCAGAATGGGGACACTTATTCCTGGCGCGATCCCGACCAGTACGATATCGGCTCGGACTTTTACGCCGGCCATCGCTATGCCGATACCGACGGGGGCGAATTCAACAGCGTGGGCGAATTGGTGGACGCGGCGATGAACACTTGGTCGCGGCTGTACTGGGATGCGGAGATCGATCCGGTGGCGTCCGATCCGATCAAATTCCACTTCCCCAATACCTGGAACAATTGCAGCGGCAGTAGCCCCTGGAGCTGCGCCAGCTGGGACGGGCTGAATATCTGGTTGATCGCTTCCCATGGCCGTCAGGCGGATGTGGTGACCCACGAAATGGCGCACGCGCTGCAAGGCAAGTTTTGGGATGAAAAATGGCCCGCCGGAAGCGGCGGCAGCCACACCTTGAGCGGGTGCTATTCCGGCCGCTTGGGCATGGCATTGACCGAAGGCTTCGCCAACTTCATGCCCGCCTGGGTGGGTTATCCCGCACGCAACGTCGCCGACGGCGGTTTCAACGGCGGTCGCTGGGCGTTGGACTTTGATGCGGAACAACGCACCAGCCCGCCCAATTGCAGCAACGGTTGGGAAAACGAAGTGTGGGTGGCTCGTACCTTCTGGGATCTGCACGACACCCACGCCGATGGTGACGATATCCTTTGGTTTATCCACAAAGGTGCCGTGATCAGCCTCTATCTGGGCAACGCCGTGGCCAATGACGGCGATGCCATGGACATGCGGGATTTCGAGAACGTCTACCGCAACGCCGCATCCTCGGGGCATGAGGGGTTCGTTTCCGATATTTTCGATCAGAACCGGATGTAAGGGTATTCTCTGGAGGAGCCGGAGTATTTTCTCCGGCTCCCGCGGTTTAAGATACGCCGGCTTCTTGCCGGCGTTTTTTTATGTTTTATGATGAAACACTCGTTGGACGGCTTCCAGATCCGGCTTGCCGTTGCTGAGACGGGGCAAGGCGGGGAGCGCCAGGAAGCGGCCGGGGCGCATGTAGGGAGGAAGCTTTTCTCTCAGGGCGTGGCGAATTGCGGCGAGGGAGGCATCCGGCGCCAGGACGAGCGCGGCGGCGGGGCGGGTACCGTCCGGATTGTCGATCCCGACCACCGCGCATTCGGCCACACCCGGCAGATTCGACAATGCCGTTTCGATTTCGGCCGGCTCCACCCGGTGGCCGGCCACTTTCAGCATTCGATCCAATCGTCCCCGCCAGACATAATCGCCGTCCGGGTTTGGTTCCGCCCGGTCGCCGGTAGCGTACCATCCATCGGCGGTTAAGGCCGGCTGCAGGCGGCCTTCGCGCCAGTAGCCGCTGAGCAGGGTGGGGCCGCGCACTTGCAGTTCGCCGCTGGCGGGATCGACGCGAAGTTCGTCCCCGCAGGCCGGGCGGCCGATGGGAATGGGGCGATCGTCGGTCAGCCGCTCGCGGCGCACCCGCCAATGACAGCAAACGTTGGTTTCGGTGGGACCGTACAGGTTGTAGCAGTCCACCTCCGCGAGCAATTCGGTCATGCGGCGTAGGCGCGGGGTCGGAAAAGCCTCGCCGGCAAATAGCAGAAATCGCAGCGCCGGCAGAGGGATAGCGGCGAGATTGCCTTTCCAAACCCAAAAAGACAACAGCGAGGGCACGGTGTAGAAACCGCTGATCCGCCGGTCCGCGAGCCACGCGGTCAGGCGGCTGGGGGCGGCGGTCAGTCCCTCGGGGAGAAAATCCACGCAGACGCCGGCGGCGAGCGTGGAAAACAGATCGAAAGTGGACAAGTCGAAATGGAGCGGGGCGATGGCGGCGATGCGGTCGCTCGGGCTCAGGTTCACCAATTGCCGGGCCCAATCGCTGAAGGTGTGGATCGCCCGATGACTGAGCGCCACGCCTTTGGGTGTGCCGGTGGAACCGGAAGTGTAGAGAATCGCCGCCAGTGCTTCGGGATTTAAATCAACCGCGGATAGGTCGGCCGATTCAATGGTGTCCATATCGAGCCAAGGACGATCGGTGGCACCTGCTTCTTTCCGGCCGATGGCCGCTACGGCCCGGGCGTCCCGGACGATCCAATGCCGCCGCGCGGGCGGGGCTTTCATATCCAAGGGCAGGTAGGGGTGACCGGCGGCGAGAATTCCCAGCACCGCGCAGGTGGCGTCCAGTCCCCGGGGAAGCGCCAGGGCCACCGGACGTCCGGGGTCCAAGTGCAGCCCCTTGAGCGCCCGGGCAATGCCTCCGGCGCGGCGGACGGCCTGGCCGTAATTCAGGTCGCGTTCGCCTTCCCGCAGACAAGGTGCGTGAGGACGGGTCTCCACTTGAATGAGAAAATCTCGCAATAAGGACATGCCGTCAATCCGCCAGGAGTTCGGATCTTAGAAGATCGCGGAAGCGTTCTATCCAGGTCGGGTCGAAATCCGGCTGCAGATAGTTGATGGCGGCGCTCAACTGGCCGTTGAAGCGGCTAAACAGGACCGCCAAGGAGGGCGGGGCGGTCACGAAGCAGGCGTGGCGCACCCCTTCGATGGGGGCGCCGAGAAAGTCGGGGCGCAGGAAGCGGATCTCGCCGATGTCGGAGAACCAGACCGAGCTGCGTTCGCCGCCGGATTTCTGCCGGCGCAGAATGTGGGCGTAGCGCTCCAGGGACAGCCAACGGCCCAGCCACATCAAGGGCAGATAGGCTTGATCCAGTTCCCGGCGCACGGTGTCGGCGTATTGCCGCCGCAGATGTTCGAACAGTCGGTCCCGGTCGGCGACCACGTCGTGGGAAGCCTGCGCGAACAAGACGCTGACCTGGTTGCCGGTCACCGGCACCGGTGCGTTGCCGGGGCGCAGGTTGAACGCGTATGGAATGCACCAGGCGTCCTTGGAAACCGCCGGTCCCATCGCCTCCAGCGCCCGCATCAGGCAGCCGATGGGGTAGAGCGATTGCGCCCCCAGCCCGACGCGGCGGCGGGTGGCTTGGGTCACGGTTCGGGTTTCTTCTTCCGACAGGGTGAGGAGCGCGGTGTTCAGTTGTCTTGGGGACGGGACGGCAAGTGCTGCCGGAGGACGCCGTGAACCCTTCCCTGGGGGCTTCCCCCCACCCAACCCTCTCCCCAACGGGGGGAGGGCAAGGGAGCCCCCAACCCTCTCCCCGTTGGGGGGAGGGCAAGGGAGGGGGGCACTTGCCGCCCCGTCTAAAGCGTTTGATGTTGGGAGACTGCTGTCGAGCCGGTCGATCCAGTCGTTGTGGCGTTTGCCGCGCCACAGAAGGCGGAGTTTCCGCCGCCAGGGCCAGGCATTGAGTTTTTTGCTCACCAGCGGTTCGTCGCCTTTGAGATACCGTCGGCGTCGATCGTCGTCGGCCATCAGAAAGTCGAATACCCGTTTCACGCCTCCAGCATCCATGAGCGGATGCAGCCAGCGGGCCAGAAGCAGCGTGTGGCCTTCTTCGTCGATCCGGTGCAAACTGAAGGGAGCGGTCTCATCGCCCTCAGGCGAGGCATGCATCAATTCCAGCAGGCGGGATTGCCCCCCACCCGACCCTCCCCCCGCCGGGGGGAGGGCAAGGGAGGGGGGATGGCAGGTCAAGGGAACGGGGTCGCCGGTCGGTTGCCACCCATAGTGGCGGCCCCGCTGAGCCAGGCGGGCCGAGAGCATAGGGAAAGCTTCGCCCAAGGCCGCGAGACCGGATCGAAGACGGTCTTCGTCGGGTGGTCCGGCCAATTCCAGGGCGAATCCGCACCACGCGCCGGGCAGGCCGGCGGCGCGAATTTCCCGGTCCATCACTAGCAGCACATGGTCGGCCGGATTGAGGGGGATAAAATCGGTCATTGGCGGTGAGTTTCGATCCAGCGGGTTAAGGCGTCGAGGGTGCGGACCGTGTCCGGCTCGATATCGGCGTCCGGCAGGGTGACGTCGAATTCGCGCTCGGCGAACATGATCAGGCGCATGATGCCGAGGCTGTCGAGACCGGCTTCCAGCAGGTCCGCCTGGTCGCCGAAATTCTCCGGATCGTCGCAGTACACCAGTTCTCCCAACACGAATTCCCGCAGTCTGGATTGGATGTCGGCCATGGCATATCTCTATTTTTACTAAACTTTACAAGATACCATAGCTTGATTTACGACAACCCAATCTTAAAACAAGGAGAAAAACATGGAACAATACTGGCGGAAAAAACTATTGACGATCGGCTTGAGTGCTTCCTTGGTCGCCGGTTGCGCCAGCCAGGGACAAAAGGCCGACACCGCTCAACCCGCCTCTTCCGGCAGTTCATCGATTCAGCAGAGTTCAGGCCCCATCGCGGCAGAGAAGATTCCCACGAACAGTCCCTTCGCAAAGGTTGAAAAGGAGATGAGCGAAGGGCGGGTTTACGACCTGATCGGTCAACCCACGGAAGTGAAAACCTATATGACCGGAAAAAGCTGGATTCCCTTCTATTACGGTCCCGATACCCATCGCAAGGAAGCGCTCTACAAAGGTCAGGGGCGCATCGTCTTTACCGCCAGCGGCATGTGGGGAACCGGCGTTTACAAAGTTTACCAGGTCATTTACGACCCCACCGAGGACGGTTACGCCGACTGAGCGTGAACTTTCACCGCGAATCCCGGCGCGAACGCTACGATGCCGTCGTCATCGGCGCCGGCATCGGCGGGCTGACCGCCGGGGCCCTGCTGGCCCGGGCGGGTCGCTCGGTATTGGTGGTCGAGCGCCACGACCGGCCCGGGGGGTACCTGCACGGCTTTTCCCGGCGCGGTTTCCGTTTCGACGCCGGCGTTCACTCGGTGGGGGGCTGTGCCGAGACAGGGCCGTTCCATCGGCGTGCCCTGGGTATGCTGGTGGAATGCTTGGGGCTTGGCGAGCGGGTGCGCTTTTTGCCGGTGGACCCGGTGGCCCGGGTGTGTTTTCCCGACCTGGAAATCGCCATTCCTCAGGGATTGGATGCGCTCGAAGCGAATTTGACCGAGGCATTCCCGGGCGAGTACCGGAATCTGACGGCGTTTCTGACCCTTGCCGAGGAATTGGCGGACGAGGCGGCGCGCGCGGCGGCCGGATTGCCCGGCCAATGGCGGTGGCTGCCCCGTTATCGTCATGCCACCCTGGCCGAGGTGTTGGCCGAATATCTGGACGATTCCCGCCTGCAGGCGGTGCTGGGGGCGTTGTGGCCGTACATGGGCTTGCCGCCGGGGCAGCTGTCCTTTCTCTATTGGGCCTTGATGTTCGTGGGGTATGTCGCCGACGGGGCGGGTTATTGCCAAGGCTCGTTCCAGCGTCTGGCGGACGGGCTGGCCGAAACCATCGAGACGGCGGGCGGGGAAATGCTGTACCGCATAGGGGTGCGCTCCATTGCTTTGGAGGACGGCCGGGCGGCCGGCGTGATCACCGACAACGGCCAGAAGATCCGGGCGCCGGTGGTGATCTCCAATGCCGATCTGCTGCAAACCTTTCAGCATTTGCTCCCGGCCGATCGAGTGCCGGGACGCTATTTGTCCCGGTTGCGCGGCTTGCAGCCATCCACGTCGGTCTTCGTGGTGTATGCCGGCGCGGAGAGCAAACGGATCGATCCGGGCTGGCACGAATCCTTCCATTATCCCCATTTCGATCACCGACGCCATTTCCGCGCCACCTGCGCCGGCGATCCGGATTGGCTTTCAATCACCGTCCCTACTCACACCGATGCTTCTCTGGCGCCGGAAGGAACCCATTTGTTGATGTTGACCACGCTCGCACCTTATGCTCTGAAAGGCTCGTGGCGTATGCACAAAGATGTGTATCGAAATCGGCTTTTGGAAATGGCCGAGCGCTGCGTCCCCGGTTTACAGGCAAACTTACTGCTGACCGAAGCGGGAACGCCGCGGACCATGGAACGCTATACCCTCAATCACCACGGCGCCGCCTACGGCTGGGCGCCGACCCCCCGGCAAATCGGCCCCGGCCGGCCGGCGGTCCAAACGCCGTTGGACGGACTCTATTTGGCCGGTCACTGGAGTACACCGGGTGGAGGCGTATACGGGGCGGCACTTTCAGGCATCAGCACCGCGCAAGTCGTTTTAGGGCTACCCGATCAGGCAAGTCTTTGGGAATGGTTGGGTTCCAGGACGGGTTGACATTGCGTAAAGCCAGCGTTCATTGGATGTCGGCGAGAGCGGTCGGATAGCGTGTTTGCGGCCCGAACATCGTCCGTCACCGATTGAATATCGGATCAGCCTGGTTGTCGGGCGTTGTCGGCTCACGCTTGACTACGCAGGCGACCCAATAAATTGTCCAGCTCGGCTTTTACAATTTTTCCGGTGGCGTTGCGGGGGATGCGATCGACCGTATACAGGGGTCGGGGCAAAAATACTTCGTCCAATTGGCGACGCAGAGTGGCCAAAATCTCTATTTTGGGAAGTCGGCTGACCACTATAGCGCCTACTCGATCCTGTTCGGTAACGAAAAAACAGCCGTCCTCGACTCCACTGATCCGATTCAGATGCCAGTTCAACTCCGCCAGGGAGGCGCGCTTACCGCCGATTTTGATCAGATCCCCCCGTCTTCCCAGGACTCGAAAACGCCCATCCGGATGAACTTCCAAATTGTCGCCGAGTACCCACGGAGAAGGCAGCCAAGAGGCCGTCAGGCGGGTTTCATCCGAATCTCCCTGTAGCTCGGCACCCGGATAAAGCCGCCACAGGACGTCCCGGGCCGGGCGCCGCCAAGCGAAGGATTGGGTCTCGGTGCTGCCGTACAGTTCCCACAGCGGCCTTTCGGTGACGCTTTCCAATTCCCGGGCTAATGCCGGATCGAGCGGGGCGGTGGAGGAGATGATCGCCGCCAGATTGGGCCATTTTCCCGAACTGGCCAGGCATGCTTTGAGATGGAGGGGAGTGGAAACCAGAAGCACCGGTAGCGAGGCGGCGGCGATCGCCCGGCGAATGTCCTCGGGATAAAAAGGCCGGTGATCGGTCAGTGCCAATTCCGAGCACAGCGGCCATATCACCGATGTCTCCAGTCCGAACAGGTGTTGGGCCGGCGTGGTGGCCATCACCGCCCAGCGGCGTTCCGTTAAATCCAAAGCTTGAAGTGCGCGTCGCGCCCCTTCCCTCAGCATTTGCCAGTCTTTGGGCCAGGGTTGAGGGTTGCCGGTGCTGCCGGAGGTAAAAGCGATCAAGTTCAGGAACCCGATCGAGGATTCGGTTATCTTGGCGGGCGGCGATTCAGGCAGATCGGTGGCATCCACAGCGGGTAGCGACACGCTCGTTGGCCGGTCACAGACGGCAACCACCGGGTCGTAGTCGGCGGCCAGCCTTTCCAGCGCGGTGGAAGTCCGGTTGGGAGGAAGTAGGCAAGGAAGGCGTCGAGCGGCGGTTGCCAGCAAGGTGGCGGTGAAATGAAACCGATCCTCGCACAGATTGAGTACGCCGGTATCTGCGGGAAGCGTTCCGGCAATCCGGGCGGCGTATTCATGAAGGCGTGCCCGGGAAACCTGTGCAAGCACGCAAGAAGGAGGATGAGGTGCTAACGCGTGATCCACCAGGCCTCGACAGGTTGGTCTTCCCGCACCAGAACCGCCCAGTTTTCACAGCTGTGCAGCTCTCCGCTTAGAAGCCGGCGTTTCGTCAGCGGTTGCGGGCAGAATTTCGGCAGTTGTTGAACGGATAAGGGAAGCTTTGTCTTGATCACTTGGAGCTGGATGTATTGATCCATTTCCATGACCGCTGCTCGACGGTCGGGCGAGCGGTGGATGAAACCGTAAAGCTTGGCCCGATACCAGTCGAAGGGGATCGCTTCCCATTCCCGGAACAAGCGGCTGCGCAGGGTGGGGGTCAAGGGGAACGCGCCCTCGGTGGTGACCGGCCAGCGCCAGGGCAGGTCCTTCGCCGCAGAAGTCGGGGCAGATTCCAGGCAGTCGCCGGCCGGTTTCAGGGACTGGCGGATGCAGACGGTTTTTCGAAACGGCGCGGGTAGCCGGGCTGCGTTTTGCGCCAGTCGGTTCCAGTGGATCGACGCTTCTCCGGAGCGAGGGCGGATTTCCAGCAGGCGGGCCAGATTATAACGCCAGGCGGACGGCATGTCGCCGTCAAGCGTTTCCAGCCGCTGGACCGCGGCGGGCCAAAGATCGATGCCGGCGTCGCTTTGTTCATACAGGGCGAGGGCGTCCAGCATTTTCGCCCGCCGGTCCTCGGGAGCCAGATTCAAGGCTTCGGCCAAGGTGGCCCGGGCCTGGTGGGGGCGCCCCAGGTAGAGCTGGGCGGCGGCCAGATTCAAGTGGGCGGGCAAGTAATCGGGAGCGGCTTTCACGGCCTGCTCCAAATAGTTCGCCGCTTCCTTCAAACGGTTCAGGACCTGCCGGTTATCCGCTTGGAAATCTTTGAGAAAACGGTGGGTGGGCGTCGAGCCGGGAATGGCCTCGCGCGTCCGGGGCGCCCGGGTGTCCACATCCAGGAGAAACGGCAGCCAGTAGAAATGGGCCTGCGCCTCGGACATTTCCTGGCGAGCCAACTGCAGGGCGCAGACGCCCAGGTTGTTGAGCACCGCCGGTCCCGGGAATACTTGCTGGAATTCCCGCAGAAAATACATGCCGTCGGCGCAGCGGCCGAAATGGGCCAGCCGGACTCCCATGTCGAAAAAGGCGGCCTTTTCCTCCAGCATGTTGAGGCGCTCGCGGATCAGCGCCGCCCGGTCCTCGGGAAACGGATGGGAGGAAGTGATTCGGGCTTGGGTCTGCTGCATCCAGAAAGTGAAGAAATCGGTTTTGCCTCCCGGCGTGTCGATGAGCCGGGCGACCGGATAGCCGGCGATGGCGGCATACAGATACCCCTGATCGTCGGCGGCCAGTTCCGCTTCCCGGGCTTCGAAACTCTGATCCAGGAAGTGGGCGATCTTTTGGGTGTCCGGGGAGCGGGAGAGAAAGCTTTCCACCTCGTTGTGCCAGTAATCGTCGTGGGCGAGATGGGCGAGTTCGTGGCCCAGAATGAAAGCCAGTCGGGCTTTGGCCAGGTCCCGGTCGGCCTCCTTGAAGCACAGGTCGAGCCCCTTGCGGGAGAGGACGATATGTCCGCTGGGCAGGGCGATCGCCCAGGCATCGGTGGCGCCGTCGATGACCACCAGCCGCGGCGTCCGGCGACCGCTTTTATCGGCCGCCGCCTCGACTTGCTCGAATACCTGGTGGGCGAGGGCGACGCGGGCGTTCTGGCTGGGATCGATGGCGCCGTAGGTATCGATGTAGAAGTCCACGCCGGTTTCGGTCTGTGTGGCATGGGCGGCGAGGGGAAGCGAGGCCCAAATCAGGATCGCCACCAGCCACTTCCACCGGATGCGTGTTGACCCCACCATCTGGTGACATTTAGTTCGCCCACGCTGACCAGGAGCCGGAGAGGGCGTGCCGGGACCGTTCGCAGCAAGGATGCTGCGATTCGAGCGTACAGGGAAGTATTTACAGCGGGTTCCGGCGCGCCCTCTCCGGCTCTCCCTATAAACGACAACCGAGCCTAGCATCTTAAACCAGCAATTGTTGGATGGTCAGCTTGAGCCTGCGGACGAGGCGAGCCTGTTGGGCGGAATCGCCTTGTCGCGTCAGCTTGTCCAACAGGGCATTGATTTCCCGTAAGGACGCCACCACCCGTTCGGCGATCGGTTGTTCGGTTTTGCCTTGGAAACGGGAGACGAACTGCTGCCCGTGGCGATGGAATATTCGCCATTCCTCGGCGGAAACGTCATCGGCATGGGCGAGGGCCCAGGTCAAAAAGGTCCATTGCCCCAGTTCGTAATAATCTTGCCAGGCGGTCGAGGGCGTATAGGAATCGAGAGAAGGCGCGGTTTCGCGCTCTTCGAACCAACGCCGAGCCTGATGAAACCCGTCGGTAAACGCTTGCTTGGCGGGGTCCCGGTCGCTATCGCTGAAAGCGAAAGCCGAATCGCTGGAGACTTGCGGTATCGCTTCCAGCGTCCGGTTCAAGTCGGGGTGGTTTTGCACCACCGCCGCCAAGCGGGGCATCTGCCAGTCTTCCTCGGATGCGGGTCTTTGAATGACGATCGCCATCACCGCAAAAGTCATCGCGACGGCCGCGGTCAACGGAATCATCCACGGACGGCCCTGCCAGGCTTCCTGCAAGCGCCTCCACCAGGTCCGTTTTTTTGCGGGGGCGGTTGTCGGCTGCATTTCCTCCATGACCAGCGCCACTTCCAGCCATTCGTGATAGCATTGCTCGCAGTGATTGAGATGGGCGGTGATCGCCTTTTTTTGGGGGCTGGAGAGCTGGCCGTCGATAAAGGCGGATAGCTGTTCCGGTGGCGGGCATTGCTCGGTGGGCTCGGATTTGCCGGCGGCCAAGCCGAGCAGGGCAGCGAAGCGTTCTTCTTCCGCGCATACCGTTTTTTCAGTCATGGCTGTACTCCTTTTTGGTTGCGACACTCAGGTCAGCCCGGCTTTTTCGCAGGCGGTGTGGAGTGAATTAAGGATTTTGTTCAAGCGTTTGTAAGGATCGCCCTTCAAATGCATTAATTTGGCGACTTGATTGATCTTCAGCCCCTCGCAATAGCGCAACCGGAGAAGCAGGCGGTCCTCGTCGCTGAGCTGGAGGTGGGGCTGCAGTTTCTCCAACAAGGGTTTCGCCTCGGCCGGTTGGGGGGTCTCCCCGCGTATATAACCCTCCAATACTTCTAAAAGTTCCCGCGGTTGGGGCTCGGTTTCGATTTCCGGAGAATAATCCCGACTGCCGGGTTCGGCGACGTCCTCGATGGGGACGCTGTGGCTGTCTTGATAACGGGTTCTGGAGGGACAGTAGGCGATGACTTGGGAAACGATTTCTTGGATCGATCCGAGATTTAGATCCTGGTAACGGGTTTGCAGCAGGCTGATGGCTTCCTGGCGCTCGAAGCGCTCGAGGATCAGAACGCGGTAGGCTTCTTTCCAAATGGGGTCGGTTTGTTCGGTGAGCCACTTGGGCGGCCGCTGATGGCCATAGATTTTGCGGACATAGTCGGTCATCAAGCGGGCCGTCAGCACCGCGAGGAAAGTGGCGAACTTGCCCTGGCCGCTCCATGTCCGCACCCGATGCCATTGTTGTTCTTCCAGTTTTTCCAGGACGTGATCCAAGGCCAGGTGAGCGGTATTGTCGTCGTTGGGAAAGCGGCGCCGGGATAGATGCTGCAGGAAATCCCAGTGCTCGAAAACCAGTTTTTTCGCCGTGTCCCCGGAAAGGGGGAAGGTCAGCTCGGTGGTGTCGGTTGTTTTCATAGGTAAATTGTTTTTCTGGTGCCAAAAGAGGGACCAGGCCGGCGCCCCGAGGGCGGTTTCAGGGTGATAAGCCAATGCTGCTCTCCGTCGATCATGATTGTTTACCTTTCTAGACGTACCGATGACGGTTTTTTGGCCGGCCGAGTATTGTTTTTTTCCAAAACAGTCAGGCTGACGAGGATACCGGGCCAGATATCGTCGCCGGGACAGCGATGGTTCAGTTCCGGCAGGACGACCAAACGCGCATTGGGCTGACGTCCGGCTTCCTTTCTAATCAGCGTTAGCGGGATATTATCATCCCTTTCCCCTGCGATATGAATTTGAAAAATATTTTTCGATAAAGGGGATTGCCGTGCCGGGTCGTAGGAAGCCTCCAAAGGGCTGTATTCATGCCGTTCGGTCCATTCGGCGACGTTGAGATTGCCTGCCATGGTGACGACACCACCGACGGCGGGCGAGCGCGCCGCCATCAACATGGCCAGCGCCCCGCCGCCGCTGTAGCCGATCAGCACGGGACGGCAGGGTTTGTCTCCCACGATTCGTCGCAGCGCCGCGGTCATGCTGGCGACCACCGCTTCCCCGTAGCGCGCTTGGGTCCAAAGGCGAGGCCGGCAGCCGGCCGTACGCGCCAAGCCGTGATAGCAGGGGCGGCCCAAATAGACGGCCGGGGCCGGGTCCTTCGCCATTAAGGGAAGCAGGCAGCTATGATCGGGGGTGGGATCCGGAGAGGCACGATTTTTTGTCAGCCAGGCGATCCCGTCCCCTTCCAAATAGACGTGTAACTTGCCCCCTGTACATGCTCGGCGGTCGTTGGCATAGGCGATGTGTTCGAAATGCTCGCCTCTGAAGCGGAGTTTGATTAGTCCCAAACCCTGGGCTTGTCGGTCGAGAAGCCTGGCCGGTGCGAGGCAGCCGCTCAACAGGCAGCAAAGAATGCCCATCAGGAAAATTTCACCGCGCATGAGGCGATATCCGATAATCATGGGGAATATTTTTAAGTATGCTAGGGTCTCAATTAATATCGGCGAAAGTTCCGTTGTGGGAACGTCTAATTTCCATATGATGCCTAAATGCCAGGGGATTGCCATGAAGCGTTTGTGGTGGACGATATCGAAAATGCCGGTTTGTATCTTTTTGGCCGGCCTATTGGTTGGGTGTGCCTCCCGGCCCGTGGAGGAAGAGATCGCGGTGGGGCCGGAGCAGGCTGATAAATTGTATGTGGTGGATTGCTTGTTGCCGGCCCAAGTGCGTAAGCTCGGTCAGCATTTCACCTATCTGGCCGCTCGCCGGCCCATTCGCACGACCGCCGTCGACTGCGAGATCCGGGGCGGGGAATATGTGGCCTACGATCGCAGCAATTACGCCACCGCCCTGAAGGTCTGGCTGCCGAAGGCCAAAGGCGGAGACCCCCAAGCCCAAACCTATGTGGGGGAGATTTTCGAGAAAGGTTTGGGAATCCAGCCGGACTACGACGCCGCCGCCCAATGGTACCGCAAGGCGGCCGAGCAGGATTATGCCGCGGCGATGATCAACCTTGGCTTCTTATACGAAAAAGGGTTGGGCGTCGAGCGCGATCCGGTGGCGGCGCTGAATTGGTATCGAAAGGCTTCCGGATTGGATCAGACCGATATCGCTTTCGCCGCCTCGGTGGAGGTCTATAATCGCAAGATGGCGTCGCTGCGTGAAGAAGCGGCGCAATATCGGCAGGAAGCAGCCGGTTTGCGCGAGCAGCTGGCCACCTTGCAACAGCAGCACCAGCAGACTCAGAAGTACCTCCGGCGTTATCGGGAGCAAATGGAGGCCAGCCGGCGCGAGGTGCAGCGGTTGAAGCGCGAGTTGCAATCGGCTCCCAAAGCTCCCGGTGCTAAGTCGTCAAGCCAAGGCGAAGCATTGAGACAGCGTCTCGAGCAACAAATGATGCAGCTTCAGGAAAAGGAAAAAATGGTGGCTTTGCTGGAAAAGGAAGTCGCCGAGCAGAGCCAAAAAATGGCATCGATCCAGGAAGGAAGCGCCCAGGCGGTCAAGGAGAAGGAAGCCGAGATTCAGGACTTGAAGACCCAGCTCGCCCGGCGCAATCAGGCTTTGTTGGCATTGCGCCGGCAGCTGACCGAAAGTCAGTCCCGCTTGAGAGAATTGCGTCAACAGGTCGTTGGCGACAATCAAAGCCTGGATGCCCAAATAAAAATCCAGCGCGAGCTGCAGGCCCAATTGGAGGAAAAGCAGGCGACAGGCTCCGCCAGCCGGGAGGAACTGGCGCGCTTGACCGAAGCACTCAAGGTGAAGCAGGCCGAGATCGATCGCAAGAAAGCGGAAATCGCGAGCGTGAAATCGGAGATGGCCGAGTTGAGCGAGACCAATCGCAATCTCCAGCAACGGTTAACGCAAAGACAGCAGCAATTGGCCCAGCTGGAAAACCGCTTGGGCAACGCCGAACAACTGGTTCAATCCAAGGAAGGCCAGATGGAAACCTTGCAGGCCGAGATCGTCCGCCGCGACGAATCTCTGCAAGCGCTGCGCCGGCAATTGGCCGACGCCAACGATCGACTGACTTCCCGGAAACAGACGGTTCAGGCCCTGCAGCAACAATTGGCGCAAAAACAGACCGATAGCAATGTCAGTCAGGCGGAATTGGCCATGCTCGCCGCTCGTCTGCAGGAGAAGGAGGCCGAGGTCAACCGCCAGCAGGAAATCATCCAAGGCCTGAAAGCCAATGTGGCGGAATTGGAAAAACAACAACAGGCGCGGCCCAAGCAAGCCACGCCGTTGGCCCGGGCGGAATCCACTTCGGATGAAGGTGCGTGGATTGAAATCATCGATCCGCCCTTGCGCCCCCAGCGCGGCAGTTTGATGGTGGTCACCCGGGGCATGGTGGAGGCGCGTACCGTGGTGGGACAAATCCACTCTTCGGCAGGTATTTTAGCCTTCAACGTGAACGACCGGGATTTCGCTCCGGAGCCCGATGGCACCTTCAAAGTCAAAGTGCCTCTCAAAGGGAAGGAAACCCCGGTGCATCTGGTGGCGGTGGATCGCAACAGCCGCCGCACCGAGCTGAATTTCATCATTTTCCGGGATGCCAAAACCGCCGCCCCCGCCCCTGACTTGGTCGGAGTGGAAAATGAATCCAACCAGGGCGAAAGCTTGGCGAAGGCTTTACCGCGCCAGATGTTTGGCGGCTATCACGCCTTGATTATCGGCAACAACGACTATCAATATCTGCCCAAGCTGGATACGCCCATCAATGACGCCAAAGCATTGGCGCGGGTGCTGCGAGATCGCTACGGGTTCAAGACCCGTCTGCTGCTGGACGCCAGCCGTTATGATCTTCTCAAAGCCTTGAACGAATACCGCAAGACTTTGACCGAAAAAGACAACTTGCTGGTCTATTATGCTGGCCACGGGACTCTGGAAAAAGTCACCCAGCGCGGTTATTGGCTGCCGGTGGATGCGGAATTGGAAAACACCGCCAACTGGGTGTCCAATCAGGATATCACCGATATTTTGCGGATCATGTCCGCCGCCCACGTGATGGTGATCGCCGATTCCTGTTACTCGGGGGCCCTTACGAGAAGCTCCGTCGCGCGTTTGGAAGCGGGCATGACGCCGGAAAAGAAGGCCGAATGGATCAAGATGCTGCTCAAGGCTCGCTCACGCGTCGCGCTAACTTCGGGAGGGCTGAATCCGGTCCTCGACGGCGGCGGTGGCGGGCATTCGGTCTTCGCCAAGGCGCTTATCCAGGCGCTGGAAAACAATCGCCGCATCGTGGAATCGTTCCGGCTGTATACCGAAGTCTCGGCGCTCGTCGCCGACGCGGCCAAGGATCAGAATTTCCACCAAGTGCCGGAGTTTTCCCCCATTCGCCACGCCGGCCACGAGGCGGGAGAATTCTTCTTTGTGCCCAAGCGGGGCGCCGGCTTACAGGCTGGATTGTAAGAAAAAATTCGGGCGCCGCTACTTGCCCCAGGGGTGCGGAGCCACGGAAGGTTCAGCCAAGCCAAGGATAAAGAGCGAGCGGCCTTTGGGCCGCTCGCTTGCATCAACCATCAGAACTGGATGCGGGTTCCGAAGGAGATGCGATGGCTGCTGACGTGTCGGTATCCCACCAACGCTTCATAGCCGACGAAGGCCGAAATGCCGTGGGCGAAAGTCGCGGTCAGATCGCCGCCGAAGGTGGCGTAATCCCGGTCGGGGGGCGCAACGCGAATGGCGAAGGTTTGTCCCAAGGGATCGCCCACGAAACTCGCCGAGATGGTGCGGCTGGGATCGCGGAATTCGTGATGCCACTCGCCCCGGAATTGCGGCGTGACGACGCCCCAAGGCAGGCTGATGGCGTAGGAAGCCTGCGCCCCGACGATGGATTTCATCGAGCGGACTTTGTGCTCGTCCAGGCGGATCGCCCAACCGTCGCCGCCGGTTTCGCGGTAATCGTCCACCCGCAGCCGCTTGTAGCTGAACCGCCCATAAGGGGTGAGGTTGAAGCCCTGCCAGTGGAGATTGTACCCGGTTGAGACCGCGAATCCCCATTGGCTGCCGTCGGTATCGCCATTGGCCCGGGCGTTGACGGTATCGCCGGGAATCGTGTAGGTGATATTGCGGGTGGTATCGAAATTGATATGACCGTAGGTGGCCAAGGCATCGACGTAGAGATTCTCCAAGGGGTAATAGGAGCCGTAAACGCTACCGATGTAGGAGTCGTTGTCGGCATGGCCGCCGTTGCTGTCGAATTCGTTGTCGGAGGTCACGTAGCTGAAAGCCCCGCCGGCGACCAGGGAGTCGGTGATCCGATAATCGGCCCCGCCGGTGACGCCCCAGTTCTTGAAGTTGAAGCCCCGTTGGGACGGCATGGAGTCGACCTCCCCCAGATGATAGTTGCCGTTGATCCATACTCCCAGGGGGCCGAACGCATCGCTGCCGGCATTGCCGCCGGTGATGGGTTGGCCGTTTTGAAACAGCTGAACGCCGGCGAACCGGGTTGTGCCGAGGCCGGCCCGGAGCGTTTCCAGGCGTCCCAGGACCGATGCGTTGACGATATTGACATGGCCTGCCATGGTGCGAGTGGATTCCTGGCCGAAGGAAGTGATTTGCTCCGGCGAAGCTTCGAACAGGGCTTCACCGACGGCCGCGCTGCCGGGGTCGTCGACGGACGCGCCCACCAGCGCGTTGCAACGATTCCGGAAATCTTCTTCCAAAACGTCGTTGCGTTGGGAGCAGGCCTCGAATACCACGTCCGCCATGCTCTTCTGTGATTGATTGAGAGACTGCCCTTCCGAGATAGGGTTCTCGTATGCGGCCAGAAGCTTATGGCGCCAATCCGGCGTCATGACCGCCACCGCTCCGCACAGCAGCGAACAGGTGACGGTGGTTGCCGTTCCCAGGGCGGGGCGGGGTGGTTTTTTAATTGGTATGGTCATGATGTGCCCTCTTGAAATTTGTATGTTGCCGAAATGCAACCAATTATTAGTAAAAATGTCAATCCGACCCATTGTCGCCATAAGCTTAGCTCGAACAGGCCGCTCAGGCAAAATGCAATTAGGGCTGCAATAACAGCAGAAGTTAATATTTGCTGCTGTGGATTTTTAGATGCTTGAAAATATTTGGATTTTATGGAAAAAAGCAACAACCCCACAAAAGCGAGCGCGCCTATTATGCCCAGTTCCGCCAGAATTTCCAGGTAGAGATTATGCGCCCAAGGGGTGACGCGCGGATCGTGGACGACCCAATCGGGCAATTGGGTTGGATTCAGATAATCCTTATAAAGGAGCAGGTAGCTTCCAATACCGTGACCGGTGAGGGGGGATTGCAGAAACATTTGCCAGGCGGCCCACCATAAGGGAAGGCGGCTGGTCCAGGAACTCAGGAATTTAGTGGTCAGGGTAAAACAGAGAGCGGCATCCATCAAAATCAGCCCGAGAATGGCAACCGTACCGATCCGAAAAAGCTGCTTCGATTCTCGCAGGAGAAGAAAGAACAGCGCCATGCTCACTCCCGCGATCAATATCGCCAGCCGGCTATGGTAAACGACGGCGAGTGATAAGGAGATGGCGATCGCCGCCCAGGCCAGCCACGATTGGGCGGAAAATTTCGGGCTTAATTTGAACAAGGCCAGCGGAAACGGTAATAAAATTTGAAATAGAATAATGTCGTTGGGGACTTTGAAAGCGGTCAAGCGGCTTTGTACGATCCATTCGGTGGGAGACATTTGCGGGTGAGTGGCGGAAACCATGAGCATCCAGCCCCCCAAAACACAAGCAATCAGTGTCCATGTCAAACAAAGTCCGATCAATTGACGCTTGCCGAAATAGCCGCTGATCAGAAAGTACACCAAGCAGGCGGGGATTAACGCGAGGCTCAGGTGCAAACTTCGGTGGAAATTCGGGCTGTTGAGATTGCCTATGCCGATAACCAGCATTAGGAAGAGGAATGCAGCGAGGATACCGGAAGGAAATCGGGGGGCAGCGACGAGCGCGGCCCGGCTTCCCAAGACAGCCAAGCCGAGCAGGCCGATGTCCAGGCTAAAGGGGAGAGCGAAAGTCGCGAGGTAAAAATACACCGCCGCTTCCGCGCTGCACCTGGATGGGATCATCGGGTTTAGTAGTCCTCTTCTACCCGCAGCATTCGGTAAAGAACCCCCTTGTTATCGAACATACGGTATGCCCCCGAGGGGGTGATTTCCCCGTAGACGTAGATTTTCCCTCTTTTGGGGGGATACAGATAACCGGCGACTTTGCGTTTATCCAGTATTTGCACCTGGCCATAGAAATATTTGGAATCGGTAAATCCCCCTACTTTGATCCATTCTCCTTTTCTTAGGCGGTTTTTCGACCTTCGGGCTTGTTTTTTTGAAATGGGATTGCCGTTGGGCGATTCCGCTTGAAAAATGGCCGTGGCGGAAATGAAGCCGGGATCATGCTGCGCCTCGGCGCAATAAGCGCCTAGCGCAGCAAAAACCCCGATGCCCAGCCGTGATATTGTCCAAAAGTTGAGCTTATTCCGCCGGTTCCACATCCCCCACCCCGGTAATATGCGTGATCACTTGAGCGGGGCGGCCGTAATAGGTGACATCGCCTACGCCGGACACATCGACCTTCAGCGTTTTTTGAGCGTTGACTGCCACATCGGCGGCACCGGAGACGTTGACCTGGGCCTGTTCTGCCCGCAACTGGCTGAAATCCAGGCTGCCGCTGCCCCCTGCGATGATTTCCAACGTTCCGGTTCGGCCCCGTGCGTAGACGTCGCCGCTGCCGTTTGCCTCGATTCTGAACCGGGGCGAATCCAAGTCCAGCAGTTCGACATCGGCGGCGGAACGGATGGCCAGTTCCTCGAGACGGGGGCTACGCAGTTCTACCCGCAAAGGTCCCTCGCTTTGGATCGAGCGGTTCGCTTCGATCCGCAGTTGATCGCCCCGCACTCGGGTTTGGATCAGGTCCAGGAGGTTGGAATCCGCTTCCAGGCGTGCCTGGCATCGTTTGCCCGGGCGGTAGACCACATCGATCCCCGCTTCGACTGCGATACGCTCGAAGCAGGGCAGTTCGCGGGTTTCTTCGGCGCGCCGATGATTGCCGCGAACCAGATCTTCGTTGCCGTATTCCACCCCGTCGATGACGATTTTACCGGTGACCGCCTCGGCCGCCGCCAAGCCAGGTACGAGGCAGCCGAGGAGTGACAAGACTTTAAGCCGGTTCATGACTTAATCCACTCGGTGCAGTTCTACTCGCCGGTTCAAGGGGTCGAAAGGATCCTTGTCCGGGAGGGGGGTATGCTCGCCGCGGCCCACGATCTGCAGGCGTTCCGGTTCCACCGAGAACCGGGAATACAGGTATTCCTTGACCGCCTTGGCGCGCTGTTGGGAGAGCCACTCGTTATAACTATCCGAACCGCTGGCATCGGTATGCCCCTCGATGATGAGGCGTTCCCGCTGGAATTGATCCATGGTCAGCATCCGGCCGATTTCGTCCAGGAAGGGCTTGGCCTCCTCGCGAAGTTTGGCCGAGTTGAAATCGAATTGGATCGGCAAGGCGATGGCGACCGATTCCTTGGCTTGCTCGGCCGGTTGAGCGGACGGGGCGGCATTGAAGGTCAGCGAGCGGGTTTTGGGGCGGCGCTCGGTTTTATCCGGAAACAGCAATTTTCCCATTTCGTCCGCCGACGGTGGTTCGGTGAAGAGCCGGACGTCTCCGGCGAGGACGGTTTGTCCGCAAGCAGCCAGGGCCAGCGGCAAGAGAAGGTGGCGGAAGGGGGAATGGCGTGGTTTTGTGTTCATAGGGAGTACCTCGTTAGGTTGTCAGGGTCGGGTCATTTGGGCTCCCAACGGGTGACTCGCCCGTCGGGATCGAAAAAGACCACCTGGGTGCGAAATTCCCGCGATTCCCCCCAGTCACCTTTGGTGGTGCCCTGGCAGGTATAGCAGTGTCGCCCCCAGGCGGCTCGAACTTGCTCCTTGGTCATGCCTTTGGCGATCATGCCGGCGCGGATCAGTTCCACCATTTGGGGCTTCCATTCGGGATGCTGGGCGATATAGTCCTCGCGCCGGACCGGTGCGGTTTCGCAAGCCGCCAACAGGAGCACGGCGGCAGCTAGAAATACGGGTTTCTTCATGGCTGGGCTCCTTGGTTCATGGCCGCTTGTTGGGAAGATCCGTCCGTTACCTGGAACTCCGTCCCGGCAACCGCGAAATTCTGGCCCGCATCGGGGACAAACTCTCCGTTTTCATCCACCGGAAGCGCATCGGCGGAAATCGGGGAGACCGAGGCGACGGCGCGGATTTTATCGATCCCGGCGGGAGCGCCCACGGTCAGTTTGGCCGGCGCGTTGGCCGGAGGAATCCGGTAGGTTTGCCCCGGGCGGACGAAGTTATCGTTCTGATAAGGGTTGGGGAACAGGGTGGACATTTTGCCCACCGAGTTGATGGTCACGATGCGTACAAACATGGGACGGCTCACCTCGAAAAAGATTTCCATGGGTTCGCCGATCTTGAATGCCTGCTTGCTCAGCCACACTTTGAGCTCACCCAATTCCGGTTCGGGCGGTTGCGGCCGAAGCGTTTTCGGTTTGGATGCTTCCGCTTGAGCCGGTGGGGAAACCGATTTGTCCGGTGCTTGGAATGCCAGCGCGCGGAGCCGGTTTTGATAGTCTTCCAGCAGGGCGTTGACTTGCTTGCGCCGGAATTGCGCCTCGAAGTCCATAGGCACGTTTTGGAATAGGGCCAGATAGAGCTCCTCGCTGACCGGGCGGGTGTTCTCGACGCCGTACTCGCTTTTGAAGCTTTCAATGGCGGCCCGGGTGGAGGCGTCCAAGCGGCCGGTCACCTTCAGGTCTTTGCCGCAAAGATAGAGATATTCCTGAATTTTGGCGATACGATCGGGTCGCTCCAAGCTATAAAATTCCTCGCGAACCGCGTCGAGAACCACCGGATCCGGGTCGGCGCTGGGCAACAGCCGCCAGTAGGGCAGGGTTTGGTATTTGCCCACGACTTGGAGAATACTCAGTTGTACCAGCAGACGAATGGCGGCATGGCGTCCCTGGATCTTCTTGATATTGCCGCGCAGGCCGAGGGTCTGTCCATAAACCGTAAATCCCAGCTGGTCGGCGCCGACCCCTTTGTGGACCTTGATGTTGTTGACCGCCTGCATGAAGGGAATGCCGGTAAAGGTTTGAAAGTCGATCAAATTGAAATCGAGGGTAATGCTCGCCAGCGAGTTTTTGCGGACGTCGGCGAAATCCAAGCCCATGGGAACCCCGAGCTCCTCGACTGTCCCGCTCAGGTCCAGATTTTCTTCCTTCGTCACCAGTCCGCGGTCGAATTCGGTCAAGCCGCCTACCAAAACCACGTCGGGTAGCAGTTTGTCTCCCCATTCGGAGTAGCCGGTCTGGGCCGTATTGAGCATGAATTCCGGATCGTAGGGGACATAAAGAATATTCCCGCCGATGGAATTGAGCGTGCTTTTGACCATCTCGCTGATGTCCTGGGGAATTTCTCCGCTGGTCGGCAGGGAAGTGCCGGTTCGGTCGATCGCCGGCTTGGACATCACTTTGAGCAGCCCCCGGTTGTAAATGACATTGGCCCGCCCCAGATCCCGCACTGCTTGCGTGAAGATGGTGGTTTTCACTTCCGGCAAAGAAGTGTTTAGATCCAGGTCCACGTCTTGGGGGTTTACCCCGCAAGCGCCGATCCAGACTGTCAAAAAGCTGATACCTAAAATCTTGGCTAGATGGAGTGAGGTGTTCATCGTGCGGCCTCAGGTTATCCGGGGCGGTTGAAAAAAGGATTATTTGGCGACCGCCGTAGCGCCACGGTTGTCGGAATTGTTGAGAATGATGGTGCCCGGAGCGAGTTTGGTCCCGGGTCCCAGAATAATATTGCCCTGACCGGCGCTATTGCTTTCGTTGGTGATCAGGGTCTTTCGGTTTCCCGACAATTCCTTCCCTTTCGCTTTCATCAGGATGAAGGAGTCGTTGAGGCCGGTTTTCAAGGAATCGTCGATGGGAGTATCCAGGGGAATACCGTCGTCCAGGTCCGAGCTCCAAGCCATTGCGGGAATGAGCAATAGACTTAGGGCGATGCCTAATGGCAGTTTGGGAAAAGTGGTGGTTGTGCTCATGGAGCCCTCCTTGATTGCAAATAGGGAAGCCGTCCCTGGCTGGTTGATTCCCGAAGGTTGGAAAATTATTCCGCGACGACCGAACCTTGATTGGCCTGAGCGTCGCTCAACAGTCCGCCTTTGGCGACGTTGGCGGAGTTCTTGACGTTGGCCCGGTTGCTGACGGTCGAGTTCTTCACGGTGGAGCCCTTGATCTTGACCGAACCCTGGTTGGCTTCGGCGTCGCCCAACAGCCCGCCTTGGGCGATGTTGGCGGAGTTCTTGATGTTGGCCCGGTTGGTGATGGTGGAGTTTTTGATCTTGGAACCTGCGGCCATCGCGCCGGTAGCCATGCTCATGCCCAGGATCGCTGCGGTCAGTACGGTGAAGGTTTTGTTCATGATTAGATCTCCTGTGGTAGTTGGCTGTGTATTTGCCTCTTGGCAAAATTGATTGTAGTTGAGTCGAGAGAAACATATAAGGCGTGAGTGTCATTTCGTTCTCTCTTACTCGTCTCTGATACACGGACACGACGAGTATTTTCCGCCAAAAAATTTATAAGAATTTTGCATATGTATATATGATTATGTTGACTCGTAGGAGCGATCGCTAATTGGAGCATATCGGCGGAAAAGAGCATTTTTTCGCGTTGCCAAAGGGGATCGGCGGTGAAAGTGCGGCGACGATAAGGGGAGATGGAGTCAATGGGAAGTGCGAATCGAGAATCCAGGCGGAGTGTTTTAGGTCCGCGAAGGAGGCAGGAAAGGTGGAATTTAGGAGAGGGGCGGAGTTCGGCAAGCGCTTGAGGGACGCCTGGATTCCCCGGGTAAGCCGTCCCTGGCTGTTTGATTCCCGAGGTTGGAAAATTTATTCCACGACGATCGATCCTTGATTGGCCTGGGCGTCGCCCAACAGTCCGCCTTTGGCGACGTTGGCGGAATTTTGGACGTTGGCCCGGTTGCTGATGGTCGAGTTCTTCACGGTGGAGCCCTTGATCTTGACCGAACCCTGGTTGGCTTCGGCGTCGCCCAACAGCCCGCCTTGGGCGATGTTGGCGGAGTTCTTAATGTTGGCCCGGTTGGTGATGGTGGAGTTTTTGATCTTGGAACCTGCGGCCATCGCGCCGGTAGCCATGCTCATGCCCAGGATCGCTGCGGTCAGTACGGTGAAGGTTTTGTTCATGATTAGATCTCCTATTGACATTTGAGTGTTCTTGCCTGTTGGCAATCTCGATTGTAGTTGAGTCGAGAGGAATTAAAAATGAATTCGTTGCGGCGTCCTCTGTCTCTCGCCCTTGTAACACGGACGCGAAATGTTTTTTCCGCCAAAATTGTTTATGGTATTTTTTTATATGTATATTCCATGCTTTTTCTATGCCGTTTCTGAGTCGGGTAAACAGGCGGGCCACAAGCTTTCAGGTCCGGTTTCGAGGGCGGTTTTTGCCATCGAAGACGCACGATTGGCGGAAGTGCCGTCCTCGCAGGCCCGCTATCGTTCCCGCAGCAATCGCCTGCTGATGACGGTACTGGACGAGGTTCGAGAAAGACTGAGGGGGTACCCTCCGGATCGGATTGGGGTAGTCATCGGCACTTCCAGCGCGGGGATCGCGGAAGGCGAGGCGGCGCTGAAATATCGGCTGCATCGAGGCGCCATGCCGCCATGGTTTCACTATAAACAGCAGGAGTTGGGCGGGGCGGCGGAGTTTGCCGCCCGTTGGCTGGGGATTCGGGGGCCGGCTTATACGGTATCCACCAGTTGCGCCTCCGGGGCGCATGCCCTGGTCTGCGCCGGAAATCTGCTACGCTTGAAAATATGCGACGCGGTGGTCGCCGCCGGCGTGGAAACCTTATCCGGCACCACCGTGCAAGGGTTCGCTTCTCTGGGGGCGTTGAGCGGAACCCGCTGCAATCCCTTCAGTCGCCACCGCGACGGCACGATACTGGGCGAAGGGGCGGCGGTATTTCTGCTTACCCGGAATTTCGCGCCTTTGGCTTTGATGGGAGCGGGAATGAGTTCGGATGCCTATCACCTGTCGGCGCCCGATCCCGCCGGTCGCGGCGCAAAGCTGGCGATGTCCCGGGCGCTGCGAGAGGCCGGCTTGGGTCCGCAGGATATCGGCTATCTCAATTTGCACGGCACCGCCACCGGGCATAACGATGCCATGGAGGCCCGGGCGGTGCGTGCCCTGTTTGGAGATGCGCCGCCGCCGAGCAGCAGCACCAAGCCGCTTACCGGCCACTGCCTGGGGGCGTCCGGCGCGGTGGAGGCGGCCATTTGCGGGGAGGCATTGCTCGATTTGGACAAACCCCTGCCTCGGCACGAATGGGACGGTTGCGGCGACCCGGAATTACCCGCGTTGCATTTCACCGATGGGCGTGAAAAAATTAATCCGGATAAACCATTCTGTATGAGCAACACCTACGCTTTCGGCGGCGCCAACATTTCCTTGATCTTGGGCCGCGCGGATTTATGAATTACGATCCCCGCCGTTTTCCCCTGGCCAGCCTGTTGCCCCAGTCCGGCGATATGCTGCTGCTCGACCGTTTGCTGGAAGTGACCGATGAAGCCGCCACCGCCGCCTTGACGGTCCGGGACGATCATCTGTTTTCCCTGCCCGGCGGCAGCGTGCCGGCATGGGTGGGTTTGGAGTACATGGCCCAGGCCGTGGCGGCCTGGTCGGGCTATCACTGTCGCCGCCGGGGGGAACCGATCCGGCCCGGCCTGTTGTTGGGCTCCCGCCGATTCGACCTCGAGACGGCGGAATTTGCCTGCGGCAGCACCTTGACGGTGCGGGGAGAGCGGGTGTTCGAGGCCGCCAACGATATGTGCGTATTCGATTGCGTGATCGAGGATTCCAGGCCCGTGGCCCGGGCCCGCTTGAACGTGTTGTTGCCCCCCGACCTGAAGCCATTCCTGCGAGGAGAAATGACATCATGAGCCGAAAAACCGTCTTGATCACCGGCGCGAGCCGGGGGATCGGCCGCGCCATTGCCTGTCGTCTGGCGCGCGAAGGCTACGATCTGGTACTCCATTGCCGAAGCCGGCTGTCTTTGTTGGAGGATTTGGCGGAGGAGTTGCGCGAAGCTCAGGATGTTTGGATTCGCCTGCTGCAATTCGATCTGGCCGACCGCGGCGGCGCGCGCGCGGCATTGGAGCGCGATATGGCGGCCCACGGGGCCTATTACGGGGTGGTTTGCAACGCCGGTCTGGCCCGGGATGCCGTCTTTCCGGCCCTGACCGACGAGGATTGGGATCAGGTGGTCCACACCAATCTGGACGGTTTTTATAACGTCCTCCATCCGCTGGTCATGCCCATGATCCGGCGGCGCCGGCCGGGCCGCATCGTGACCCTGGCCTCGGTGTCCGGCTTGATCGGCAATCGCGGCCAGGTGAATTACAGCGCCGCCAAGGCGGGCATTATCGGTGCTACCAAGGCGCTGGCGTTGGAGCTGGCCAAGCGTCAGATCACCGTGAACTGCGTTGCACCGGGGTTGATCGAAACCGATATGGTGGAAGAACTGCCTTTGGACGAAATCAAGGCCATGATTCCGCAAAGACGCCTCGGCCGACCCGAAGAGGTGGCGGGCTTGGTGGCGTTTCTCCTCTCGGAAGAGGCAGCATACCTGACCCGCCAAGTGATCTCCGTCAATGGAGGCTTGTGTTGATGCGGCGGGTGGTGGTGACCGGTATGGCGGGAATTTCCGGGCTGGGGCACGACTGGCCCTCCATTCTTGCCCGTCTGGAAGCGCAGCGCAATATCGTCAGGCGCATGCCTGATTGGGCCGTCTACGAGGGGTTGCATTGCCAGTTGGGGGCGCCGGTGACCGATTTCGAGCCGCCCGCCCATTACACCCGCAAGCAGACCCGCAGCATGGGGCGGGTGGCCCTGATGGCGGTGCGGGCCAGCGAGCGGGCCCTGGACGACGCCGGTCTGCTGGGCGATCCGGTGGTGGCTTCGGGGCGCACCGGAGTAGCTTACGGGTCCTCGGTGGGGTCGACGCCGGCCATCGCCGACTTCGGTTATATGTTGTTGAAGCACAAAATCGGTGCCCTCAACGCCAACACTTATCTGAAAATGATGGGCCATACCACCGCCGTCAACGTGGCCCTGTTTTTCCAGGTCCAGGGACGGGTCATTCCGGCGGTGAGCGCCTGTACCTCCGGCAGCCAGGCCATCGGTTTCGCTTATGAGGCGATTCAGAACGGCCGCCAGGAGGTAATGATCGCCGGGGGTGCCGAGGAGTTGTGTCCCACCGAGGTGGCGGTATTCGATACGCTTTATGCCGCCAGTACCCGTGACTGCCCCGAAGCCACGCCGCGCCCCTTCGACGCCGAGCGCGACGGCCTGGTGCTGGGCGAGGGCGCCTGCACCTTGGTTTTGGAAGAGCGGGAACGGGCCTTGGCGCGGGGGGCGCCGATATACGCCGAAGTGATCGGTTTCGGCACCAACTCCGACGGTTCCCACGTGACCCAGCCGTCGCGTGCCACCATGCGGGTGGCGATGGAATTGGCCCTTGCCGACGCCGACCTGCCGCCGGAGGCGATCGGCTATGTCAGCGCCCACGGAACGGGGACGCGCCATGGAGACGTGGCCGAGAGCTGGGCCACTTGCGATGTCTACGGCGATCGGGTCCCGGTCAGCACCCTCAAGAGTTATACCGGCCATACGCTGGGCGCGTGCGGTGCGCTGGAGGCGTGGGTGGCGATCGAGATGATGCGGGGCGGCGTCTTTCATCCCAATCTCAACCTCACCGCCGTCGATCCCGAATGCGCGCCGCTGAATTACATCGTGGGGGATATGCGTCCCATCGGTTGCGAAGCGGTGGCGAGCCACAATTTCGCCTTCGGGGGCATCAACACCGCCTTGATTTTCCGACGGCATGATTAAGTTTCAGGTCAAATGTTGGCGCGCCTGGCTGCCGCCGGAGCTGCGTCCCGACCCGGTGGCATCGAAAGTGGGCGCGCTGTTGCCGGGCGATGCACCGGATGTGTCCTTTCTTCCCTTGATGCAGCGACGGCGGCTGTCGCCCATGGCCCGGGCCGCGGTCGCAGCGGCTTGGCCATGTCTGGCGAAAGAGGTTGAAATTCCCGTCATCTGTTGTTCGCTGCACGGAGAAACCCGCCATTGCTTTGGCATTTTGAGCGCTTTGGCCGAGGCCGACGAAGTCTCGCCGAGCCAATTCGCTCTGTCGGTGCATAGTGCGGTCGGCGGTTTGCTGACTCAGCTGATCGGAAGCCAAGCGCCGTGTCTGGTCATTGCGCCGGGGAGCGAGGGCTATGCGGCGGCGTTGTTGGATGCGGCCGGCTTTTTGTTGTTTCAGGAAGGTGGGGGAGGCGAGGGAATGAGCGCCTCGCAAGAAGTGCTCGTACTCTGGCACGAGCAACCCTTGCCCGCCGTCTATCATCCTTATGCGCCTGATCCTCCCGGCGTAATGGCCTTGGCGGTGCGCTTGGGTGCTTGGCGGGGACAAGGCACCGCCCTAACGGTTGATCGGGTGCCGGGGAAGGGGACGGATCGATCGGCGGAAAAAAGCCCGTTGGTACGGGTGATCGAGGGATTTAGCGCCGGGGTTGATCGATGGATATCGGCGGCCGAGGGAGCCCAGTGGCACTGGGAGTTGGAACATGTTTGATCGCGCTTGGCGGGTGATCGCCACGGCTTTGAGTTTTGGCGTCTACGGCTTGGGCTCCCTGCTGCTCTGGTACGGCGTCTATCCGCTCACCTTCTGGCGGGTGCTGCCGGCTCGGCGGGGAGCGTACGCCCGTCGCCTGAGTCATCGGGCGTTCCGCTTTCTCACCGGTTTCATGGCGTGGGTGGGCATGTGGCGTTATGAGGTCGAGAAGGCGGATAGGCTCCAGCAATCCGGGCGGATCGTTGTCGCCAATCATCCCTCGTTTCTGGATATTCTGCTGTTGTTTTCCCGGCTGGAAAACGCGGTTTGCATCGTTAAGCCGAGCTTGGCGGCGGTGCCGCTGGTGGGACGCCCGATTCGCTGCTGCAGGCACTTGCCCGCCGAAGACTCGCGAGTGCTGGTGTCGGAAGCGGTTCGGGCGCTGCATGAAGGGGCGTGTTTGATTTTATTTCCCCAGGGCACCCGGACGCTGCCGGGTCGCGAGATTCGCTTTCAACGCAGCGTGGCCCGCATTGCCCTGGAGGCGGGCGTGCCCATGGTGCCGGTCTATTTCGATTATCGGCCGCTGCTTTTTGGCAAGCACCAGCGCTGGTACCATGTTCCCGCGGTCAAGCCCCGGGTCCGGATGACGGTCGGCGAGGAAATCCAACCCGCCGAGATCATCGGGGAGGAGTTGCCGCTTTCCATCGCCAGCCGGCGGCTGAGCCGCTGGTTGGAACGTTATTTCACAGCCTGGGAGCGCCGGCATGGATTCGTTGGAAACAGAGATCAAACTGTTGATCATCCAAATCTTTGATCTGGAAGGCTTGGCCCCCGCCGATATCGACAGCGGGGCGCCTTTATTCGGTGCCGGTCTTGGCCTCGATTCCATCGATGCGCTAGAATTAGGTTTGGCCTTGAAACAACGCTACGGAATCAGCATTACCCATCAAACCCCCCAGGTCCGCGAGATATTCGCCTCGGTCTCCGACCTGGCCGGATTCATCCGCCGCTCCCGACCATCCGAATGAAAGACCAAAACGAGATTCTCGTCACCTTGAAACAATTGTTCGAGGAAATGTTCGAAATCGATCCCGCTCAGGTCGAGCTCGACACCAGTTTCCGCGAACTGGACATCGACAGCATCGATGCGGTGGATCTGATGGTGCGTCTGCACGAGATCATCGGTCGGCGCATCCGCCCGGAAGACTTCAAGGGCATCCAGACGGTGGGAGACGTGGTGGCGGTCATCCATCGCATGCAGAGGCCGTGACCGCAGCGTGACGATCCGGCGAATCGGGTTATTCGTCTTGGTGCTGTTGACTTTGGCCTATCCGGTTCTGATCTACTTTTCCCTGCAGCGCTTCGATCCCCGCTGGCTGCTGGCGATGCTGGCCGCTTTGCTGGGGTTGCGCGGTGCTTGGGCCGGCTGGGGCGTGATGGGCTGGGGTCCCGCTCTGGTGGCCTTGGGCCTGATGGCCTGGGGCAGGCAGTTGTCGGTCATGCTCTATCCGGTATTGATCAATGGGTTCTTTTTGCTGTGGTTCGCCGTCTCTCTGATTCGCCCGCCTTCCATGGTCGAGCGCTTGGCGCGCCTGAGCGATCCCGATTTGCCTCCCGAAGGGGTGCGCTATACCCGTCGGGTGACCTGGGTATGGAGCGGTTTCTTTCTTCTCAACGGGTCTGTCGCCGCGATCACCGTGGCGCTCGGGAACCTGGAGCTGTGGACTTTTTATAATGGTTTGCTGGCCTATTTGTTGATGGGATTGCTGATGGCAGTGGAATATTGGGTGCGGCGTCGGATGAAGCGCGTCAACGGACATGCCTGAGCCGGTGGTGTGGCCGCAGATCCGGGGGCGAGAACGGGACGGGAACAGCATCGTCCTGGGGCTTCGCTTGCCGCGGGAGCTGGCTTATTTCGAGGGGCATTTCGAGGACTGCCCGATTCTGCCCGGCGTGGTGCAGATTCACTGGGCGGGCTTGCTGTTTCTGCGCGAATTCGACGCGGACTTGGTTTTGCAGCGCATGGAGGTGGTCAAATTCAAACGCCTGCTGGTGCCGGAAATGGAGGTGACCCTGCAATTGGATTACGATCCCGAACGTTTGCGTTTGGCTTTCCATTACCGTGCCGGCTCGGTGGAAAACAGTTCCGGCCGCTTGTATTGGAGTAAAAAATGAATTTTCGTCCCTGCGCGGTGATCCCGGTGTACAACCACGGTGCCTCGTTGGCGGCGGTGGCGGATCGGCTGCGCCGGCAGGACTTGCCCTGTCTGGTGGTGGACGACGGCAGTACGCCCGAACACGCCGAGCTAATCCGTTCCTTGGGCGAATCCGATTCAGGAATCGAGGTGTTGACCCATCCCGTCAACCGGGGCAAGGGCGCGGCGGTCAAGACCGGCCTCCAAGCCGCCGGGAAACGAGGATTCAGTCACGCCGTCCAGATCGATGCCGACGGTCAGCACGATCTGGACGATCTGAAAATCTTCCTTGCCCGAGCGCAAACCGATCCGGAAGCGCTGATTTGCGGCCGGCCGGTGTTCGACGCCTCCATCCCCAAGGGTCGCTATTACAGCCGCTATCTGACCCATCTGTGGGTCTGGATCAATACGGGGTCTCTGGCTATTCCCGACGCCATGTGCGGTTTTCGGGTATATCCGCTGACGCAGGTCATGCCTTTGTTGAACCGGGAAGCGCTCGGCGATCGGATGGACTTCGATATCGAGATCCTGGTGCGACTGCACTGGCGCGGGGTGGCGATGACCTGGTTGCCGACCCGGGTGCGTTATCACGCCGACGGGGTATCCCACTTCAGGCCGCTGGAAGATAACTGGCATATCAGCCGCATGCATGCCCGCTTGTTTTTTGGAATGCTGCGTCGGCGGCTGGGGATGGGGTATTTGTGAGCGATCACTGGGCGACCATGGAGGAGCGGGGCATTCTGTGGGGAATGCGTTTTCTGCTGGGGGTTTATCTACTCCTGGGAAAACCGTTCTTCCGCCTGTTTCTGTACCCGGTGGTGGGCTACTATTTTCTGACCAATCATCGCGCCCGGGCCGCTTCCCGCGACTATCTCGACCAGCTCCATCGATTCGCCCCCCGGTTGGGCTTGAAGGGCCGCCTGTGGCACAGTTACCGCCATTTCCTCAGCTTCGCCGAATGTCTATTGGACAAGCTCGTGGTTTGGCTGGGCCGCTTCGACACCGAATCGGTCGTGTTTCACCAGCGGAAAGTGTTTTTGGATCTGCTGGACAGCGGACGGGGGGCGCTGCTGGTCACCGCCCATCTGGGCAATCTCGAGGTGTGCCGCGCCCTGGCGGACGAAAGGCGTCGGCTCAGGCTGAATATCCTGGTCCACACCAAACACGCGGAAAAATTCAATCGCCTCCTGGCCGGGGTGGATCGGGCCCGACAGATGACCCTGATCCAGGTGACCGAAATCACCCCGGCGGTGGCGATTCAACTGTACGAAAAGATTCAGGCGGGCGAGTTCGTGGTGCTGGTGGGCGATCGAATCCCGGTGGGCAGTCCGGATAGGGTGGTGACGGTACCGTTTATGGGGGAGGCGGCGGACTTTCCCCAAGGACCGTATCTTTTGGCCCATTTGCTCCAATGCCCCGTTTATACCCTGTTCTGCTATCTCGGCGGGGACGGGCAGTATCAGATTTATTTCGACAAATGGGCCGATCGTATCCGCTTGCCACGAAAGCCCGCCGCCCGCATGGAGCCGATGGCCCGTTATGCGCGGGAATTCGCCGAGCGCCTCGAATCCCACTGTCTGGAAGCGCCGCTCCAGTGGTTCAATTTCTACCCTTTTTGGAGGCGGACATGAACGAGGCGTTGCCGGTAGCGTCCTTGCCCGGGAGCGAGGTGACCCTGACGGTGCCGTTTTTCGATGCGGACATGCTCGGCATCGTCTGGCACGGACATTACGTCAAATATTTCGAGGTTGCCCGCTGTGCGTTGCTGGACCGGATCGGTTACGATTATCTGACCATGAAAGCCACCGGTTACGTGTGGCCGGTGGTGGATCTGCAAATCCGCTACCTGGCCCCCGCCCGTTTCGGTCAGACGCTGAAGGTCAGTGCGGTGCTGAAGGAATACGAATACCGCATGAAGATCGGCTACGAGATCCGCGCCGCCGAAACGGGCGATCGCCTTGCCCGCGGCACCACCGTGCAAGTGGCGGTCTCGGTGGACGACGGGGAGATGTGCTTCGGTTCTCCCCGGGTGTTTTTGGATAAACTGGAGACCTTTGTCGCCGCTCAGGAATGATCCTCCAGACGGAAGCCGATCTTCAGAACCACCTGGAAGTGGGCGACTTTGCCGTCTTGGATATGGCCGCGGGTTTCCACCACCTCGAACCAGTTGAGGTTGTGAAGGGTTTGGGACGCCCGTTCGACCGCGCCCCGGATGGCATCGTCGATGCTTTGGGTGGACGAACCGGCGATTTCGATGACCTTATAAACGTGTTCGGACATGGTTTTCCTCCACTTTGATTGAAACCCGTCTTAGGATTCGAGGATAATACCGCACTTTTCCCATCCCGGTGAATGAATGCAAGAACGTTTACAAAAGCTTGTGGGGCAAGCCCTGACCCGACTGCGGGAGCAGGGTGGGTTGCCTTCGGAACCGAACGTCCCGGTACGGGTGGATCGAGCCCGCGATCCTTCCCACGGGGATTTCGCCACCAATATCGCCCTGGTTCTGGCCAAGCCCGCGGGGATTCCGCCCCGCCAATTGGCCGAAAAGATCGTCCAGGCGTTGCCGGCCGATTCGGCGGTACGGCAGGTGGAAATCGCCGGTCCCGGTTTCATCAACTTCTTCATCGATCCGGCCGCCCAGTTCGAAATCATCGGACGGATTCTGGAGGAGGGGGAACGCTTCGGTCGCAGCGAGACCGGTCGGGGGCAGAAGATTCACATCGAGTTCGTTTCCGCCAATCCCACCGGTCCCTTGCACGTGGGCCACGGCCGCGGCGCCGCCTATGGCGCGACGCTGGCCAATTTGCTGGAAGCGATCGGCTGCGAGGTTCATCGGGAATACTACGTGAACGACGCCGGCCGGCAAATGGATATTCTCGCGGCAAGCATCTGGCTGCGCTATCTGGAGTGTCGCGGCGAATCCTTGCCTTTTCCTCAAAATGCTTATCGCGGCGACTACATCCGAGAAATCGCCCAAGATTTGGCCGGCCGAGTCGGAGATCGATATAGCCAACCGGCGGCGGAAGTGCTGCAGGATTTGCCTCCTGATGCGCCGGAAGGGGATAAGGAAGTTTATATCGACGCCTTGGTCGACAGGGCCAAGGCACTGTTGGGGCAGGAAGCTTATGCAGCGGTTTTCCGAGCGGGATTGGAGGCGATCCTCGCCGATATCCGCGAAGACCTGGAAGCCTTCGGCGTGGGTTACGACGAATGGTTCTCGGAGCGCAGCCTGGTTCGATCGAATCGGGTGGAAGAGGCCTTGGCGCGGCTGAAGGAAGCCGGTTATCTTTACCCGCGGGACGGCGCCGTTTGGTTCGCGTCCACGCGATTCGGAGACGAGAAGGATCGCGTGGTGGTGCGGGACAACGGCCAAATGACCTATTTCGCTTCCGACATCGCCTATCACTTGGATAAACGGGAACGGGGATTCGATTATTCGATCGATGTCTGGGGCGCCGACCACCACGGCTACGTGCCCCGGCTGAAGGCCGCCATGGAGGCGCTCGGCAGCCGGCCGGAGCGCCTCGAGGTGCGGCTGGTCCAGTTCGCATCCCTCTACCGGGGCAAGGAAAAGCTCTCCATGTCCACCCGGGCGGGAGAGTTCGTCACCCTGCGTCAACTGCGCGAAGAGGTGGGCAAGGACGCGGCCCGGTTCTTCTACTGCATGCGCAAGGCTGAACAGCACCTGGACTTCGATCTGGAATTGGCGGTCTCCCGCTCCAACGACAATCCGGTCTATTACGTCCAGTACGCTCATGCGCGGGTGTGCAGCGTGTTCAAGCAATTGCAGGAAAAAGGCTGGGCGCGGGACGTGGCGCGCGGTCAGGGCAACCTGTCCCGCCTGGAAGAAGCCCACGAGCAGGCATTGCTGACTGCCCTGGCGCGCTATCCCGAGGTGATCGAGCGCTGCGCCCGGCAGCGCGAACCCCATCAATTGACCCATTATCTGCGCGAATTGGCGGGAGAGTTTCATACTTATTACAATGCCCATACCTTTTTAGTGGAGGACGCCGACTTGCGCGATGCCCGCTTGAATTTGATCGACGCCGTGCGCCGGACCATCGCCAACGGTCTGAAAATTTTGGACGTTTCCGCGCCCGAGTCGATGTAGATGGCTCGTCGACCCGCCCCACGCAACCGCCGCTCCGCCGCCGCGTCGCGACGGCCTCGAAGAGTCGCCGAGCGGAAGCCGCCGCGCCACCTGCGCGGCGAGCGCCGCCCGGCACCTGCATGGCAGTGGGTACTGGGGATTGTGCTCCTGGGGGCGTTCGCTTATTTTTTGTATCACTTGGCGACCGACGTCCCTTCCGATACGGCGCCCCCTCGGCAGAAGGTGGAATCGGCATCCGCCGAAGCGGAAACCGCTGCGAAGCAAAAGCCCGCCAAGCCACCCCCGAAGGCAAAGCCCAAGCCTGAAGAACCGCGCTTCACTTTCTATACCATGCTGCCGGAAAAGGAAGTCGTGATTCCGGACGGGGAGGTGCGCGCGCGCAAACGCGCCGAAAGCTTGGGTACGGCCAAGCCGGACAATTACCTCATTCAAGCCGGATCCTTCCGCAATTACGAGGACGCCGACCGCCTCAAGGCGCAACTGGCGCTGCTGGGGGTGGAGTCGCGCATCGAAAAGGCCGAGATCGGCGGCGCGGTCTGGCACCGGGTGCGCATGGGGCCCTTCCAGAGTATCCGCGAGGTTCAATCGATCCGGGCCCGGCTGCGCGAGCATCGAATCGACAGCGTGGTGCAAACGGCTAAGCGATGAAGCTTTGGATAACCAAGACCCGCCAGCCTTTATGCATCATCTGAATGCGATCTACGCCTACCAGCCTTTCTGGGCGCGCTATTGAACATTGGATTGTATTCCGGGTGTGACTCGCTTACACTCTAACGGTAGTTATCTATCCATTTTCTAGACGATGTTACACGGTTTGTTTGAACTTTCTTGGTGGGGCTATTTTCTCGTCGTTCTTTCCCTAACGCATATTACCATCGCCGCGGTGACTATCTATCTTCACCGCTGTCAGGCCCACCGGGCGTTGGATTTGCATCCCATCGTCAGTCACTTCTTTCGTTTCTGGCTGTGGCTGACCACCAGCATGCGCACTCAGGATTGGGCCGCGATTCACCGCAAGCACCACGCCAAATGCGAAACCACCGAAGATCCTCACAGTCCCCAGCAGCTCGGCATCAAGAAAGTTCTGCTGGAGGGCGCCGAACTGTACCGCGCCGCCGCTGCCGACCGGGATGCCATCGAGCGATACGGATGGGGGACGCCGGACGATTGGCTGGAGCGTCATGTGTACGGCCATCAAATAATGTCCCAGCTGGGCATTGCCCTCATGTTCTTTATCGACGTGGCGGCTTTCGGAGCGATCGGCATCACCGTCTGGGCGATTCAGATGCTGTGGATTCCTTTCTGGGCCGCCGGCGTGATCAACGGAGTGGGACACTATCTGGGCTACCGCAACTTCGAGACCACCGATTCGGCGACCAACCTGATCCCGTGGGGCATCCTGATCGGGGGCGAGGAGCTGCACAACAACCATCATGCCTATCCCTCCTCGGCCAAGTTGTCCAACAAGTGGTGGGAGTTCGATTTGGGATGGTTGTATATCCGTTTGCTTGCTTTGATACGGTTGGCAAGAGTCAAGCGAGTCGCGCCGAGGATTCAAATTCAACCTCATCGCCGGGCGACGCTCGACGGTGATACCGTGCAGGCGCTGATGAGAAACCGTTTCCACGTCTTGACTCTGTACGCCCGCACGGTGGTCCTGCCGGTGTTGAAAAGGGAATACCGGTGCGCCGACCGCAAGCTTCGCAAATCCCTGAAGCAAGTCAAGCCATTGTTGGTGCGCGAGGATATTCTATTGCTGAAGCCTTGCAAGGAACAGGTGATCCTCGCTGCCATCGGGGACAACGAGCGCCTGCAAACCGTCTATCGCTTCAAGCTCCGGTTGAAGGAAATCTGGACCCGCCACGGCTTGTATTCCGAAACCCGTCTCGAACGCTTGAGAACCTGGTGCCAGGAAGCTGAGCAGTCGGGCATCGATGCGCTGCACGAGTTTGCCGTCTTGCTGCGCGGTTATACCTTCCGCCCGGCTCGCTAGAACCTGTCGACGTTCACTACTCCGATCGAAGGGCTGGTTTCGTCCGGCCCCACCGTGTTTTATCGATTTTCCTATCCTTATGATATGCTTTTTCAAGAGGGTGGCTACCGAGGTTTGGATGAACCGCCTCTGCTTTGGCTATGTAAATCAGTTCTACATCAATCCTTCAATCGAGTAGAGGCTCATAAAGGGAACATCCCCCTCCCATAATTGCGGCACACAAGCAAGCCTGGGGAGGTTGACATGGATTCTTGCCGGCTCTGCTTCCGTGTTGTCAACCGCCTCTAAAACAACAAGGAGTAGGATATGGCGTCGGTGCGAAGGCCACTGATTTACGGGGAAGTGTTGTTCGATTGTTTCGAGGACGGCGACTGCGTCCTGGGGGGCGCCCCTTTCAATGTCGCCTGGCATCTCCAGGGGTTCGGACTCGAACCCTGTTTCGTCTCCCGTATCGGTCGCGACGACCTGGGAAAGCAGGTGCGGGAGACCATGCTGCGTTGGGGGATGGATCTCCGTTTCCTGCAGGAAGATCCGCAAAAGCCGACCGGACGGGTTCAGGTCGCCCTGCAGGAAGGGCAACCCAGCTTCGATATATTGCCCGACCAGGCTTACGATCGCATCGACCCCAATGGCGTGCTGGCGGCCTGTGCCGGCGACAATTTCAGCCTCATGTATCACGGCTCCCTGATCGCGCGCACCGACGCCGGCTGGGCGGCGTTGGAACATGTGAAGCGTGATTTGCAATTGCCGGTATTCATGGACATCAACTTGCGCGAGCCGTGGTGGCGGATGGATCGGGTAAAAGCGCTTCTGGATCATTCGCGGTGGCTCAAGCTCAACGACGATGAATTGACCGCACTGGCGGCGCCCTCTTCTTTGCAGAGCGAAGGGCAAACGGATGCGGCGCGTCGCTTGCTAACCGCTCACGGGCTCGATTTCGTCGTGGTGACTTTAGGCGCCGAGGGAGGGTTGCTGGTCAAGGAGAAAGAACGGTGGACGGTGCCCCCCGCACCGGTAAGCCGGTTGGCGGATACCGTGGGCGCCGGCGACGGTTTCAGCGCCGTCATGGTTCTGGGTTTGATGCGTGATTGGGGTCTGGAGGTGACTCTCAAGCGGGCCAATACTTTCGCCGCCGCCCTCTGTGCCCAGAAGGGCGCCACCGCCGAGAATCCTTCCCTGTACCGGCGCTTTTTGGAGGCATGGCAATGAAGCAAAGGGATGGACTCTATATCGTCCTGATCAGCGTGCACGGGCTGATCCGCGGCAAGGATCTGGAACTCGGCCGCGACGCCGATACCGGCGGTCAGGTGCTTTACGTGGTGGAACTGGCGCGCCATCTGGCCGAGCATCCCGACGTGGCGCAGGTGGATTTGCTCACCCGCCGCGTCCAGGACGCCAAAATTTCTTCCGACTACGCCCGCCCCGAGGAATCCTTGAGCGACAAGGCCCGCATCGTACGGGTGACCTGCGGCCCCCGCCGTTATCTATACAAGGAGACCCTGTGGCCCTATCTGGATACCTTCGTGGATCACGCCCTTTTGCATATCCGGTCGGTGGGAAGGGTCCCCGATGTGATTCACGCCCATTACGCCGATGCCGGCTATGCCGGCGCGCGTCTGGCTTCGCTGCTGGGCGTGCCGCTCGTCTATACCGGCCATTCCCTGGGGCGAGTCAAGCGCGAGCGCCTTCAGGCGAGGGGGTTGAAACCCAAGACCATCGAAGACCGCTACAATATCTCGCAGCGGATCGAAGCCGAGGAATTCGCTCTGGATACTGCGGCCTTCGTGGTCGCCAGCACGCGCCAGGAGGTGGAAGAGCAGTACGCCCTGTACGATAACTATCAGCCTCGCGACATGGGGGTGATTCCGCCGGGCGTGGATTTGTCCCGCTTTCAGCCGCCTCGCCGCGGCGAGTCTTGGCCGTCGATTTTCGACGAGCTGTCCCGCTTCCTGACGCGTCCCCGCAAACCCATGATCCTCGCGCTGGCTCGTGCCGACGAGCGCAAAAACCACACCGGCCTGATCCGCGCCTATGGGGAAAATCCCGAACTGCAGGAAGCGGCCAATCTGGTCCTGGTGGCCGGCAATCGGGAGGATATCAAAACCCTGGAACGCGGCCCCCGGGAGGTGCTGACCCAGATTCTGCTGGCGGTGGATCGCTACGACCTATACGGCAAATGCGCCTATCCCAAGCATCATCAATCCGAAGACGTGCCCGATCTATATCGCATCGCCGCCCGGACCCGGGGCGTTTTCGTCAACCCGGCGCTCACCGAGCCTTTCGGCCTGACGCTGGTGGAGGCGGCCGCCAGCGGCTTGCCCATTGTCGCCACCGAGGACGGCGGGCCGCGGGATATCGTCCGGCACTGCCGCAACGGGATGCTGGTGGATCCCCTGGATACCGAGGCCATGGGCCGAACCTTGCAGGAGGCGCTCGCCCAAAAAGACCGCTGGCGGCGCTGGGCGCGCAGCGGCCTCCGGGGCGTCCATCGCCATTACAGTTGGCAGGCGCACGTGGAAAAATATCTGCGTCAGCTGCATCGGGTCATCGGTAAGCGCCAGCGCGCACGTCGCGCGCCCACCCCCAGCCGTCTGCCCACGGTGGAGCGGCTTTTGATCAGCGACATCGACAATACCCTGATCGGCGGAAGCCGGGAAGCCGTGGAAGCGCTCATGAACCGTTTGCGAACCAATTCGGTGCGACCGGGATTCGGCATCGCCACCGGTCGGCGCGTGGAGGCGGCGGTCAAGGTCCTGAAGGAATGGGGCGTGCCCCGGCCGGATGTGCTCATCAGCGCCGTCGGCAGCGAAATCCATTATGGCCACCTGGGCCGGCGCTTGTTGGAGGAAGAAGCCTGGAAGCGGCATATCGACTATCGCTGGAAGCCCAAGGCCGTGCACGAGGCGATGATCAATCTGCCCGGCTTGACCCTGCAGCCGCGCAGCGAGCAGCGCGCGCATAAGATCAGCTATTACATGGAGCCGGGCAAGGCGCCGTCGGTGGCGGAGATCAAGCGTCACTTGCGCCGGCTCGATCTGCACGCCAATGTGATCTATTCCCACCAAGCCTTCCTCGACGTGCTGCCCATCCGCGCCTCCAAGGGATTGGCGATCCGCTTTCTCGCCTGGCGCTGGGGCTTGCCCTTGGAGCGAATCCTGGTGGCGGGGGATTCCGGCAACGACGCGGAAATGCTGGTGGGGGATACCCTGGGCGTGGTGGTCGGCAACTACAGCCCTGAACTGGAGCGCTTGCGGGGCAAGCCGCGGATTTATTTCGCCGAGGCGACCTATGCCGGCGGGATATTGGAGGGACTCGACTATTACCATTTCCTGGGAAGTATGGATTTGCCTGAAGAAACCGAGGATTTTTGATGGAAGAACTTTCTGATTTGCTGTCCGTCAAGCACGATGCTTTCTATCTCTTGTTGCGGCGCTACGTAGCGATCGATCGCGCTTTTTTGCTGCGTTCGGATTTGTGGGACGAATTTCAGTCCTTTTGCGCCGAGGTTGGCTCGGAAGGCGTCTGCGATCCCGCCTTTTCCCGGGTAATCTCGCGCATGCAGGAAGCCGCCATGGATTCTCCCTGGCTGTGCGTGGCCATGCGCCCGCGTATCGGCAGATGGCGGTATATCCGCTTTCACGTGGAAGCAATGGAGCACGAGGAGATTCCGGTGCGCGACTACCTCGCCTTCAAGGAACGCTTGGTGGAAGGGCGCGACGCCGGCGAGGATTGGGTGATGGAGATCGACTTCGGCCCCTTCAATCGGGATTTCCCGCGCATGGTGGAATCGCGCTCCATCGGCCGCGGGGTGGAGTTTCTCAATCGCCGGCTGTCCAGCCAATTGTTCCAGGAGGTCGGCAAGGGGGAGCGCTGGCTGTTGGAGTTTCTGCGGGTCCACCAAATCGACGGACGTCAGCTCATGCTGGGGGAAACCATCCGCGACGTGCCCACCTTGCGCCGGGCGCTGCGCCAAGCGGAGGATTACCTCTCCGGCCAGTCGCCGGAGGCGGAGTGGGACACGGTGGGTCAGCGTTTGCGGAGTCTCGGTTTCGAGGCCGGCTGGGGGCGCACGGCAAGCCGGATGCGAGACACCCTGCATCTGCTCAGTGACATCCTGGAGGCGCCCGACCCGGCCAACCTGGAGCGGTTTCTCGGCCGCATCCCCATGATTTTCAAGCTGGCCATCTTTTCGGTGCACGGTTATTTCGGCCAGGCCAATGTCCTGGGGCGGCCGGATACCGGCGGCCAGGTGGTCTACATTCTCGATCAGGTGCAGGCCCTGGAGAAGGAAATGCGCCGCCGCTTGGATGAACAGGGGCTGGACATCACTCCCCGCATCCTGGTAGTGAGTCGACTGATTCCCGAGGCCGCCGGCACCGCTTGCGATCAGCATCTGGAACATATCGTCGGCACGGAAAACGCCTATATCCTGCGGGTGCCCTTCCGGAGCGAATCCGGCGAAGTGGTGCCCCATTGGATTTCCCGCTTCGAAATCTGGCCCTATCTGGAACGCTTCACCCTGGAAGCGGAAAAAGAGATGTTGGCCGAACTCGGGGGCCGGCCGGATCTGGTGATCGGCAACTATTCCGACGGCAATCTGGTGGCCACTTTGATGGCGCAGCGCCTGGGAATCACCCAATGCAACATCGCCCACGCTCTGGAGAAGCCCAAATACCTGTTCTCGGATCTGTATTGGCGGGACAACGACGACGCCTATCATTTCTCCTGCCAGTTCACCGCCGATCTCATCTCCATGAACGCGGCCGACTTCATCATCACCAGCACCTATCAGGAGATCGCCGGTCGCGAGGACACGGTGGGGCAATATGAAAGCTATCAGACTTTCACCATGCCCGGCCTCTACCGGGTTTTGAACGGGGTGAACATCTTCGATCCCAAATTCAATATCGTCTCCCCCGGGGCCAATGAAAATACCTATTTTCCCCATACCGAAAAGGCGCATCGCCTCGCCAGCTTGCATGCCGAAATCGAGGATCTCATTTTAGGCGGTCCCCGGGAGGATGCCCGGGGCGTGTTGAAAGAGTCGGACCGGCCCTTGGTGTTTACCATGGCGCGCTTGGACCGGATCAAAAACATCACCGGGTTGGTGGAGTGGTTTGCCCGGGACGAACCACTGCGCAGCCAGGCGAATCTTCTGGTCATCGCCGGTTATGTGGATGCTTCCCATTCCGGCGACAAGGAGGAGGCCGAGCAGATCGGGATTATGCATGAACTCATGGACCGCTACGGTCTGGACGATCAGGTGCGATGGCTCGGAACGCGCCTGGACAAGCCCTTGGCCGGCGAACTCTATCGCTACATCGCCGACCGCCGCGGGGTGTTCGTCCAACCGGCCTTGTTCGAGGCTTTCGGTTTGACCGTGATCGAAGCCATGATTTCCGGTTTGCCCACCTTCGCCACCCGCTACGGGGGGCCGTTGGAAATCATCGAGCACGGGGTATCGGGATTCCATATCGATCCCAATCACGGCGAGGAAGCCGCGCGGCTGATCCGCAATTTTCTCGCCCGGGCGGCGGAAAATCCGGAGGAATGGCGGCATATTTCCGACGCCGGGATCGAGCGGATCAAAGGCCGTTATACCTGGTCCCTGTACGCCGAGCGCATCATGACCTTGTCGCGGATTTACGGTTTCTGGAAATACATCACCAACCTGGAGCGGGACGAAACCCGGCGCTACCTCGAAGTGATCTACGGACTTCAGTACCGCCCCTTGGCGGCGGCGATCGGCAGGGATTGATCCAGCCACAATTGAAATGGAACCGGCGGGAATGTTCAGGATCGTTCTCGCCGTCCTTTGTCTATCCAACCTGCTAATTGCGGCTATTGTCGTTCTCCCCCTGGCTTGCTAAAATAGCATCAAGTATCTCTTGGAGGCTAGCGTGCCTAGCGTGCCCTATTTGCGAATCCTCGCCCTCTTGCTGATAAGCCTGCCGCAGGCGTTCATGCCCCTGCTGCATGCGCATGTGGGTGAGGACGGTTCGCCTCGGGTCGTGCACGTGCCCGGATGGGAGCCTTACTTCCAAGAAACCGACGAATCCGCTCTGAAAGGAAATTCCCTGGCCTCCGGTTGGCAGGGGGTGGTGGTTCGCTCGGATGGCGGGATTCGCCGCCAAATCTTGGCTTGTCCGCCCTTGGTCGCGCTGCCCGTCGAACCGATTCCGGATATTGTCGAACCAAGGCTCCGTCCACCTCGTCGGGGGCCGCCACGAATCGCGGCATTCGATTTCACCCTCTCTGCCTACCCTCGCGCTCCTCCCGCCTAAATTCTCTTCTTGTCGTTGTCGTCGCCTGCGTGTTCCTGGAAACTTGGCGGCGAATCTGGTTGTTTCTACTGAGAAGAGAACCGCAATGTGTATTGAAAAATTGCGATTGCCGGCGGTGCTTCTTTGCGCCGCGCAATTGATCGCCGGGATACCTCCTTCGGTGCGGGCGGAAACGTCTCCGCCTCCGGTAGGAGACAGCATGCTGATCCCCCATGTGGATGAACTGGAATACGATCCGGCCTTGACCCTGGGTGAAGTGGTCCAAACCACCGTGACCCATTTTCCCCGCACCCATCTGGCGCGCGCCTTCGACGAAGAGGCCCGGGCCTGGGATCGGCGGGCCAATGGGTGGCTGGCCGGCCCGACCCTGTTCGGTGTCACCTACAGCGGCGATCAGGTGGGGGACGACAGCGGCCAATGGTCGCTGGATACCGATTTGACCTTCATGATCTGGAAATGGGGCCAGCGCGCCGCCGCCGAGGAAGTGGCGGGGGAAGCGGCGCGTTATGCCCGGCTTTACCAAAAGGCGCTGTATTTGCAGGTGGCCGGTAGCGTCCGCGAGGCGCTTTGGGATCTGGAATTGAAGCGGGTGGCATACGAGACCGCCGACCAAGTATTGGCGGTGAGCGAAAAGCTCACCGAGGCGGTACGCAAGCGGGTGGATGCCGGGGATTTGCCCCGCACCGATTTATTGTTGGCCAAGACCGACTTCCTCCAGCATCGTTCCCAGGCGATGTCAGCGGAGGCCGAATGGATGCACGCCCGCAGGCGCTACTTGAATTTGACCCGAATCGACCGCGCCCCGGCGGATTTCGAGGAAGCACTCAGCGCCCGGCAAAGCATCTCGGTGGAGCATCCCTTGCTGACGGCCGCGTCGGCGCGGATCGAAGAGGAAAAAGCGCGGCTTCGCTTCACCCGCTTCGAGTCGGATACCGGCAACCAGCAGATTTATTTTTCCGTAGGCAGCCGGCACCAGCACACCACCCGCGGCGGTCCCAGTTTGAACGGCATCGCCGCCAATCTCACCGTCCCTTTCGGGGGCGGTGCCTACCAAGCGCCCAACGTGGCCGCCGTCCGTACCGCCTTGGCCGAGGCCGAGACCCGGCGGGGCGAATTGTATCGCAAGTTGGAGCGGGATCTGCACGAAACCGAACACATTCTGCAGGTGGACCGGGTGCAGTTGGAGCAGGCCGAGACCCGGCGTCAATTGGCGCAGGCCAATCTGGATTTGAGCCGCAAGGCGTTCGAGGCCGGGGAGATGAATCTGATCGATCTGCTCAAGGTCCAGGTGTTCGCCCAGGAGGCGTTGCGCGATGCCCAGCGCTGGCGGGTCCAGGTACAGCGGGACATCGCCCGTTATAACCAAGCGGTGGGGGAATTGCCATGATGAACTGGATGACTGCAATCGGATTGCTTGGCTTGGGTTTGACGGCGGCGGTTGCTGCGGAATTACCCGTTTTGTCTTTGGATGCGGCCCAAATCGATCGATTGGGTCTGCAGTGGACGGCGCCCGAATCGGTTCACGAAATTCCGCTGGGGTTGGTGCCGGCGCAGGTCACCGTTCCGCCGCAGGCCGAAACGGTGGTCAGCGCGCCTTTGGCCGGTCTGGTGGAGGCGGTGCAGGTGACTCGGGGAGAGTCGGTGACCGCGGGGCAGGCGGTGGCGCGCCTCAACTGTCCGGAACTTTTGACCCATCAACAGCACTTTCTCGACGCTTGGCAGGAAGTGCAAGTCGCCGAAGCCCGTTACGCCCGGGAAAAGCCTTTGTATTCAGAGGGGATTATTGCCAAGAGCCGGTGGCTCGAAACCCGCAAAACCCTGCGTCAGACCCGGACCGCCTTCGAGCAGGCGCGGGAAGCGCTGGCGCTTATGGGAATGAGGTCGAATGCCATCGACCGCTTGCTGAAGACCGGTCGACTGGACAGCGTGCTGGCGTTAAAGGCGCCGGCGACGGGCGTGGTCACGGCCCGGGAAGCCGTGGTCGGGCAGCGATTGGAACGCTTGATGCCTCTTTTGACCATCACCGGGACCGAAGAATTATGGCTGGAAATGGCGGTGCCGGTGGCGCAGGCCGAAAGGCTCGAGTCGGGAGCGAGCGTGGAAACGGATGCGCGGGTCGCATCGGGCAGGGTGTTTCTGATCGGCGGCGCGGTGGACCCGGAGACGCAAACCGTGTTGGTGCGCGCCCGTTTGATCGATCCGAAAGACTTGAAGCCGGGGCGAAAACTGTCGGTGTGGTTGTACGAGTCCTCCGCCGATGCGGTGTGGAAAGCTCCCCAGGCGGCGGTGGTGGAACATCAGCAGCAGCACTACGTGTTCGTGCGCACGCCGGAAGGCTTCCGGGTTCGGCCGGTGACCCTGGCGGGCGAGACGGCCGAGGCGGTATTTATCCGGGAAGGTCTCCGGAAAGGAGAGCTGCTGGTCAGCCGGGGCGTGGCCGCGCTCAAGGCGGCCTGGTTGGGCGAGGAGGAATGAGATGGGTGGATTGATTCGGTTTTCCCTCACCCAGCGCCTGTTGATGCTGTTGGCGGTGGTGGTGCTGGCGGGCCTGGGCTGGAACGCCGCCCGCAATCTTCCCATCGACGCCTTTCCCGACGTGTCCATTCCCCAGGTGAAGGTGATCGTCAAGGCGCCCGGCATGACCCCGGAAGAAGTGGAGTCCCGCATCACCCTTCCCGTCGAGTTGGAGCTTTTGGGGCTGCCTCACCAGAAAATGCTGCGTTCCATCGCCAAATACGCCCTCACCGATATTACCATCGACTTTGAGGAAGGGACCGACGTCTATTGGGCGCGCCAGCAGGTGGCCGAGCGTCTCAACAACGTGTGGGGAGCGTTGCCGGCGGGAGTGACCGGGGGCATCGCGCCGCTGACCACCCCATTGGGGGAGATGTTCATGTTTACCATCGAAGGGGAGACCCTAAACCTGATGGAAAAGCGCCGCTTGCTGGATTGGGTTCTCCGGCCGGCTTTGCGCACCGTCTCCGGCGTGGCCGATGTGAACGCGCTGGGGGGCTATGTGCGCAGCTTCGAAGTCCATCCCCGAGCGGACAAACTGGCGGCGGTCGGCGTGACCTTGGATCAAGTGGCCGCGGCTTTGACAAGCAACAACCGCAATTTCGGTTCCGGTCGGCTGGAGGTGGGGGAGGAAGCCTTGTTGGTCCGCTCCCGGGGACGGATTCAGACCTTGTCCGATGTGCGCCGGATCGTGGTGGCGGAAAGAGACGGCGTTCCGGTGACCGTCGGCGATGTGTGCCAAGTGCGCATCGGTGCCCTGACCCGCTACGGCGCGTTGAGCGAAAACGGAACCGGCGAGGCGGTGGAGGGCTTGGTCTTGGGCCTGCGCGGCGCCAATGCCCGCCAAGTGGTGGAAGGCGTGCGCGCCAAACTGGACCAAATCGCCCCGACCCTCCCCCCGGGAATCCAGATCAAGGAGCTCTACGATCGGGGCAAGCTGGTGGATCGGGCCGTCCATACGGTGGTCAAGGCGTTGACCGAGGCGATCGTGCTGGTGCTGGTATTGCTAATTTTGTTTTTGGGGGATTTGCGCGCCGCGGTGACGGTGGCGCTGATTTTGCCCCTGGCGGCCTTGTTTACGTTTTTTCTCATGCGCCGGTTCGGCCTCTCCGCCAATCTCATGAGCCTCGGGGGGTTGGCGATCGCCATCGGGATGCTGGTGGACGCGGCGGTGGTGGTGGTGGAAAACATCGCCACCTATCTTAGCCATGAGGACAAGACCTCTCGGCTGCCGGACTTGCATATCATTTATCGGGCCGTCAGGGAGGTGGCGGCGCCGGTGACTTCGGGGATTTTGATCATCGTGATCGTGTTTCTGCCCTTGCTGACCCTGCAAGGACTGGAAGGGAAGCTGTTCATTCCGGTGGCCTTGACCATCGTTTTCGCGCTTGCCGGCTCCTTGATTCTGTCTTTGACCGTGATCCCGGTGCTGGCGTCCTATATTTTGAAACAGCTTCCCCACCGGGAGCCCTGGTTGCCGCGGGTGTTGCATCGCCTCTACGAACCGGTGCTGCATTGGAGTTTGGCCCACGGACGAGTGGTATTGATCGGCGCCGGAATCGGCTTGGTGGTGGCCGCCGGGCTCTACACCCAAATCGGCAAGACCTTCATGCCGGAGATGGACGAGGGGGACATCGTCATCCAGACCGAAAAACTGCCTTCCATCAATCTGGAACAGACGGTGCGCTTGGACCAGGCGATCCAAAAAGCGCTGCTGGAAGAAGTGCCGGAGGTGAAGCGGGTGGTCAGCCGGGTGGGGGCGGACGAAATCGGCCTGGATCCCATGGGGCTGAACGAGACCGACCACTTCTTGGTGCTCAAGCCCCGTGAAGCATGGGAAGCGCCCGACAAACCAGCCTTGATCGACAAGCTGCGCGAGGTGATGAGACAGTTCCCGGGAATCGTCTTCGGTTTCACCCAGCCGATTCAGATGCGGGTGACCGAGATGCTCACCGGGGTGCGCGGCGATGTGGCGGTGAAGCTGTTCGGCAGCGACCTGGAGACTTTGAATCGCAAAGCCGAAGAGCTGGTTCAGGTGATTCAGCAAGTACCCGGCGCGGTGGATGTGATGACCCGCCGCAACGAAGGGGTACAGTATCTGGATATCGTCATCGATCGTCTCGCCGCCGGTCGCATGGGGCTCGACGGGGATACCTTGGGTCGCTTGCTGCGCAGCCAGATCGAGGGGTTGCGAATGGGCATCGTGCAAGAGGGCGTCCAGCGCACGCCTCTCTTGTTGCGGGGACCGGGAGATCCCGACCAGGTGCGCAACCTGCAGGTGACGCTTCCCGACGGTCGGGTCATTCCGCTCTCGGCGGTGGCCCGCTTGGAGAAACGGGAGGGTGTGGTGTCCGTCCGGCGGGAACGCGGGCAGCGCTACGCGGTGATTCGCGCCAATGTTCGCGGCCGCGACCTGGTGGGTTTCGTGGCCGAGGCGCGGCGCAAAGTGGCCGAAAAGGTCCAATTGCCCACTGGGTATTTTCTGGAGTGGGGCGGCCAGTTCGAGAATCAGCAGCGCGCCGCCCGGCGTTTGGCGCTGGTGATACCGGCCGCCATCGGGCTGATCTTTCTGCTCCTGTTCTCCACTTTCGGTTCGGTGCGCCAGGCGCTGCTGGTGTTGGGCAATATTCCCCTGGCCCTGATCGGCGGCGTGGTGGGGCTGTGGCTGTCCGGCGAGTACTTGTCGGTGCCCGCGTCGGTGGGATTCATCGCCTTGCTGGGGATCGCGGTCCTGAACGGCGTGATGTTGGTGACTTATTTCAATCAGCTCCGCGCCCTGGGGCGGCCCATCGAGCGAGTCGTGGTGGAAGGGGCGATGCGCCGTCTCAGGCCGGTGCTGATGACCGCAAGCATCGCCGCCTTCGGTCTGGTACCGCTCTTGTTCGCCACCGGTCCGGGTTCGGAAATCCAACGTCCCCTGGCCATCGTCGTGATCGGGGGATTGGTGACTTCCACCGCCTTGACCTTGATCGTGCTGCCCATTCTCTATCGTCGTTTCGGAGGAGCGTCATGACGCCGCTTTATCTCATAACCTTGCTGGCGGGTCCCGATCTGGAGGAGCCGGTGGTGGATTGGCTGCTGCGCTATGAGGCCCGATACGGTTTCACCAGCACCCCGGTACACGGCCATTCCAGCCGTCTGGAGGGGCTGAGCCTGGCCGAGCAAGTGACCGGACGCAAGCGTCAGGTCCGTTTCCAAATGTGCGTGGACGAGGCGGAGAAAAATCTTCTCCTCGATCGTTTGAAAAAGGATTTTTCCCAAAGCGGGATTCGCTATTGGGTGATGCCGGTATGGGAGGAGGGAGAGGTTTGAGTCATTCTCGCTGGAGCGGTTTGTGGGGAGAATTTCACCCTATGCCTTTTCCCTTTGTCAAAACCCCATGGGCCGGGTAAAGTAATGGCTCATATCAAAGGTTGGCATGTGAACCTAGACTCCGTTCTCTCCGTGAGTGTCAACAGAACCTAATTCAATCCGGGAGACGCAAGATGAAGCCAGTACGCATCGCGGTGACGGGTGCAGCCGGACAGATCAGCTATTCCTTATTGTTTCGCATTGCGGCGGGCGAACTCCTGGGGCCCGGGAAGCCGGTGATTCTCCAACTTCTGGAAATCAAGGAAATGGCGGAGGTGATGACCGGCACGGTCATGGAATTGCACGATTGCGCCTTTCCCTTGCTGCAGGACGTCGTGGTGACCGACGATCCGGACGTCGCCTTCCGGGATGCGGACTTGGTTTTCTTGGTGGGCGCCAAACCCCGCGGGCCGGGGATGGCGCGCAAGGACTTGTTGGCTGCCAACGCGGGTATTTTCGCAACCCAGGGAAAAGCGCTGAACCATTCGGCCAAGCGGGATGCGAAAGTCCTGATCGTGGGTAATCCGGCCAACAGCAATGCCTTGATTGCGATCCGCAACGCGCCGGATCTGGAATCCCGAAATTTCGCCGCCATGACCTGCCTGGATCACAACCGCGCGGTGGGTATGCTGGCCCGGCATTGTCAAGTGCCGGTGACTGACGTGCAGCGGATCGCGATTTGGGGGAATCATTCCCTGACTCAGTTTCCCGATTTGGTCCACGCCCGGGTGCAGGGCGAACCGGCACTGGAAAGGGTGGATTGGGACTGGTACGTGAAGACCTTCATTCCGGCGATCGAGCAGCGCGGCTCCGAGGTGATTCGTCTACGGGGGCGTTCCAGTGCTGCGTCCGCGGCTCACGCCGCCTTGACGCACATGCGTCACTGGGTGTTCGGTACCCCGCCCGACGACTGGGCCAGCATGGGCGTGCTGAGTGACGGCAGTTACGGCATCAGCGAAGGAATCGTGTACTCTTTTCCGGTCACTGTGGAAGAAGGCCGTTGGCAAATCGTGTCGGGATTGGAGATCGACGATTTTTGCCGCGAGCGCATGACGGTGACGGAAAAAGAACTGCTGGAAGAGCGGGAAGCGGTTAAGGCGTTGTTGTAGGTATAATAAACCACTTTATTGAAATCCAATTTGGGGGAGAGAATTGAAGATGAAACATCAGGCGTTGTGGGCGGGCATTCTCGGAGCAGCGGTGCTGACGATGGGGCAAGCGGCCGTGGCGGCGGGAGACCCCGAAGCCGGCAAGGCTAAATTCTATACTTGCCAGGGTTGCCACAGTATTCCCGGTTATACCAATGCCTATCCGACGTACCACGTGCCCAAGATCGGCGGTCAAAACGAAGCCTACGTCATCAGCGCATTGAAAGCCTACAAGGATGGCAGCAGAACCCATGGCAGCATGCAAGGCAACGCCGGCTCCCTGAGCGAGCAGGATATGGCCGACTTGGCCGCCTACGTGGCCCAATTCGGAAGCAATAAACGATCAGGCCCGATTACCGGCGATCCGGTGGCGGGCAAAGCGTTGACCGAAAAATGCGCCAGTTGCCACGGCGAGGACGGCAATCCGCCGGCGCCCAATTTCCCGCGTTTTGCCGGCCAATACGAAAGTTATTTGATCAATAGCTTGCTGTCCTACCAAAGTGGAAAACGTAAGCACCCCATCATGCAAGCCATGGTTCAGGGCTTGTCGGAGGAGGATATCCGCAACCTGGCCGCCTATTATGCCAGCCAGGCGGGTTTGGGTATCGTCGAAAGGGATTGATCCCACTTATATTGCAGCCTCGCTCCAGTGCCGAGACGATTGTGGCTACTGACGCTGTTCGTGGCGGTTCTCGCGGGTTTGGCCGGATTCTGGCAGTGGTTGGCAATGACCGACACCGTCACGCCCCGCATGTTGCGCGCCGGTCTCGCCTGGCTCACCGGTTTGGCCGACCGGGATTGGATGCCGGCGGTGATTTTGTTGAGCTATCTCGTGGGGTCACTGGTGGTGTTTCCGCTCAGCATTCTGGTGGCGGCCACCGGCATGATCTACGGCGCCATCTGGGGATTCGTCTACGCGTTGACGGGCACCTTGCTCGGCTCAACGGTTACCTATTGGGTGGGGTGGGCGTTGGGACGCAAGGCGCTGGCGCGGCACGGCGGCAAGTGGCTCAATCGGCTCGCTCGAATCCTGGCCCGGCGCGGCGTGCGTACCATGGCCATCGTTTCCCTATTGCCGCTGGCGCCTTTCACCCTCACCAACATGGCCGCCGGGGCGTTTCATCTCCGGTTCCGAGACTATCTGCTCGGCACCGTGATCGGCATTGTCCCGGGGCTGTTTGCGATGACGGTGATCGGCGGCCAGCTCGCTTCCTTGATTGAAGCCGAAGACGTGGGAACCGTGGTGGGGGCGGTGCTGGTTATTTCTCTGGTCGTGCTCGGTATCGCGGCTCTGCGCCATTTTATCGAACCCCGGGAACGCGAGCTGGAATAAGAGCTTGCTTACCAATTGCTATGGGGTATCGGTCATTCGTCCTCAGGGACGCTGCAAGTCCGTCCCTGGACGCTCGGGACTCGGCCATCCCGGTCGAGTACGCCCTTCGGACGAACGCCCGATACCCGCCTTTTCGGATTTGTAAATAAGCTCTAACAGTCTGTTTCAAAACTCGATATACCGTACAAGCCTATGAGGCATGACGTCTCCTTAATTTCCTCTCCGTCCGGGAATGACGCAAGAAGCATCCCTTCTCCCGCTGGCGGGAGAAGGTTGGATGAGGGTGGATCTAATTGAAATGAAAGACTTTTTTATTTGGCCACCCTCTCCCGCCAGCGGGAGAGAGGGATAATGGCATTCGCGATTTCCCTGACCCTCACACGCGTTTTGAAACAGACTCTAAGCGATTCTTTACTGCCGGGCGACGTTTAGGTAGCGGCGCAGGAACAATTCCGGATCCACCTTGGTTCGGTTGAGATAGACGTTCATATGTAGATGGGGGCCGGTCACCCGTCCGGTGGCGCCGACGGCGCCGAGGATGTCGCCGCGCTGAACGGTCTGGCCGGTTTCCACGTCGATCCGGGACATGTGGAAGTAGCCGCTGATCAGCCCCTGGCCGTGCTCCAGAAACACCGCGTTGCCGGTAAAGAAAAAATCACCCGTGCCGATTACTTCGCCGTCCGCCGGGGCCTTGATCGGCGTTCCCTTGGGAGTGACGATGTCGAGTCCGCTGTGGGGGTTTCTCGGTTGATCGTTGAAAAAGCGGCGCAGGCCGAAGGGGCTGCCGATACGCCCGCGGACCGGTAGGTGGAAATCGGTATCCACCTCGTCGCGATCGGTTCGGGCGGACAGAATCCTTCCCAGGATTTTACGCTCCCGCTTGATGCGGGCCAGATCTTCCGGCGGCGGAGAGACGTAATTTTCCTTGCCCTTGGGGAGGGTAATGTATTGGGCGGGGTATTCCTTGGGCTTTACCTCGAATGCCAAAGCCTCCGTGCCGTCGGCGCGGCGTACCCGAATTTCATGGGGGCCGGTCTTCGTGCCGAGGGGAATGCCCACCAGGGCGGTCCAGCGTCCTTCGTTTTCGATCACCAGGACCGATTTGTCGGCGAAGGTCGCGTGCGGAAGCTGCCCCTTTGCCTCCCCCAGATCCAAAACCGCGATTCCCCCCGGCACCGGGGAGTGGGCGGGGAGCGGTTGGGCGCCGGCGGAATGCCCCAGCAGGGCGAATGCAAGCAGGGCCATCCAGGCAAGGATTGAGGAACAGCGGTTGGGCAAAACACTTGGCGGTCGAAAGATCCTGTTTTCACTCGCTTGCAAGGCTATCCGGTCACTCATCTTCTATCACCTCTTTGACTTCACAGAGTAATTGCCCTTGGGCCAGGCGGGCTCGTATGTGATCGCCGGCTTGCATTTGCCGAGCCTCGGTCAACACGTGGCCGGTTTCCGCATCGGTCGCGATGGCGTAACCGCGTCCCAAGGTGGCCAGGGGGCTGACCGTGTCCAAGGCCCGGCTCAACTCGCCTAAATATTGCTTGTGCCTGTCCAGTCGGCGGCCTTGGGCTTCGTGGAGACGCCGATCCAGATATTCGACTTGGATTCGGGTCCGGATCAGCCGGTCCGCCGGATGATGGCGCGCCAGCCGGGCCAGCCGGGTTTCCAGGCGTTGCCGCCGGGAAGCCAGTTGGCTTTGGAGGGCTCGCTGGCAGCGCAATGTCACTTCGTCCAGGCGCTGCATCTTTTCCGTCAGGCGTCGGGCGGGATGGGTTTGCCGAAGCCGGGTGGTCAGCCAGCGCAGCTGTTGCCCCAGTTGGCGACGGTGGCGCTGGAACCAGAGGCTTATCCGATTTTCCAGCGCCACCAGATGGCGGTGCAGGGCTTCGCTGTCGGGGCTGACGGTTTCGGCGGCGGCCGAGGGCGTGGGCGCACGGTGGTCGGCGGCGAAATCGGCGATGGTGAAGTCGATTTCGTGACCGACCCCGGCGACCACCGGAATCCGGCTGGCATGGATGGCGCGCGCCACCATTTCCTCGTTGAAGGCCCACAAATCCTCCAGGGAGCCACCGCCGCGCACCAGCAGCAATACGTCGCATTCGTGTCGCCGGTTGGCTGTTTCAAGGGCGCGGGCGATCTCGTATTTGGCCGATTCCCCTTGAACCTGGCACGGATAGAGAATCACTTCCAGTCCGGAAAAACGGCGCCTGAGTACGGTCAGCACGTCGCGGACGGCGGCGCCACTGGGGGAGGTTATCACGCCGAGCCGCTCGGGCCAGGGAGGAAGGGAACGCTTGTGTTCCGGCGCAAACAAACCTTCGCCATGGAGGCGCTGCTTCAAGGCTTCGAAGGCCCGCCGCAGGGCGCCGTCGCCGGCCTCTTCCATGGATTCGACCACTAACTGGAAATCGCCGCGGGGCTCAAAAAGACTGACCTGAGCCCGGACCAGCACGTGATTTCCGTTGGCGGGGATGAAATTCAGCCTGCGATTGTGTTGCCGGAACATGGCGCAACGAACCTGGGCTTCGCCATCCTTGAGGGTGAAGTACCAATGTCCGGAAGCGGGGCGCGCCAGGTTGGACACTTCTCCCTCGATCCAGAGGCGGGGAAAGTTGTCGGTCAGCAGCCATTTCACCTCGCGGTTGAGGCGGCTGACGGTATAGACGTCGCGCTTGATTTCAAATGTCTCGGCGATCGATTCGGACTCGGACGGGAAATCCGGTGGCACCGCGACCATCAGTCCACGGCTCGCTTGAAGCGGTGAATCTGGCGCCGCTGCCGTTTATCCGGGCGGCGCAGGGGCTGGCCCGAGGCGTTTTTCTCGGCGCGTCGGCGGGCGACTTCCTCCTGGCGCCGGGCGTGACTCGCCGGATCCTCCTCGTACAGCAGGACGGCTTCCTTGGCGGGTCGGCGTTGGGGGTTGAGTGCGGTGACGGTGATGGTCCAAACGTAGGGTTCCTTGGTGATCTCCAGTCGGACGCCGACGCCGATTTCCTTGCTCGGTTTGACCCGCTGGCCGTCCACGTGCACCTTGCCGCCCTTGACCGCCTCGGCCGCCAATGACCGGGTTTTGAAAAAGCGCGCCGCCCAGAGCCACTTGTCCAGGCGCATTTTGGTTAAGGCTTCGTTCATGGGAATCGGTTCAGAGTAACGCTTGCGATTGAGAATACACCGATAAACGAGGAGAATAACGCAGTTTTAGGGTCGTGGTCGAATTCTGTCAAAGGGGAAAGTGAATGAAAAATTATCAGGATAGAGAATTTTCACGCACTTTAGTGCGCCTGGCGCAACTGAAGGTTGCCCGTAAGGGTGGCGTACAGGGAGGTACGCCATGAACTTGGAAAAAGTCGTCTTCGGCTTTTTTATCGTGTTGGCCTTCACGCTGAATTTCGGGTTTTTTCTGGGTGAAATGGATAACCCCCAGTATCATCAGGTCTATGAGCTGTTCGTGGTGGTGGTGGTGAATTTGATCGCCACCGTGCTCAAACTGGGAGATCGTACCCAGATCGGCGCGATTCTCCTTTCCACCAGCCTGGTGGCGGATCTGGAGCTGATTTCCGCCGCCATCTACTGGACCGTCGTGGTTCATATCACCGAGTCCGGCTTGACGCCGGATGTGACTGCCACGATCGTCTCCCTGAGCGGGGGAGCGTTGATGGCCAATATCGTCTCGGTCATCATGGTGGTGTCGGAAACCCTGATGCTGCGCCGCTGATGGCTCTGTTTAGCCCTCCCCGCGCCCAGCGAGTGACTTTTCTCGTTCTCCGGGAAATGCGCACTCCCATGTTGGTATTGATCTCCACCTATGCCTTCGCCATTTTGGGGATGACCTTGATGCCCGGGAAGGACGGCGGGCACATGAGCGTTTTTCACGCGTTCTACTTTGTCATGTATACCGCCACCACGACGGGGTTCGGCGAACTTCCGCAGGAGTTCAGCAATGCCCAGCGGTTGTGGGCGGTGGTGTGTTTGTTCATTACGGTGGTGGGTTGGTTGTATGCCGTTGGCGCTATCATTCGTCTGTTACAGAACGTTTATTTTCAACGTACCCTGGCGGAAGGCCGGTTCACGCGTGCGGTGCAGCGTCTACCGAGAGATTTCTTCATCGTTTGCGGATTCGGCGACACCGGCAGTATTTTGACCCGGGGACTCAGTAACGCCGGCATTTCGGCCGCGATCCTGGAAAAGGATGATGTCCGGATCAAGGCACTGCAACTGCGCGACTATACGGTGCCCATGCCGGGTCTATGCTGCGACGCCACCCTGCCGCAACATCTGTTGGAAGCGGGTTTGCAATCGCCCCATTGTCAAGGATTGGTGGCGCTGACCCACAACGAGGAAGCCAACCTCAAAATCGCCGCGGTGGCCCGTTTGCTCAATCCGTCGGTGCGTATCATCGTCATGTCGGGTTCGGAGATGCACGAGGAAACGGTGGCGACTTTGGGGCGGCGGACCCACTTCGTGGACCCGTTCAAGACCTTCGCCAAGGAGTTGGGGGCGGCGATCTGCAATCCCTATCTCTATTTGTTCAACGAGTGGTTGGCGCGGGCCAAGGGCGCCGCTTTGGACAAGGAAATCACTCCCCTTCCCAAGGGGCATTGGATCATCTGCGGCTTCGGGCGCATGGGGCGGGAAGTCCATAAAGTCATGACCGAATACGGCTTGTCGGTGGCGGTCATCGACGAAGGCGAGCCCGGTAGCGAATATCCCATGGATATCTTTATCCGCGGCAGCGCGACCGCCAAAACCTTGAAGGCGGGAGGGATCGAGCGGGCGGTGGGGGTGGTTGCGGCCACCGATGACGACGGCCGCAACCTGAGTATCTTGATCAACGCCCGCGCCTTGAATCCCAAGGTGTTTATGATCGTGCGCCAGAACCGCCATCAGAACGAACTGGCTTTCAGCGCCGCCAAGGCCGACATCATCATGCAGCCGTCCTTGATTGCCGCGCGGCGCGTTTTGTTCATGTTGACCGCCCCGTTGCTCAGGCGGTTCTTTATCGATTTATTGGAGAGTCATGCCACTCATCCGGAAAGAATTACGGATTTGATCAAACGCCTGCGGCACGTCTTGGGCGCCGAGCCACCCCATCTGTTTACCTTGAAAATACTCGACGAGCAGTCACCCGCCCTCTGGGGTGCTTTAGGCGGCGATGTGGAAATCAGTCTGGGGGACTTGTTGCGCGATCCCAGGGATCGCCGGGTATCCCTGCATACCGTTCCCCTGGTGGTGCGTTCCGACGATGGGGTTACCTATATGCCCGCGAAAAGTTTCCGTTTGCGTCGCAACGATCGGGTGCTGTTGTGCGGCACGGAGGCGGCTCATCGTATGCTGGAAGCGACGGTCCACAACGAATACACCTTGTATTATCTGGTCACCGGGCGGGACAAGCCCAGAGCTTATTGGATGCGTTGGCTACGCAGAGGGCAAGGCAAGGATCCGCATAACGGTTGGCCCAAAAGTATTCTCTCCAATGAGTAGGTTCCTAGTCATTCCAGATACTTATTGGGAGCCGGAGCGACTTCTCCGGCTCCTCTCCAGATGTCCTCAGAGCCTGAAGGGGTTTAACCGGCCGCCATGCGTTGCAGGCCGCGCGGAATCGAAAAGGTGACGGTTTCTTCCACCCCTGATCTTTCCTCGGCGACCTGCCCCCCCCAGCCGCAAAGTTTTTCCACCACTTGCTGAACCAGGATTTCCGGTGCCGAGGCGCCCGCGGTGACCCCTACCGTTTCGGCGCCCTCGATCCACTCGCGCCGTAATTGGGCGGCGTCGTCGAGCAGGTAGGCCGGGATGCCCAACTTGTCCGCGATTTCCCGCAGACGATTGGAATTGGAGCTGTTGGGAGATCCCACCACCAACATCACGTCGCAATGATTGGCGAGATTTTTGACCGCTTCCTGCCGATTTTGGGTGGCATAGCAGATGTCTTCTTTTTTGGGGCCGAGGATGTTGGGAAAACGTCGTTTCAGCGCCTCCACGATGGCTTGGGTATCGTCCATGGACAGGGTGGTCTGAGTGACGTAAGCGAGATGATCGGGATCGTTGACCTGGAGTTTCTCCACGTCTTCGGGCGTTTCCACCAAATAGATGCCTCCGTTGGGGTTGCCGGTGTGGTACTGGCCCATGGTGCCTTCCACTTCCGGGTGTCCGGCGTGGCCGATGAAGATGAGCTCGCGTCCCTCTTTGGCCAGTTTGTGGACTTCGATATGAACCTTGGTGACCAAGGGGCAGGTGGCGTCGAAGACCTGAAGATCGCGTTTTTGCGCTTCCTCTTGGATTTTTTTCGACACGCCGTGGGCGCTGAAAATGAGGGTCGCCCCCTCGGGGACCTCGGTCAATTCTTCGATGAAGACCGCACCTCGTTGACGCAGATTGTCCACCACGTAGCGGTTGTGTACGACCTCGTGACGGACGTAAACTGGAGCGCCGAAGGCGTCGATGGCGCGCTCGACGATTTCAATGGCCCGATCGACACCGGCACAAAAGCCTCTGGGATTGGCGAGTAAGATTTGCATAAGGTCTACCTTCCGGAACTGTTTTCAATCATAATGCGGGCGAACCTAAACTTAGGGCCAAACGAACTGTCTATGATAGTGGCGAATAGCCAATTTGGGTAGAATTTGTTTTAATTTAGTCTACCTCGAGGCGGTTGGGGGGTGGCGATTAGAATGAGCCGCAACCTGAAGAATAAGGAGAAACTAGGATGTCTAAGGGCCAGAATTTACAAGATCCCTTCCTGAATACCCTGCGCAAGGAACACGTTCCCGTGTCCATTTACTTGGTCAACGGGATCAAGCTGCAGGGCAAGGTCGATTCGTTCGATCAATACGTGATCATGCTTAAGAATTCCGTCAACCAGATGGTCTACAAGCATGCCATTTCCACCATCGTGCCGGCACGGCCGGTGCGGATTCCTCATGGCACCGACGAGGGTAACAAAATCGAATGATTGTGCTACGACGTAGGCGCCCGCTCCGATTTCCGGCAGATGCAGTTGTTTGAACGTCCCGGGGCCGGAGAGCACGCGGTCCTGGTCCATATCGCCACTACCTTCGACGCGGAGGATTTGGCCGAACTGGAAGCTTTGGCCCAAACCGCCGGCGCGCAGCCGGTGGCCGTGGTGCAGGGGAGCCGCCGGCAACCGGATCCCCGCTTTTTCATCGGCAAGGGAAAGCTGGAAGAGCTGAGCCGGGCGGTCGCCGAATACCAGGCCGAGCTGGTGCTTTTCAATCACGCCTTGTCGCCCAGCCAGGAGCGGAATTTGGAAAAAGCGCTAGGGGTTCGGGTGGTGGATCGCACCGGTTTGATCCTGGATATTTTCGCCCAGCGCGCCCGTTCCTACGAAGGCAAGCTGCAGGTGGAGTTGGCTCAATTGCGCCATATGGCCACTCGGCTGGTGCGGGGCTGGACCCACCTGGAGCGCCAGAAAGGGGGGATCGGCTTGCGCGGTCCGGGGGAAACCCAATTGGAGACCGACCGCCGGTTGATCGGGCAGCGCATCCGTCAGATTCAACAACGTTTGCGCAAGGTGGAAAAACAGCGTGAGCAAAGTCGAAGCGCGCGCAAGAAGGCCGAGCTGCCCACCGTGGCCCTGGTGGGATACACCAATGCCGGCAAATCGACGCTGTTCAATGCGTTAACCACTGCTCACGTCTACGCCGCCGATCAGTTGTTCGCCACCCTGGATTCCACCTTGCGTCGAATCCAACTGGAGTGGGGGAATATCATTTTGGCCGATACCGTCGGCTTCATCCGTCACTTGCCCCATGAGCTAGTGGCGGCTTTTCGCTCCACTTTGCAGGAAACCTGCGAAGCGGAAGTGATATTGCATGTGATCGATGCCAGCGCGCCCCAGCGCCAGGCCAATATAGAAGCGGTTTATTCCGTGCTGGGGGAACTCGGCGTCGAGCGTGAACGGGTGATCGAGGTCTACAATAAAACCGACCGAATCGGTCGGACCCCGCGCTTGGAAAGAGATTCCGAGGGGCGGCCGCGGCGAGTTTGGTTATCGGCCCGGACCGGGGAAGGCTTCGATCTGCTCTGGGAGGCCCTGGTCGAGGTATTGGCGGATGATAGGGTGCATGCCGAAGTCCATCTTTCCCCGCGGGAAGGCGGATTGCGCGCGCGTCTATTCTCCCTCGGGCGAGTCCTGAAGGATGAGGTGGACGAGCAAGGAGGCTGGAATATGGAAGTGGAATTGCCGGCAAGATACCGGGGTGTGCTCGAGGCCATTGACGGTTATCATTGCCGCAGCGAACGGGTCCATTGAAAACTGAAAATTGATTGAATGCTAAGATAACCGATCCTGTGTGCGATGTGGGGGGCCGGCATTGGCCGGGATTGCCGTTGAACAACGATTAGGAGTGTATGCATGTCCTGGAATGAACCGGGTGGAGGAAAAAAAGATCCTTGGAGTGGGCAAGAGCAGCCGGGAGGTCCTCCGGATCTGGAGGAAATCATCCGCTCGCTTCAAGAGCGTTTCGGCCGCCTTTTCGGAGGAGGTGGCGGCGAGGGGGGAACTCCGCCGCCTTTCTTCCTGATAGGGCTGATTCTCGGCGGTATTATTGTCCTTTGGCTGTTCGCCGGCTTTTACATTATCGACGAAGGTAAGCGGGGCGTGGTGACGCGTTTCGGTCGCTATACCGAAACCACCTTGCCCGGGCTTCACTGGCACATCCCTTTTCCTGTGGAAAATGTGGAGCGCGTCGATATCAGTCAACAGCGCTTTTTGGAATTGGGCTATCGCACCGGGGTCGGGTCCGTTCCCCAGGAAGCCCTGATGCTGACCGAGGACGAAAATATCGTCAACGTCCATTTGGCCGTACAGTACAACATCGGCGATGCTCGCGATTTCCTGTTTAACATCCGCGCTCCGGAAACCACCCTCAAGGAAGTGGTCGAAAGTTCCCTCCGGGAAGTGGTGGGTCGAAATACCATGGATTTTGTCCTCACCGAAGGTCGCAGCGAAGTCGCCGCCGACGTCAAGACGCTGGCGCAAAAAATCATGAGCAGCTATCAGGCGGGGGTCGAAATCCAGACCGTCAACTTGGTGGACGCGCAGCCCCCCGAGGAAGTGCAGGGCGCCTTCGAGGACGCCATCAAGGCACGCGAGGATCGCCAGCGCTATATCAACGAGTCGCAGGCCTATGCCAACGAGATTATCCCCAAGGCCCGCGGTGAGGCGGCCCGGATTTTGGAACAGGCTCAGGGTTACAAGCAAAAGACGATCGCCAAGGCGCAAGGGGAGGCCAGCCGTTTCGAGCAGGTATTGACCGAATACGAGCTCGCGCCGGAAGTGACCCGGACGCGTCTGTATCTGGATGCGCTCGAGTCGGTTCTGGGTAAGACCGAGACGGTCATGGTCGATGTGGAAGGCGGCAATAATTTGCTTTATTTGCCCTTGGATCGCAGACCAGGGTCTCAGGCTGCATTGTCCGGTTTGCTGGAAGGCGCCAACACGAAGAGCTCGGCGTCGACCCAAGGTAATGGACAATCGCAGCAGACGCCGCTGCGGCAAGTGAACCGCGGTCGTTTCGAAAGGGGAAGATAATGGCACAGACGAAAATCGGCTTGGGAATCCTGATTCTGGTTTTGGTGATCGGCTATGCGTCGGTATTCACCGTCCATGAAACCGAGCGGGCGATCAAATTCCGTTTCGGCGAAATCGTTCGATATGACTATGAGCCGGGGTTGCATTGGAAGGTGCCGGTCCCGGTTTGGAATGCGGTCAAAAAATTTGACGCCCGCGTTTTGACCCTGGAGTCAAAACCGGAGCGATTCCTGACTTCGGAAAAGAAGAACGTGATCGTCGATTCGTTCGTCAAGTGGCGAATCGAGGACGTCAAACGGTTTTATACGACGTTGGCGGGGAATGTTCGGCAGGCCAATATCCGCCTGGATCAAGTCATCAAAGACGAGCTTCGCAGTCAATTCGGTAAGCGGACCATCCATCAGGTGGTGTCCACCGATCGGGATATCATCCGCCAGCTGTTGCTCAAGGCCACCATTCCGATCGCGGATAAGCTGGGGATCGAAATTTTCGACATTCGGATCAAACGGATCGATCTGCCGTCGCAAGTATCCAGCTCCGTTTACGCCCGGATGCGTTCCGAGCGGGAACGGGTGGCGCGGGAATTCCGTTCCGAAGGGAAGGAAGCGGCCGAACGGATCGAGGCCGAGGCCGATCGCCAACGCGAGGTGATCGTGGCCGAAGCCCAGCGCGAAGCCGACAAGCTTCGCGGGGAAGGGGATGCCGTGGCTACGGAAGTTTACGCCAAGGCGCATGACAAGAATCGTGAGTTCTTCTCCTTCTATCGCAGCCTGAATGCGTACAAGAAGACGTTCGCTCAGCCAGGCGATATGATCGTCTTGGATCCGACTTCGGACTTCTTCCGCTATTTCAAGCGCGAACAACCCCCACGCTGAGTCTGGGGAAGGGGTTAAGAAGCGTGAGCTCCGGCTGCGGGGATCTGCCCTGCAGCCGGCCTTTTGTGTGTACAAGATTGCGTTAGTTTCATGCCTGTCCGAGGTTTACCCGCCGACCGTTGGTTGTTGCCCGACGGAATAGAAGAATTGCTTCCGGAGGAAGCCGCCCAGCTCGAGGAGCTCAGGCGTCGTCTGCTCGACACTTGCGCCTCATGGGCTTACGAGCAGGTGGTTCCGCCGATGATCGAGTTTCTCGATTCGTTATTGACCGGTACGAGTCACGATCTCGAGCTCCAAACCTTTAAACTCACCGATCCTTCAAGCGGCCGTTTGCTGGGGGTGCGTCCCGACATGACACCCCAAGTGGCGCGGATCGATGCCCATCATCTCAAGCGCTCAGAACCGACCCGCCTGTGCTATGTGGGAACGGTGCTCAGGGCTTATGCCGATACTTTAGATAAATCCCGCAGCCCCATTCAAATCGGCGCGGAATTATACGGCCACAGCGGTCCCGAAGCGGATTTGGAAGTCATCCGCTTGATGTTGGAGTTATTGGCCCAGGCCGGTGTTTTGGAAGTCCATCTGGATTTGGGGCATGTGGGGATTTTCCGGGGCCTGGCGCGGCAGTCGGGGTTGAATGAAGAAGCCGAGGCGGAACTGTTCGATATTTTGCAGCGCAAATCGCGTCCGGATCTGCAAGCGTTTTTGGCCCAATGCTCGTGCCCGGAAGAGGCCAAGGCGCGCTTGGCGGCGCTGCTGGATCTCAACGGCGGGGAAGAGGTATTGGTGCGTGCCCGGGAAGTGTTGGCCTCCGCGGATTCGTCGGTCCTGGAGGCGCTGGACCGATTGGAACAGGTGACCGCTTGTTTGCGGCGCCTGCATGCGGCGCTTCCGATTCATTTCGATTTGGCCGAACTGAGAGGCTACCACTACCATACCGGCCTCGTATTCGCCGCGCTGGTGCCCGGATATGGGCGCGAGATTGCCCGTGGTGGGCGCTATGACGCCATCGGCGAAGTTTTCGGGCGGGCCCGGCCAGCGGTGGGGTTCAGTGCGGATTTAAAGCAACTGATCCGTTCGGGAACTGCGCTGCCAAAGGCGCCCCGCAAGCGTTTGTTCGCGCCCGCCGGCGAGGCCCCGGCGCTTTTGGAAACGATTCGGAGACTGCGCCTGGAAGGCTGGCAAGTGGTACAGGCGCTGACGGAGGCCGACGATCCGCGCCGGATGGGGTGTAAGTGGCGACTCGAACCGCTCGATGGGCGATGGGAGATCGTCCCTTTGACTGATTGAAAGCGTCGAGCAAGTTTGTCGTTCTGATTAGGGGTGAAAACGGAAAAAACATGGGAAAAAACGTTATTGTGATCGGAACCCAGTGGGGGGACGAGGGGAAAGGGAAGATCGTCGATTGGTTGACCGACCGGGTCAAAGCGGTGGCGCGCTTTCAAGGCGGGCACAATGCGGGCCATACCCTGGTGATCGACGGCCATAAAACCATCCTGCATTTGATTCCCTCCGGTGCGTTGCATCCGGGGGTGGAGTGTTTGATCGGCAACGGCGTCGTTTTGTCACCTCCGGCGCTTTTGGAAGAAGTCGAGACGCTGGAGCGGGGAGGCGTGGCCATCCGTGATCGTCTCAAGATCAGTGCCGCTTGTCCCTTGTTGCTGCCGGTCCATGTGGCCTTGGACAAGGCCCGCGAGACGGCGCGCGGAGACGGCGCCATCGGCACCACCGGGCGAGGCATCGGGCCGGCCTACGAGGACAAGGTGGCCCGCCGCAGCATTCGGGCCGACGACTGGTTCTATCCGGCGGAATTGGCGGAAAAGCTGCGCGCCTTGCTCGACTACCACAACTTCGTATTGACTCGTTATTATCAGTGCCCCGCGGTCGATTTTGAGGCGGCTTTGAACGAGTTGACGACCTGGGGTGAAGCCCTCAAACCCATGGTCGCCGATGTCGGGGTGCGCTTGAGCGAATTGCAGCGTCAGGGAGAGGATCTGCTCTTCGAAGGGGCGCAAGGCGCTTTATTGGATATCGACCACGGCACTTACCCCTTCGTGACTTCCTCCAACACCACCGCCGGCGGAGCCGCCCCCGGTTGCGGTCTGGGGCCGCGGGATTTCGATTACGTGCTGGGGATTACCAAGGCGTATTCCACCCGGGTCGGCAACGGGCCGTTTCCCACCGAACTCCAGGACGCGGTCGGTCGACACTTGGCGGATAAAGGCCAGGAATTCGGCGCCACCACCGGCCGTCCGCGCCGCTGCGGTTGGTTCGATGCGGTCGCGATGCGCAAATCCGCGCGCCTCAACAGCCTGTCCGGTATTTGTCTGACCAAATTGGATGTTTTGGACGGCTTGGAAGAAATCGCCATCGGCGTCGGCTATCGGCTCGAGGGTCGGTTGATGGAGCAGACCCCTCTCAGCGCGGAGGATTATGTCCGCTGCGAGCCGGTGCTGGAAACCCTGCCCGGCTGGAAGGAAAGCACTGCCGGAATCACCCGATGGGAGGATCTGCCGGCCAATGCCCGGACTTATATCCGGCGGATCGAAGAACTGCTCCAGGTGCCGGTGACCATCCTTTCCACCGGACCCGACCGACATCAGACCATCGTCATCGAACATCCGTTTGATTGAATCGGCTGTTGGCCGGGGTGATGGGTGCGTTAAATCTTCGGGCATGTCCGCTGGAAAATATATACCTGTAATTGCAGGTTTATAAATGCGTGTGCTTCAATATGAAAGTACCCGAATAAGAATCAAAATCCTCATGCGAGCCTTGAGGGTTCATCATAAAAGGAGGCTGAGACATGTTCGACATGAAACCTTTGTTGACCGTAGTGGCGTTGGCGAGCGTCACCCATTCGGCGGGAGCGATCCAGTGGCAGCCGCTGCCGGAGGAGGCACCGGCGCCGGCCGACAATCCCACCACGCCGGCCAAGGTCGAATTGGGGAAAATCCTCTATTTCGATCCGCGTCTGTCTTCCACCGGGACCTTCTCGTGCAATTCCTGTCACAACGTGATGGCGGGCGGGGACGACAACCGTCCATTTGCCGCCGGGGTTCACGGTCAAACCGGGGGACGCAGCGCGCCGACCGTTTGGAATTCCGCTTTTCACGCGACCCAATTCTGGGACGGGCGCGCGGCCAGCCTCGAGGATCAAGCGCGCGGTCCGGTCACCAACCCCGTCGAAATGGGCATGAAGGGTTGGGATGACGTGGTCGCCCGTTTGAAGCAGGTTCCCGGCTATCCCGATTTGTTTAAGGAGGCATTCGGCGCCGATGCCGAAATCACCGAGGACAACGCGGTCAAGGCGATCGCCGCATACGAGCGCACCTTGATCACGCCCAACAGCCCCTACGATCGTTATGTAAAGGGCGACAAGTCCGCTTTGTCGGAGCAACAAGTGCGGGGGATGCAGACCTTCGCCGAGGTGGGGTGCGTCGGCTGCCACTCGGGTCCGGCTTTCAGCGGTCAGATGAAGCAGGGGGCCGGCGTGTTCCAGAAATTCCCCGTCTTCGATAACGCCTTTTTCGAGCGCAAGTACAACTTCAAGGAAGATCTGGGTCGCTACGAGGTGACCCAGGACGATGCCGACAAGCACCTGTTCAAGGTGCCGACCTTGCGCAACGTCGCTTTGACCGCACCTTATTTCCATAACGGTTCGGTCAAGACCTTGGATCAGGCGGTTCGGGTGATGGGTAAACTGCAGCTCAATCGGAGTCTGACCGATCAGCAGGTGGAAGACATCTCGGCGTTCCTGAACGGCTTGACCGGAGAATTCCCCGAACAGGAGATGCCGCGTCTGCCGGTGACTCCGGGAAAGACCTTCGACTACGTCAAATAATCCATGACTGGAGGGGCGGACACGTAGGTCTGCCCCCACCCAGCGCCTGTCGCGGTTCAGAGCAACCGGCCGTGAACGGCCAGATGACGATCGCTGACTTTTTCCACTCGAAAATCTTCCAACCCGGCCGCGCGTAATTGATCTCCAATTTCGGCCGGGGTAAAGGCGGCACAGAGGGAGTTGTAAAAGTCCCGGCGTAAAATTTCCGGCGCCTCCGCCGTGTATCGCGCCACCAGTTGGCGGGCTTTTTCCTTGCTTGCCGGTCTTGCCAGATCCATCATCAAGACCGCCGCTCCCGGAAATCCCCGGCGACGGATTTCCCGCCACAAAATGGTGGGATCCGGGAGGTGGTGGAGCAGGCTGTTGCTGAGGATCGTGTCGTAGCGGCGAGGCAATCGTTCGGTGGGAATGCGTGCCTTGCGGAAATCCACCCCCGGGACGAGCGCCGGTCGGCGGTTTCGCCTGCGGCGGGCGATGGCCAGCATCGCCTCCGCGCCGTCGATGCCGGTCAGTCGGCAGTCCGGATGGCGTTCGGCGAAACTGAGCGTGATCTCTCCGGGACCGCAGCCGATGTCCAATCCATGTGCGGGTCGATGACCGGGGAAGTAACGCTCGAACAATTCCAAAAACAGGGTATTGGCCTCCTGGAAATCGGCCTCGGCATAGGCTTTGGCCTGAAGCGGTTCGTCCATCAACTCGGGTTCGGGGATTCGGATCCGCAGATCGTCATGGCTATGCATGAGAGAGGCTCCAAAACTTGGGCTCTGTTGACATTTGCAAGGAAGAGCCGGAGAGAGCGCTCCGGGACCGTTCGCAGCAGGGATGCTGCGATTCGAGCGTACATGGATGTATTTACAGCGTGTTCCGGAGCGCTCTCTCCGGCTCCCTCAATGAGTGTTTGGAACAACTAAATGTCAACCCATCTTGGGCCAATTGTCGCCTACAAACGTCCCCCAGGGCAACACGGCAGTTTGATATAATTGCCTGCTTTCCGATTTTGATGTTTGATGGGATTTCACATGGCCCAAAAGCTTTATATCCAGACCTTCGGTTGCCAGATGAACGAATACGATTCGGGCAAGATGGGAGACGTGCTGCGCCAATCCCACGGTCTGGAACGGACTCTCGATCCCGAGGAAGCCGATGTCTTGCTGCTGAATACCTGTTCCGTGCGGGAGAAGGCGCAGGAAAAGGTGTTTTCCCTCTTGGGCCGCTGGCGGCCGCTGAAAAAACGGCGGCCCGAGGTCATCATCGGCGTCGGCGGCTGTGTCGCCAGCCAGGAAGGCGAAACGGTCCAACAGCGAGCGCCCTATGTGGACATCGTCTTCGGTCCCCAGACTCTGCATCGCCTGCCGGAACTGTTGGAGCGGGTGCGTCGGGAGCGGCGGTCGGTCATGGACATCTCCTTTCCCGAAATCGAAAAATTCGATGCCTTGCCTCAGCCTCGCGCCGAGGGGGCGAAAGCGTACGTTTCGGTGATGGAAGGCTGCAGCAAGTACTGCACCTATTGTGTGGTGCCTTATACCCGAGGCGCCGAAGTCAGCCGACCGGTGCGCGATGTGATCGAAGAGATCGAGGATTTAGCGCAGCAGGGAGTGAAAGAGGTCAACCTGCTAGGACAAAACGTCAACGCCTATCGGGGCGAGAGTGAAGACGGCGAGGAGACCGACTTGGCGCTGTTGTTGTTCGAAGTGGCCGCCATCGACGGGATCGAGCGGATCCGCTTTACCACTTCCCACCCGGCCGAGTTCGACGACAATCTGATCGAGGCGTTCGCCTCGATCCCGCAATTGGTCGATCATCTGCACCTGCCGGTTCAGTCGGGCAGCGACGCGGTATTGGCCCGAATGAAGCGCGGCTATACACGGCGCGAATACATGGAGAAAATCGAACGCCTGCGCCAGGTCCGGCCCAACCTTTCCTTGTCATCGGATTTCATCGTGGGCTTTCCCGGCGAGACGGAGGAAGAGTTCGAGCAAACCATGGATTTGATCGAACGGGTGGGATTCGATCATTCCTACAGTTTCATCTATAGTCCCCGCCCCGGAACCCCGGCGACCGAGCTGCCCGACGATGTGCCCCCGGCGGTGAAAAAAGCCCGCCTCAGCCGGCTGCAGCAGAGAATCCAGTCGATGGCCGCGGATATTTCCCGCGAAATGGTGGGCACCCGTCCCAGGATTCTGGTGGAAGGGGCTTCCCGAAAGAATCCGCGGGAATTGTGCGGACGCACCGAAAACAACCGGGTGGTGAACTTTCAGGGACCGTCTTCCTTGGTGGGACGCTTTGCCGAGGTGGTCATCGCCGACGCGCTGCCGAACTCCTTGCGGGGGCGATTGGTCTAAGTTATGCTGAGGAAAACTTGGATAGAGGTGTTAAACCAGCCCTATGGGGCTTAATTCTTACCCATTGACAGACGAATCTACCACGCTGCAAATTACCTTGGAGCCCGCGGATAACCGGCGTTTGGCCAATCTTTGCGGGCAATACGACGAAAACCTGAAACAAATCGAACAACGCCTCGGCGTGGAAATCGCCAGCCGCGGCAATCGATTCCGGATCATTGGCTTGAGTCAGCCGGCGGAAGCGGCTTCCCTCCTTATCCGCAACTTGTTTCAAGCGACCACTTCGGAAACCATCACTCCCGAGCACGTGCATTTGTCGCTGCAAAACTCCAGCGTCAATGCGCTATTGGATGCGGAGGAGGCGTCCGAGGTCGAAGCGCCGGTCGTCATCCGTACGCGCAAGGCGTTGATCAAAGCGCGGGGACCCAACCAGCAACGTTATTTGAAAAACATTCTTTCTCTCGACGTCAACTTCGGCATCGGGCCGGCGGGAACGGGAAAAACCTATCTGGCGGTGGCCTGTGCGGTGGCGGCATTGGAAGAAGAAGTGGTCAAACGCTTGGTATTGACCCGTCCGGCGGTGGAAGCCGGGGAACGGTTGGGATTTCTGCCGGGCGATATGGCGCAGAAGGTCGACCCCTACCTGCGGCCGCTTTACGATGCGCTGTATGAAATGCTGGGTTTCGACCGCGTCCTGAAACTGATCGAACGCAATGTCATCGAGGTGGCGCCGTTGGCTTTCATGCGCGGGCGGACCCTGAACGACTCGTTCATCATCCTGGACGAGGCTCAAAATACCACCATCGAACAGATCAAAATGTTTCTGACCCGGGTGGGGTTCGGTTCCACCGCGGTGATCACCGGGGACGTGACCCAGGTGGATTTGCCCAAAGGTCGGCCCTCGGGACTCAAGCACGTGCTCGAGGTCCTGAAAGGGGTCGAGGGAATCGGTTTTACCTATTTCGATGCGAACGACGTGGTGCGCCACCCCTTGGTCCAGCGCATCGTCGCCGCCTACGAGGCCCATGAGAAACGGCAGCAACGTTTGGCGTCAGGAGATTGACGTGACCGCTTGCGTCGATATTCAGATCCGGTGCGATCACCCTTGTCCATCCGAGGAGAAGCTGCGCCAATGGGTCGATGCGGCTTTAGAGGGAAAGTCGGCCGAAGTTTCCCTGGCGATCGTGGACGAGGCGGAAATCACCGTCCTCAACCAGCGCTATCGCCATCGGAACCGTCCCACCAATGTCCTCAGCTTTCCGTTCGAAGCCCCCGCCGGCGTGCCGCTGGCGTTTCTCGGAGACGTGGTGATCTGCGCGCCGGTGGTCGCTCGCGAGGCGCAAGCCCAGGGCAAGACGGAAGCGGCTCACTGGGCCCATATGGTGGTCCATGGGGTGCTGCATTTGCGCGGTTTCGACCATATCGCTACGGAGGAGGCGGAAATGATGGAGTCCCTCGAAAGGAAAATTTTGTCCCAGCTGGGTTTTGAAGATCCCTATTTGTCGATTGAGGTAATTGAACGATCATGAACGACGAGCAGGCCGATGAGATAAGCGACTCAAAAAATTGGGTCGAACGTTTGAGTCATTTCTTTTCCGGCGAACCCAAGACCCGCGACGATTTGATGGAAATCTTGCGGGATGCTCAAAAACGCGAACTCCTCGACAGCGAGGCCTTGCCCATGATCGAAGGGGTGTTGAAGGTCTCCGAATTGCGGGTGCGCGACGTGATGGTGCCGCGGGCGCAGATGGCCGTACTCCATCAAGACGCTTCCCTGGAAGACATTCTCTCGGTGGTAATCGATACCGCCCATTCCCGATTCCCGGTGAGCGGCGAAGACCGCAGCCAGGTGGTTGGGATTTTGTTGGCCAAGGATTTGCTGCCCTACGTCCTGCGCCGGAAATTCAACATTCCCGTCAAAAGACTGATGCGGCGCGCCTTGTTCGTTCCCGAAAGCAAGCGTCTCAACGTGATGTTGCGCGAGTTCCGGATGCGCCGCCAACACATGGCCATCGTCATCGACGAGTACGGCGCCGCCGCGGGTCTGGTGACGATCGAGAATATTCTGGAACAAATCGTGGGAGATATCGCCGACGAACACGATCTGGAGGAAGAGTACATCTTCCGGCGCAGCAATCGAGTCTTTACCGTCAAGGCGATTACCCCGATCGAAGAGTTCAATGCCTATTTCGATACCGACTTCAGCGCCGAGGATTTCGATACCATCGGCGGGATGATCGTCCACACCTTGGGATACGTCCCCAAGCGGGGGGAACAGGTGGCATTGGATTCGTTCTTGTTCGAGGTGCTGCGCGCCAACAAGCGCCGAGTCCATTTATTGAAGGTGAAGCTGAAGGAGCCCGACACGAAGCACGGCTACGACATGGAGGCCTGATTGTGCTGGCCGGTTATCGGGCCCAATTGTTCCAGGCGCTGATTGCAGGTGCCTTGCTTCCTTTCGCTTTCGCCCCCTATGGCCAGTCATGGCTGGCGCCTCTGGTTTTGGCCTGGCTTTTCCATCTGATATGGCGGCAGACGCCTTGCCCGCGTCGGGCGTTCGCCCTGGGCTATCTATTCGGCCTGGGGCAATTCGGGGTCGGGGTTTGGTGGGTGTATGTGAGCATGCATCGATACAGCGGCGCCGGGGTTGCGGCGGCGGGCGGGTTGACGGTGCTGCTGGTCGCCTTTCTCGCCTTGTATCCGGCCGTGGCGAGCGCGTTCACCGGTTGGTTGTTCAAGCGCAACGCAAAGGGCTGGGAAGCCGACCCCGCGAACTGGCGGCCGATGTTGGTCTTGCCGTCCATATGGATTGGGGTGGAATGGTTGCGAGGATGGCTGTTGACCGGTTTTCCCTGGCTCGAGGTGGGCTACAGCCAGATCGATGCCCCCCTGGCCGGATTCGCGCCCTTGGTGGGGGAATACGGAACCGGCTGGCTGACCGTGCTGACCGCCGCAGTGCTGTGGGCGATTTGGCGCGCGAAAGCTCTCCCAACGCAAAATCGCCAAGCGGGCCATTGGGTCGCGGTGGCGGTAATCCTCTGGCTGGCGGGGGCGGGTTTCAAAGCCGTTCCTTGGACCCAACCCGCCGGCGATCCTTTTCGAGTCGCTCTCCTTCAGGGCGATATTTCCCAAGATCTCAAGTGGCGGCCGGAGACCCGAAGGCGGATTTTGGCCGCCTATCTGGACATGACCCGCCGGAACTGGGGGGCGGATTTGATCGTCTGGCCGGAGACCGCCGTGCCGGCGTTTTATCATCAAGTTCGGGAAGGATTGTTCCTGCCTCTGGAGCGGGAAGCCGCAGCTCGGGGAAGCGATTTGCTCGTCGGCGTGCCGATGCTGGAATCGGCGACGGATCGTTACTACAACGCCTTGATCGGTCTGGGCGAGGCATCCGGACGTTACTATAAGCGGCATTTGGTGCCGTTCGGGGAGTTTTTGCCCTTGCGTTCGCTTTTGGGGTTCATTCTGGAGGTGCTCCAAATTCCCCTGTCCGACTTCAGTGCCGGCGACGACGATCAAGCATTGATCGTAGCGGCCGGTTTTCCGGTGGCGGCGACCATCTGCTACGAGGATGCCTTCGCCCGCGACGCCTTGGTGGGACTGCCGGAGGCCGCCTACATGGTCAATGTCAGCAACGACGCTTGGTTCGGCGATACGATCGCGCCCCATCAGCACCTGCAAATGGCCAGAATGCGGGCATTGGAAGGGGGGCGCTATTTGCTCCGCGCCACCAACACCGGGATCACCGCAGTGATCGATTCAAGGGGGAAGGTGAAGGCGCAGGCGGCTTCTTTCGTTCGGACTTCCTTGACGGAAACCATCGTTCCCTTGGCCGGAGCGACCCCCTATGTGATTTGGGGCGATTGGCCATTGTGGCTGGGGATGTTGGGAATCTTGGGTTGGGTGGTGTTCGATCGAAAGAAGGGCAATGCAACCGAATAGATGGGGTTCTGTTTTTTGATACCACCCTCCTCACCCCGACCCTTGTATGTTTTGTGACAGACTCGTTCGGAAAGAGTGTCGCACAAAAGTATGGGTCCCCTTCTCCCTCTTGGAGGGAGAAGGTTAGGATGAGGGTGGATCTAATTGAAATAAAAGGTATTTTGTGATTTAAACCACCCTCACCCTGGCCCTCTCCCGCCAGCGGGAGAGGGAGATAGGAGGGTTTGTGAAACGTCTGCGGATTACACCAATCTCCGGGCCCGGGTGAAGGCTTCCCGGAAGTCGAAGTACACGTGTTCTTCGGTGCGGAGAAGATCCCGCAGCATGGCGTTCTGAAGCTTGTATTTGATGCCGCCCACGGCCAGGGGGCCGACGCTCACCGCATCGGGGCTGTTGGGCGTGGTGGACAGGGGAGCGCCCATGTCCTTCGCTTTCACGCCTTCGACTCCCGCCGGCGGGACGGCGTTGACGTCTCCGACCACTTTCAGCCGGGTGGTATCTTCGAGCATTTCCTTATCCAATACCTGGATGCCGGCCTTGGTGGTATTGAAGAGGATGTCGGCGCGGTTGACCAGCCACGACTTGCTGGCGCCGGAACTGGAAAAAGTGCCTTTCAGATGGCAGCCGCAGCGACGGCTGTATTCCGCGGCGGTCTGCATGGCGGTGTCCAGGCTCAAATGGTCCACCAGGGTTACGTCGGCCCCGGCCAGGGAGGCGATGACCCCGGTGGAGATGCCCACCGGTCCGGTGCCGCCGAAAACAACTGCCCGGCAGTCTTTCATTTCCAGGTCGTGTTTTTCCTTGAGCTGCTTCTCCACCGAGGCGACCAAGGCGGTGGCGGTGGTGAAGGCGCCGGAAGGATCGGCCAGAACCGATACCTCGAACGGCGGGACCATGGCTTTCTTGACGGTTTCCATCATATCCAGGGCGATACCGATGTCGCGGCCACCGATGAAAATAGCGGTTTCCTTCACTCCCTTGGGTACGCGGGAAAAGATGATGTCCTGGGTCAGGCCGTAAACCTGGTCCGGCGACACGTTGGCGTGGGGGAAAATCATGTCGAAGCCCGCGTCCACCGCCATGTTGATGTCGAAGGGGCTGACTTGGGGGCGGGGGCTTAACATGTGGAGTACGGTTCGGGTGGTCATGAATCGTTAGCCTCGTGGAAATTAGCGTTTGGACTGGATGAAATCGCGGGCGACGGCAAAGGCCTGATCGTAATGGAGATAAACCGGCTTGTCGGTTTCGCGCATCTGCTTCAGAAGCCGGTGATGGGCCTGATATTTGACGTTGCCGATGGCAAGCGCGCCGATGCCCACGGCACCGCCGGAAGAACCCGGAATGGCTGCGCCGTCCGCCATCGCATCGATGCCGGCGATCCCGGCGGGGGGGACGGCGTTGACGTCGGCGGCGACCTTCAGATGGGGGGCGGCGGCGACCTGATCGGCGCTCAGCAATTGGATGCCGGCGGCACCGGTGGCGAAGATGAGATCGGCTTCGGGAAGCAAGGAATCCAACCGGTCGTTGCCTTCACCGCCGATCGAGGTCTTCCCTTCGCCGAAGCATTCATTGCAAAGTTTGGCGATGCGTTCGGATTTTTCTTTTTGCCGCCCCATGATGGTGACCTCGCAACCGGCCTTGGCGCATAGGACGGCGGCGATTTGTCCCACCGGACCGGTACCGGCGAGAATCAACACGCGTTTGCCGGCCAGTTCGGTATCGAATTTGTCGGCCAGCTCGCGCTCGGCGGCGGCCACCATCGCCGCGGCGGTGGTGAAAGCACCCGACGGGTCGGCGAGCACGGAGATTTCAAACGGCGGCACCATGGCGCCTTGGGCGCTTTGGAGCATCTTGACCGCCATTTCCGGATCGCGTCCGCCGATGAAAGCGGCGGTCCGCTTGACCCCTTTGGGACCACGCGAGAAGATCGAGTCTTGGATGAGATTTTGGACTTCGTCTTCGGCCACGTTCAAATACGGCATCGTCACTTGCCAGCCGGCATCTTGCGCCATGTTGACGTCGAAAGGGCTTAAGTTCTTTTCGGTGGTGATCATGTGCAAGATATAGGGTTTTTCCATGAGCTCGGCCCTTGTTTCTGTTACGTTTAAAGATATTTCTTCAATTATTACGTGGCAGCTATGCAAAAACAAATTTTTTGCCTTTACCCGCCACCGTTCAGCGAAGTCCCGCTGAAGGGTTTATATCTCGGTCATCGCCTGTTCGAATTGGGGCTATCGGGGCGTCCTCGCCCTTTCGTGTATGCCAATTTTCTCGCCAGCCTCGACGGCCGCATCGCTTTGGAGGACATGCGCACCGGTCAGCCCTATTTGCCCAAGAGTTTGACCACGCCGGCGGATTTCCGTCTGTTCCTGGAGTTGGAGGCCCAGGCCGATTGTCTCATCACCCACGGCGGCTATCTGCGCGCATTGGCCGAAGGCACCCTGGGCAACATTCTCCAACTGGGAGCGCATCCGGCGGGCGAGGATTTGGTCGCCTGGCGCCAGTCCCAAGGACTGAAGCCTCAACCGGCGATCGCCATCGCCAGCGGCAGCCTGGATTTCGTGATTCCCGAGTCGGTACGGATACATCATCAGCCCGTCTACCTCTTTACCGGCGAAGGGGCCGATCCGGTCCGGGTCGAAGCCTGGCGCAAGGAGGGCTATCCGGTGATTTTCGCCGGTTCCGGCCGTTTGGTGGAAGGCCGGCGTTTGATTTCGATCCTGGGGCAATTGGGGTATCGTAGCATTTATCTGATTGCCGGTCCCGCCATGCTGGATACCGTCCTGCGCAGCGGCCAATTGGATCGATTATATCAAACCATCACCCATCAGCTCATGGGGGGCGAGGCATTTCGGACCATGTTGCCGGGACCGGAGTTGGGGCTGATCGGCCATCTCCGCTTGCGTTCCCTCTACTACGATCCGGCCGGTCCCGGCGGAGCGGGGCAATGGTTCGCCCAGTTCGACAGTCAGTAACGGGCCGCCTGTCGTTCCGCCTCCCGGGCGCCGGACGGATCGCTGTTCAAGCGTCTGGCTTGGGCGATGAGCCGCCAGTTGCCACGCAGGAGGTCCTTGTCTCCGCTCGCCAGGCTGATGGATTTCTTGGCCAGCTCTTCCGCCAACCGGGGCTGGTGCTGTTCCAGGCGCAGCCGGGCCAAGTGGTGCCAAAGTTCGGGGTTGCGGGGTTGAATTCTCAAAGCGCGTTCCAAGCGTGTGGCTGCCCGCTCCAAGTCCCCTTGTTGGCGGTCGGATTCCGCTTGTTGCATCAAGGCGATCACCGCGGGAGAAGCCTCCACCGTAGGCGCGGGAGGCGTCTCCGCCGGCACCGGTGCGGGTTCGGGAGTCGGCGGTGGAGGAGGCTGGGGATATGTCTGCGCCTCTGGGGGGGGCGTCGGTGAAGAAGGATAGTCCGGGGCGGGTGTCTGCGGCGCGAAAACGGGATCCAGGGAGCAGGCGCTTTGCAGCAAAGCCAAGACGATGAGGGCAATCAGGCGTGAAAGCACAGCGTGTTCCTATGATTCGGAACCCGGCTCGGGGGCAGCGGGTTGGGGAAATTCCCGTGGCTTAATGGAGGATTCCGGGGCGGGAGTGGGTGGCCGCTTCTTTTTAGGGCCATAGTAGACACCTTGTAGGGTCATGAACCCCATGAAAAGGAGGGCGGCGATGGCCATCACCCATATCCGGTCGAGTTTGGGGGTCCCGAACACCCAGCTGGGGTTGATCAGGCCGAGTACGAGAAACAGAATGGAAAACAGGATCAAGGCATGAATCGCGGCGATCGGTGGGGGCGACCCCACTTTGAGGCCGTAGCCGAAGTAACACCCCATGAAAATCACCGAACCGATGGCGAACATGAAAAACGGTTTGGGCGCCTTCATCCAGAACAGGAACCAGCCCGGTTTGATCACCCCCGCCACCAGCAAAATCAGGGATATAATCACCGCCGATTGAAATATCAGCAGACTGGTGCTGTGAATTTCTTGCATGGTTGTTTCTCCTCCAGGCAGATTATAGGTATAGGTATTTGGCGATCAAGGAGCCGATCCGGCAGATTAGGCATAAATGCCGATTAAATCAACCGCAACCGAGGGAAGAATCGAGTGATATTTTCTCCGACCGTTCGATCGCGGTAAGATGAAAACCGATTCCACACCTCGGAGGCAGTCATGAGCCGCTTGCAAGATCCCCGTGTTCCACCCACCGTTTTAGCCCCAGTGGCGTCCGAGATTGAAGATTATTTGCGCGGTCTGGCGGAACCGCGTACCGACGATCCGGTTCTCACCGAGATGGAAGCTCGGGCCAAGGCCCACGAGTTTCCTATCATCGGTCGTTTGGTGGGGGGATTTATCAAGCAGATGGCGGCGATGATCGGTGCCCGGCGGATATTCGAGTTCGGCAGCGGTTACGGTTATTCGGCCTGGTGGTTCGCCCACGCGATAGGACCCGGCGGAGAAGTGTATTGCACCGATGGCGCGGCGGCCAACCGCGATCTGGCCGAGGGCTACTTGCGCCGCGCCGGTTTGTGGGATCGAATCCACTTTCAGACGGGTCGGGCCCAAACCTTGTTCGAACGGGTACCGGGGGCGTTCGACATTTGCTATAACGATGTGGATAAAGGCGATTATCCGGAAGTTTGGCGGTTGGCGCGCGAGCGTATCCGGCCGGGCGGTCTTTATATTGCCGATAATACCCTGTGGTATGGACGGGTGGCGGTGGACGATTTCGTGGACGTGGTTCCCGGCTGGACCGAGGCGATTCGCGAACACAACCGCTTGATCTTCGAAGACCCGGACTTCGAAGCCTTCATCAACCCCATCCGCGACGGCGTTTTGGTGGCGCGGCGATTGCGCTGAGTCCGGCCAGAATGACTGGTTGTGCCGCGTTTTCGGGGGCCGCTTTTCAGGTTTTTTCCGGCGGAGAAAGTAACTCCCGCAATCTTGCGGCAAAGTCTCGTTTAAGCCTCCCCCGGTCGACCTGAACCCGGCCTGATCGTTTTGCCGCGACCCAAATGGCATCGGGAAAGGTGGCGTCTTCTTGCCAGCGTGGAATGACATGCCAATGAAGATGGGACACTTGGTTGCCCAGACTGGCGAGATTGACTTTGTCGGGCCGGGCCGTTTCCCTCAGCGCGGCCTCGGCGGCGAAAACCACCGCCATCAATTCTTGACGCTCGGATTCCGGCAGATCGGTCATTTCTTGTCGATGGGAATTGAGAATGACACGACAATAGCCGGGATAATCGTCGTCCTCGACCCAGAGAACGCGGCACAACGCGTTTCGCCACAAAATATCGGCGGATTCGGATTGGCACAAAGGGCAGGCGGTTGTAGGCATCGGCAGCTAGTTTCTCCATCTGCGGATCAATTGCTGCAAAGCCTTTCCCCGGTGGCTCAGGCGATTTTTCTCCTCCGCCGACAATTGCGCCGCGGTGCGGTCCAAGTCGGGGAGATAGAACACCGGGTCGTAGCCGAAGCCGCCTTGGCCCCGGGGCGATTCGGTGATGCGGCCTTCCCAAGCGCCCTCGACGATCAGCGGGCTGGGGTCGTAAGGGTGGCGTAGAAAGACCAGTACGCAGCGGAAGCGCGCGCCGCGCTCCTCGCCCTCGAAACCTTCCAAGGCCTGCAGCAGCTTGCTAGTGTTGGCCTGATCGTCGGCATCGCCGCCGGCGTAACGGGCCGAGTGAATGCCGGGCGCGCCGGCCAGTGCCTCTACCTCCAGACCGGAGTCGTCGGCCAGTGCCGGCAGTCCGGTATAACGGGCGGCGTTCCTGGCTTTGAGCAGCGCATTCTCCACGAAGGTGGGCGCCGTCTCCTCGATGGAGGCAACGGCGAAGGCATTCTGGGGGAGCACCCGAATGGCCCGGGAGGCCAGCATGGTTTGGATTTCTCGCGCCTTGCCCCGGTTGTCGCTGGCCAGAACGATGCGCTGGGACTCCGATACCGACGAGCTCATTCCACCCCTGCCAGGATCAGCGCTTGGCGTTGATGTTCCAGCAGTTCGCCGATGCCTTTATCGGCCAATGCCAGCATCGCCTGGAGTTCGTCCTTGCGGAAGGGATGGCCTTCGGCGGTTCCTTGAATTTCCACGTAAGCGTCGCCGTCATTCATGACCACGTTCATATCGGTTTCGGCCTCGCAGTCTTCCCGATAGTCGAGATCCAGCACTGGAACACCGCGATAGATGCCCACCGATACCGAGGCGATCTGACCGTGGAGGGGATTCTTTTTCAGCTTGCGTGTTTGGAGGAGTTTTTCCACCGCCAGCGACAATGCCACGAAACCGCCGGTGATGGCGGCGGTGCGGGTGCCGCCGTCGGCTTGCAGGACGTCGCAGTCGATAATGATCGATCGCTCTCCCAAGGCCCGGAGATCCATGGCCGCCCGGAGGGCGCGCCCGATCAGGCGTTGAATTTCCTGGGTGCGCCCGCCTTGCTTGCCCCGGGCGGCCTCGCGGTGGGTACGCTCGTGGGTGGCGCGCGGCAGCATGCCGTATTCGGCGGTGACCCATCCCTGCCCTTGGCCCCGCAGAAACGGCGGCACTCGCTCGTCTATGCTGGCGGTGCAGAGGACGCGGGTATCGCCGAATTCCACCAGTACCGAGCCTTCGGCGTGTTTGGTGTAATGGCAGGTGAATCGGATGGGACGCAATTCGTCCGGTTGTCGGCTGCTAGGTCGCATGAATGAATCCTTGAAACGATGAAAATATCGAGAGTATACCTTGGAATCATGGATTTCTCCTCCCGACATGGCCGAGGCAAGCAGTTCCCAACTCGAATTTTCAGAGACTGCTTGCAAAGTTGACCCGGCCCCCTTTTGAAATAAGCGGTTGTAAACAGCTTCTTAAAATTGTTTTTTCAAGGGCTCCCCGCTGACCAGGGCGGTTCCTGCCGCTTCCATCATTTGCCGGCCGATTTCCCATTCGATTTTGATGCGTCGCAGCAATGGGTCCCATCCCTCCATGCTTTCTTTCGGCTGCGGTTGCCTGGTAGTGGTCAGTTGCCGATAACAGGCCAGGGCTTGGTCGGCGGTGCGGGTCAAGGAAAAATGTTCGGCGGTTTCTCTCGCCATCTCGATGAGTTGTTGCCGTCTAGGAGGGGGGACGAAAAAAATCCACTCCAGGGCCGCGGAGAATTCGGCGGTGTCTTCGTGAAGCACCAAACGCCCGTTCTGTCGATCCCTCACCACCTCGCGGCTGCCGGGGGCGTCCAAGGCCACGATCGGCACCCCGGCGGCCATCGCCTCCACCAGGACCAGGCCCTGGGTTTCGCTTTGGGAGGCGAAGGCGAATACGTCCATGGCGTGATAGGCATCGATCAATTCTTGTTCCACCAAAACCCCCAGGCAATGAAAGCGATCGAGGAGTCTCCGGAAACGGCAGCGGCTTCGGATTTCCTCCTCGCCCGGCCCGCGCCCGGCGACTAGAAAATGGGCGCGGGGGTGGCGGGTCAGAAAGTCGGCCACCGCCTCGGTCAGAAAGCCCAGATTTTTCTCCGGCGCCAGTCGGCCCACGTGGCCGATGACGAAATCCTCCTCCGGAATGTTCAGGCGTTTGCGGAGCGTGGCCCGATCCCCCCGGGCGAAATGTTCGATTCGAATGCCGGTGGGAACGATTTCGATGGGGCGTTTGACGCCGCGCTGTTGGAGTAATTCGGCGATGCTCTCGCTGGGGGCGAACACCAGATCGCATTGATTGGCGTAGCGGGTGGCCAGTTCGATCACGAAACGTCTCAGGGCGGGCGAATTCATCGGCACATAGTGGGTATAGAACTCATACCGGGTGTGATGGGTGAACACCAGCGGCAGATCGCGGGTGCGGGCTTCCCGCAGGGCGGTCATGCCCAGCAAATAGGGATGGTGGGCGTGGATCAGGTCGGGACGGAATGCCTCCAGGGCGTCGTCCAGATCGCTGAATACCGGTAGGACCGCGGCAAAGTCGCTGCCGTTGAAATTTTGGATCGCCGGCACTCGCACCACATCCGTTTCCTCTCCGGGAGACCCGGAAAATTCCGGCGCCACCACCAGGACCCTATGCCCCTGGCGCCGGTACTCCTCGGTAAACGAAGCGACCGAACGGGCGACACCCCCCACGTGAGGCAGGTACGTATTGGTCATCATCACGATGTTCATAGCACCACCTCTCGTTGGCCCGGTTCGACCGCGCAGGGTTCGTAGCCGGGTAGATGAACGATGATCGGCGGCTGCCGGCGGTGCCAGCGGCCTTCCCAAGAAACGCGGATGCGACCGCCCGCGATTTCTTCCACGCAGACCCGAACCGCTCCGAAGGCGGTCGGCGAAGGGCCGAAGCGTGCCGGCCGGCCCGGTTCCAGCCAGGAACGGGAAACGCCGTCGGCGAGAATCAACTGATGCCCTTCCTCGCGCACGAAGCAGCTGCGGATCATCAGCAGCCATTCCGCCGCCGCCCATACGTGTTGACCGTCCCCCATGCAACCCCCCAAGGTGCGGGGATGAATGGCCTCGGGCCACTGCCCGGTGGGGGAAGCCAGGACGGCGATCGTTTTGATCAAATCCAGATAGCGCGTATCCCCCGCCCGCAGCAATACTTGCGCCACATGGAGGGTCAAATAGGGGTTGATGCCGGAGTGGATCATATCCTGAAAGAAACCGCCCTTGACGAAGCAGCTGTCGAGCAAAAATTCCACCGTATCCAGCAAGCGGGGGTCGCGGGGGGAATACAGTTGCAAGGGATAACCGGCGGCCAGGGAACCGATGGCGCCGGCGTCCAGCCGCCGCGACGGTGCGGCCGGCATGGCGGGACGACCGAGGCGGGCGGCGGCGAGGCCGAGGCTGCGGTCGATCGCGCTATGGAAACGCTCGGTTTCGGCGGCGAAGGTTCGGGCCAGCTCGGGGTCGAAATGCTCGATCAATCGGGCCGCGTTCTCGAGGCCGGCGACGCTCCAAAAATCGTCCCAATAGTAGTAATCGTTGGGACCCAGGTGTTCGGCGCTGAATCCGGCCGGCATCAGGCCGGCGTGGGGTGAACCATCTTCCGCTAACCGTTTACGGAGGATCCAGCGGCCGCCGCGGCGTATCGCCCTTTCCCATTCCGGTTTGGGCGGGCGGCCGGTCAATTCGCAGAAACGGCCGAAAATCCACAGCGCCTCGCCGTTGGCGTCCCATTCTCCTTCTTGGGAGTGGAAGTAACCTTGGTGGTCCTGGCGCTCCGGGAAGCGGTCGAGGATGCTTTCCGCGCGTTCGGTCAGTCCGGTGCAGAGCAGTCCGTGGAGGATGAAGGCGGCGTCCCGGAACCAGAAGCGGCGATAGGTGTAAGGGCCCGGATACACATCCCCGGGTGAGTGCAGGATCAAACTGGTCAGCGCGGTGTCGTAAAGCGCCCGGATCGTTTCATCCGTGACTTCGAGCCGGCAGGACTGACGTCTTTCCCGCTCCCAGGCGCTTGCGTTCAAGCCGGTGGAGGCGGATGAGGGCAGCGCAATTCGGGCTTGGATGCGACGGTTTCGGTTCGGTTCCAGGCGGAATAAAGCGGCGGCGGTGGCCATGCCCACATTGCAGCTCACCGCCGTTTGCTCCTCCCGATCCAGCAAGGTCAAGGCGACGTCGCCGGCGTGATAGTCGGAAGTCGCGTGACGCTCGGCCGGCGTATCGAAATCGATGGCGGTGGTATCGTCCACCCGCCAGCCGCGCCGGTCGGAGGTCAGTTCGATTTTATGGATGAAGCTGATCCCTTCCGGATTGTAGGGGCGCAAGGCCAATACCGCCCAGGCGGGCTGAGAGGCGAGCGCGTTCAGTTCCAGGCAGAGGATGGGGCGGCCGTTTTCCAGCACGACGCGGGTGCGGGTTTGCAGGGCGAGATCCTTCTCCCAGGTGTCTGTTAGGATGGCGGGGACGGGTTCTTGAACCAGCGTCTGCCGGCAATCGCGGCTTCGCGACGGTAAAAGCCGGTCGCCGGTGTCGGTGACGATCCAGCTGTCCACCGACCAGCCGTCGTACAAAGGCGTCACCAGACCGCGCGGGTCGACGAGGGGGTATTCGCCGTAGTCGGGCCAGCCGAGGGCGGTCCAATTGCGATGGGTGAGATTGATGTGGCTGATGGAGAAAGCGCGGGGGATGAAGGATTCGTCGCCGGGGTCGAATTGACGCTCGATCCAATAGGGCCAGATCCAATCCAGATTGTGCTGAATCACCCGGCTGTTGATCAGGCCGCGGGCGTGGAACACCATGCCCGCCCGCAACAGTTCGATGGGTTCGCCCACTTCCGACGGCTTGGCGAAGCGGCGCAGTTTGGCCACGAGCGCCAAGGGATCGATGAAGCCGTGAGTGCGGGCCAAATAGCGGATGATGAATCGCCACGGAAACCACTTCACCCACATCGCCATCGGTTTCCATCTCCGGCGATCCAAACGGCGGCAATCAAGGGTTCGAGGAAGGCGGTTCCCGGCGGGAAAGCGTTGCCTTGCATAGTCTGTTGCCCGAAGTCGGTCGCGAGTCAAAATCGAAGCCGGGCCCGAGCATCGAGATGTCCGACCCGCTTTCCAATTGCAACGATTATCCGTGTTTTGCGTCTAATTTGTCCACAATCCTACTTTTCTTGCATATTGCAATTCAATGAACGTTACCGCATTATCGATTGCCGACTGTAGTATTCGGCGCAGACCGATGAAAACAATTCTGACAAAAATCGGTCGGGCGATTCGGCGTCGCTTATCGCTCAAGGTTTTGATCGGCGGACGGGTCGGAGCCGTGGCCTGGGGCTTGTCGAGCGCCGGTGCGGTGGCGGTCCTGATTTGGGGCATCAAGACGGTCGCCATCCCCATGTTGATGCTCAAGACCGCCTCTTGGGGCCTTTGGGGGGCGGGCGTGCTGCGCCAGTTCCAGCTGCGCAAGGCGGCCTTGAATCAAGCCGATCGCGAAGCTAACGGGGATCGGAATACTTGATCCGAGTTGGCAAGGCTTCCCGAAGGGTCATTTCCATCACTTGGTCTCGCCAGATAATCTCGCCCACGTCCCGCCAGGGTTGGGATAGATTCCAGCGGCGCAGCTCCGGCTCCCAGTCCGCCGGCATTCGAATCGGCTTGGCTTTGAGGCGGAAGCGGGCATCGTCAAGATCGAATCCCAGGCGAAGGCCGTAAAAGGCGGTTACTTTCTCCAGGAATTTTTCCAGCCGGCGTTTGTCGAGCTTGGGGGTGACGGCGATATTGGCCCACATGGAATGAACCCGCCCCCAGTTGGGTGAGATCAGGCGCCCTTCCCGGTTGACGAACGGCAGCCAGTGCTCTTTCCCGTCCCGGTCCAAGTAGGTGATCGCGAAGATCTGCTCGTATCCCTTGAAGTGGTCGTCCAGATACAGGGCGTGGGGGGTGATGCCCAGGAAGGCGTGAGATACCGACACCAGCATATTGCTCAACGGCCCCAAGGGGCCGAGTCGGTCGGCAAGGCCGAAGCGGTAGAGCAGGCCGTAATGAAGGGTGCTGTTGAGCTGAAGGAGCAGCAGCACCACCAGCATCCTGGACAAGCGGAACGCCTGCCGGCGAGAGGACCCCAGCCAGGCTTCCCAATTATTGCGGAGCGGGGATTCCTTCCCCGATGCGGGAAGACAGGCGGCATCGCAGATCAGCCGCTGGCGGCTGTCGGCGATGCGCCGATAGATATGCGCCGCCAGGGAATAGATGCCCGGCAGGCGCAGCACCCAGGCCAGAGGGCGAAGGTAGCCCATCGCTTTCAGAATCGCCAGATAGGTGTCTATTCCCCGGTAGCGCCGACCTTCCGGGTCGACGGCGTATAAATCCGCCAGGAGTTCGGATGGGTCGATATCCGCCAGGACTGGTTCTTGGGCGGCGTGGGTTTGGAGATCGCGAAACACCACGCAGCGGCGCAGGTCGAAGTGTTCCACCGCCAGTACCGTCCGCCAGCACAGGGGGCATTGACCGTCGTAGAAGACGGTCAGGCGTGGTTCGGCCGAGCGCCAACTCTCCCCGATCCGGCGCCACCAGCCGAACGGCACCAGCAGCGCGTAGTGAATCAGCATCCCCAGACCGAAGGGATAAATGTTGAAGGACAGGGTAATGCCGCCGTGAAACAAGGTCCCCAGAATTAAAAACGGAACCCGGAAACGGCGATGCCAGAATAAGAAGGGGAACAGGAACTGAAAGCCGATGATGGTATAGGTGATGGCGCGCTGGAGCCATTCCAGTTCCAGCAGCCAGCGCATGCTGAGCGGAGAGACGTAATACGGATGGGAGGAGGGAAGCCACGCGCCCATGCCGTTGCGCCAGTGTTCGGCGAACAGTTTATGGATGGCCGAATCGAAATACAGCAGTCCCAGGGAAATGAGCAGCGGCAGATAATAGGCCAGGATCGGGACCGTCCGGGGAGGCTCGAAGCGCTGTCCCAAGGTCGAGGTTTGAAGCTTCAGACGCAGATTGTCCAGGGACAGGGCCCGCCAGGACGGCAGAAAGACGAGCAGCAGCCCCGAGGAGATCATCAGTTGATCGAAACCGCCGTCGAAGTCCCGCCACATGGGGGTGAAACTGGTAAACAGCACCCAAAACAGGTAATTGACCGCCGCGCACAGCCGCGTTCTCAACCCCAGGGTCAAGCCCAGCGCCGCGGTTCCCCAAAGCAAGAGAAAGAGGGAAATCAGGGGCGGACCCGGATCGAGATACGGCGTTTCGTCGAAAATCAGGTGGCGGAAGAAATAAAGAAAGGCGATTTCCTGCAGTGCCACCAAGCCGTAGCCGATCCGGAAGATTCCCAAGCCGGTGGCAGGGACTCGGCGGCGGAGGCCTTTTTCCAACCAGTCGGTCAAGGTAGCGAGCGGTGAATAACTCATGATTTCCCGTCCCGGTGGATGGCGATCACTTCCAGTTCCACGTCTCCCGCCGGTCGGCGCCAGGTGACCAGGTCGCCGACGCGGGCGTCGAAAAGGGCTCGGGCGAGGGGGGATACCCAGCTGATGCAGCCGCGCGTTGCATCGGCCTCGTCTTCGCCCACGATGTGGTAGATATGGCGCTTATCCGCGTCGTCCAGCACTTCTACCCAGGCGCCGAAGTGGACTCGGTCCGAAGGTTGGGCGCTGGAATCCACCACCACCGCTGATTCGAGGCGTTTTTCCAGATAGCGGATCTCGCGTTGAACGACCGGCAGTTCCTGGCGGGCGCTCAAGTCGTCGCGGCGGTTCAATTCCGATTGATGCTTCAAATGTTGCGCCAGCCGCGCTTGCAATTGCTTGAAGCCGTCGGGAGTCACGTAATTGGTGTGGGAGCTGATCGGTTTGTCGGGCAGTTCCTCGACCGCTTCGGCGTTATCTTCTTTGACGAAGGCACGACTCATAATGGGTTGACCTCTAAGAATAATGGAGACGATAAATTCCGGAGGAGCCACCGACCTACAGACATTGCCGGCAGATCCGGTCGAATTGACAACGACCCGAACGCGGTATTAGATCGGCAAGGATATTCCGTTTTTCGGGAGAAGGGCTCCGAGGGGGCACGACTCGATCTGTGTTAACCATAAAAATTCTGCTAATTATATCATTAGGCTTAGGGTTTTCTGATTTCAGGTGGGGTGGTTGGAGAGACCATGAAAGCAGCGGCCGGATTGTCGGCGATCTTCGGATTGATCGCCGTCGTAACGGGAATAAAGTTCTTGCTGGCGAATGACCGGTCGTTCCTCGTCGGGGTATTTTTTGCCCTTGCCCTGATGTCGATCTTGGTCATTCTCTGGCGTGGCTGGCGGCGGCAGCGTGAAAAGAAGCGTTCTAACGCGGCGCGCACTCTGGTGGGCCGGCGGGCGGAAGTCCGCCAAAGAATCCCGGTGGGTAGACGTGGCGACGTCCTGATCGACGGGGTTTTGTGGTTGGCGATCGCGGCCGGGAAGGACAAGGCGTTGCAGCGAGGCGATCGGGTGCGGGTGAGCCGAGTAAAAGGTGCGTTGTTGGTGGTCGAGCCGTTGGCAGGGGAAGCTGAAAAATCGCCGGCGCCCCCTAAAGAGCGCCGGCAATCCGGCTGCTGAAATTTAGGCGGTTTTGACGGTAATTTTCTTGGGCTGCACTTCGGCTTTTTTGGGGATCGTGATGATCAACACGCCTTGTTCGTAATTGGCCTGGATTTTATCCGCATCGACGGAGTCGGGAAGGGCGAAGCGGCGGAAGAAGCCGCCGTAAACCCGTTCGACGCGCTTATAGTCTTCCTGTTCCTCCTTGGCTTCGGTTTCCCGGTGGCCCTTGATGGTCAGAATGCTGTTCTCCAGCGTGATTTCGATATCGTCCGGCTTGACGCCCGGGAGATCCGCATGGACCACGTATTGATTGGCTTTTTCCTTGATATCCACCGCAGGCGCCCATTCGGCGGCGGCGGGCATTTCCTCTCCTCCGCGTACCATGTCGCTGCGCATGCTTTCGAATGACCGCTCCAGCTCTCGTTGCAGTTGATTCAGAAAAGTCCAAGGTTCATAGCGAGTGATTTGAGCCATAACGTTTGCCTCCATAACCAATCGTTTCATTACAACTGGAATATGGAGGCGCGGGGAGAAATTTCAATGCTCAATCGCTACGATGGGGGCTGAGGAGCTCTATTTTGTAGCCGTCCGGGTCTTCCACGAAAGCCAGGACGGTATTGCCGTGCTTCATCGGGCCCGGTTCCCGGACGACTTTTCCCCCGTGGGCGCGGATTTTTTCCGCGGCCGCGTAAACATCGTCCACTTCAATGGCGATGTGCCCGAAGCCGTCGCCTAGATCGTAGTTGGATGTATCCCAATTGTGGGTCAGTTCCAGGACGGTCTTTTCCCCTTCGTTGCCATAACCGACGAAAGCCAGGGTAAAGCGACCTTCCGGATAGTCGCGCTGGCGCAACAGCTTCATTCCCAGGACTTCGGTATAGAAATGCAGGGATCGATCCAGGTCGCCGACCCGGAGCATGGTATGCAGGATACGCATCGTTCACCTCCCGAGCATTGGTTTCCGGTTCGCTCTTTCGTTCCGACTGACAGAATTCTAGGGACTATTGACATTTTGATAAACCCAGCGTTTATGGAGAGCCGGGGAGAGCGTTCCGGGACCGTTCGCAGCAGGGATGCTGCGATTCGAGCGTACAGGGAGGTATTCACAGTGTGTCCCGGAACGCTCTCCCCGGCTTCTGCTGCAGATGTCAACAGAGCCTAGTCTTGAGATTGTTCCGGTTCAGGCGCCGGATGGGCACTCTCGATGAGTTTTCCCATGCACTGCATGATGTACTGGGTGACACCCAATGCCGCCGCGCTGGCTTTTTGCTCGGAACCGAACACGTCTTTGTATTTTTTGATCGTATCCAGCGCCTCGTCCGTCGTGCGGGTGGATTCGAAGGCGGCGTAGGCTTCCCAGTAAGGCTTGCGCGCCGGCGTGCCGCGGAAGCCGGGTAAGGTCTGGGCAATCTCGCTGGTGACGCATTCGGCCACTTCGTTGGGATCGAGATTGTAATCTTTCAAATCCGGGTCCGTGGCCAGGCGCGCGGCCAGTTTTTCCTGAAATTCATTGCGCTCCTTACTGGCACAGCCGCCCAGCAAAACGGCGGTGAGGGTGAGGATCAATAAGTTTTTCATAATGGTCGCTTTGATCGATTGATAGTAAAGCCGGATATTATCATCTAGCCGGCAATCGGGTGTACAGGGGCTTTTTCCATGGCTTGGCTGAGGCGACCGAAATCTTCCAGCGAAAGCGTCTCCGCCCGGGCGCGAGGATCGATCCCGCAGGCGTCGATGGTTTCCACCGGCAGCAAGGATTTCAAGGAATTACGCAAGGTTTTGCGGCGTTGCCCGAAGGCGGCCGTCACCACCTGTTTAAAACAGCTAAGATCGCCCACTTCCACCGGCGGAACCTCGTGGGGAGTCAGCCGGATCACCGCCGAAGTCACCTTGGGGGAAGGCTGAAAGCTCTCCGGTCCGACCGTGAAAAGCTTTTCCATGCGGCAATGGTATTGGGCCATGACGCTGAGGCGCCCGTATTGCTTGTTGCCGGGAAGGGCGGCCAGGCGCTCGACCACCTCTTTCTGCAGCATGAACACCATTTCGGTGATCGCAGCCTTCTGTTCGAACAGGTGAAACAGTAGCGGTGTGGAGATATTGTAGGGCAGGTTACCCACCACCTTCAGGCGCTTTCCCGGGGCGGCCAGTTGCCTGAAGTCGAAAGCCAGGGCGTCGGCGGCATGGACGTGGAAATGCTGGTCTTCGAATTTCTCCTCTAGCCGTTCAATCAGGTCTCGATCGATTTCGATCGCGTCCAGGCGGCGGCAATGGGGCAGCAGATACCGGGTCAGGGCCCCCTTGCCGGGGCCGATTTCCACAATGTGATCGTCCGGGCGCGGCGCGACAGCGGCTAGAATGCGAGTGAGGACCCGGCCGTCCCGGAGGAAGTTCTGGCCGAAGCGTTTTTTGGGTCTATGCATGTCGGCTGAGATCGATGGCGGTGGCGACTGCTTCCTGGAGACTGCCGGCGTCGATCCGGCCGGTGCCGGCCAACTCCAGGGCGGTGCCGTGATCCACCGAGGTGCGGACGATCGGCAGGCCCAGGGTAATGTTCACCGCGTGGCCGAAGCCGGCGTATTTGAGCACCGGCAAGCCCTGATCGTGATACATGGCCAGGAAGGCGTCGCTTTGCTTCAGTTGGGGGGGAAGGAAGGCGGTATCGGCGGGCAAGGGGCCGGTCAGGCGCATCCCTTGGATGGATAGTTCTTTGATCACCGGCTGGATGATGTCGAGCTCTTCCCGGCCCAAATGCCCGCCTTCGCCGGCATGGGGGTTGAGACCCAGGACGGTGATCCGGGGGCGGCCGATCCCGAAACGGGCTTGCAGATCGTGGTGGAGGATTTCAAGGACGCTTCGAAGACGCTCGGGCGTGATGGCTTGCGGCACTTCCCGCAAGGGGAGATGGGTGGTGGCCAGGGCGACTCGGAGTGTCCCGGCAGTCAGCATCATGACCGGATGGCCGCCGGTCAACTCGGCGATGAATTCGGTATGCCCGCTGAAGGAAATGCCGGCGTCGTTGATGACCCCCTTGTGGACCGGCGCGGTGACCATCGCGTCGAAGCGGTCCTCCAGGCACCCTTGCGCGGCGGCTTCGATCAAAGCCAATACGTGACGGGCATTGGCCGGGTTCAACCGGCCGGCGGTGACCGGGGCGGCCACGGGATACGGCTGGACCCAGAGGTGGCCGGGGCGATGGGGGTCGGTGGCCCGACCCGAGTGGAATTCCAACCGCAGGCCGAGCCGCTCGGCCCGATTTTCGAGTGTCTCGGGGTCGCCCAATACGGTCAAATAACAGGGCAGCGCCCGGCGGCCGAGTATTAGGCACAGATCCGGCCCGATGCCGGCGGGTTCGCCGGCCGTCAATGCCAGATGGGGTAATGGGTTATTCATCCAGGTTGACTTCCACATAAGCTTCGGCGCGCAATTTGCGCAGCCACAATTCGGTTTCTTCCTCGACTTTCCGCTGGGTGAGAATTTGGCGGGCGCGTTTTTTGCGGTATTCGAGCGTATCGTCGCGGGTCTTGCGTTCCAGAACCTGAATCAGGTGCCAGCCGAACGGTGTCTGGACGGGGTCCGAGAGTTCGCCTTCCTCGAGCTCGTTCATGGCGGCCGCGAACGGCGGCACCACCGCATCGGGTGTGATCCACCCCAACTCCCCGCCCTTGGCGGCGGAGCCCGTGTCCTCGGAATAGGCCTGGGCGAGGGCGGAGAAATTCTCCCCCTTTCGGATACGCTCTGCGAGCAGCTTCAAACGTCGCCGCGCCTCTTCGTCGTCGATGATTTCATTGGTCTTGACGAGGATATGGCGCACGTGGCTTTCCGTCACCATGTGCGTGGTGTCGGTGCCTTTCGCGTCGATCAACTTGATGATGTGGAAACCGCTGGGGCTGCGGATCGGTCCCCGAATGTCGCCTTTTTCCATGTCGGGGACGATGTCGGCGAAAAGGGTGGGAATCGCCTCCCGCTTGCGCCAGCCCAAATCGCCGCCCTTCAGGGCTTGGGCGCCATCGGACATGCCGATGGCGGTTTGATGAAAGTCCAAACCCTGTTCGAGCTCGGCGACGATTTGTTGGGCCTTTTGCTGGGCTTGTTGGATTTTTTCCGGGGAAGCGGCGGCGGGGGTGGCGATGAGGATGTGGCCGAGGTGGTATTCTCCGCCCTTGGAGGAGGCGGTTTGACCTTCGGTTTCCAAAAAATGCGCGACTTCCCTGTCGCTGACCTGGATTTGGGCGTTTACCTGGCTGGCGCGCAGGCGGTTGAGCATGAGTTCCGTGCGCAGATCGTCTACGAACTGGGCGTAATTCATGCCCTCGTTTTCGATTGCGCGGCGGAAACTGTCCAGATCCATTTGGTTGCGCCGAGCCAGGTCGAGTAAGGCCTGGCGCAAGGTTTCATCGTCTATTTGAATCCCCTGGCGCTGAGCCAACTGTAATTGCAGGCGGTGCAGGATCATCCGTTCGAGCACTTGCCGGCGCAGCACCTGATCCGGGGGCAACCGGGAGCCGCTGGCGCCGATTTGCCGTTTGATCGCCCCCACTTGGCGCATCAGCTCGCTTGCCAAAATCACGTCTTCCTCGGCTACCGCCACGATACGATCCAAAAGTTGGGGGGCGGCGGGAAGGGGTGAAGGGGTAAAGATACCCAGACAGAAAAGCCAGGCCCGAAAGGGGATGAAATAGAAAAGCCGATTACATTTCATATCGTTGTTGCTTGATCCATTCGATCAGTCGTCGAGGCGATAGCCGCGTACATTCCTTTCCAAGAACTCGTCGACCCGGGTGCCCAAGCTGACCAGCCCCTTGAGCTCCAGTTGGGCGAACACCGCGGTGTCCTCGTTGCGGTTCACGTCGCGGATGAAGCGCCGGCCGATCAGGCGCAGGCGCCAACAGCACGACTCCACTTCCACCCCGAGGAAGCTTTCCAGGGTGATCGCGTCGCGGAGCGAATATTGCCAGCGCCCCACCGCATGCAATCCTTGGTACAGCAGCCAGCGGAAGGAACCGTCCAGAATCTCCAGCTGATCGCGTCGGAAGCGGTAGCCGAAGTTGACGATGTAATCGTCGGTGTTTTTGTATTGCACCAGGGTTTCCCCTCGATCCAGGCGGTTTTCATAAGGGTCCCACTGCGCTGCGGAAAACCACGAGAAGGTATCCGTCGGCAACAGGTTCACTTCGGCGACGATGTTGGAGCCGCTGTCCGTTTCCGGTTCCTGCCCGGGGAAGGTCACGCGCCGGTCCTGGAAATAGTAGATCTGACCCAGACTGGCGCGCAAACGTTCCCGGCCGCTGTCGGATTCCAGCAGGCGCGAAGTGACGGCGACGGAAAGCTGATTGGCGTCGTTCAGGCGGTCGTGGCCGCTGAAACGGTTCTCGCGGAAGAGTTGATTGAAATTGAAGTCGAACACGGCGGTGTCGAACACCGGGATGTCGTCTTGATTGTCGTGTGGAATATAGAGATAAAAGAGTCGCGGCTCCAGGGTCTGCAAGTAGTCCGGTCCCCAGGCTTTTTCCAGGAAAAGGCCCCCGTCCACCGAGGCTACCGGCAGGATGCGGGAAATCTGATCGTTCTGGCCGGGAGATTGGCCCTGCAGCCAATATTGGGTGTAATCGAGGCCGATTTTGGGAACCAGGAAGGTGGCGGCGGTACGCCAGGGAATGCCGATGGTCGGACGCAAGTGCAGGCGTTGGCCGTCGACCCGTTCGTCCTGCTGAAAGTAGGAGAACTCGCTTTCCCAGCGCCCCACCGCCCAGGATGTCAGGCGCAGGTCCTTGGTCAACAGAAGTTGCGGTAGGCGCCGGTAGGGTTTGGCTTCATCCGGAATGTTGGGGTCGATGGTTTGCCAGTTTTCCAGTCGGCTCAGGAAATACCAGCCATTCCGGCGGTATTCCGCCCGTGCCTCGCTGCGGATTTGACGGTTGCTGGAGAGGGAGAGATTGTCCCCCAATTCGTTGATGTAATGGTTGTCGGAGACGTAGCGCAGATCGGCGAAGCTGGTCCAGTAGGGATTGAATCGCGTCTGGTTGAAGATGGCGACTTCCCCGCGGGTTTTTTTGCGTTGCTTATCGTAGGGCAAGAGTTCGCCGGCGAAAAAACCTCGGGTGTTGGGGGTTAGATAACGGAATTCCAGCCCGGCCATGAATCCCCGCTGCGATAGGACGCGCGGGGTGAAGGTCAGGTCGTAGTTGGGCGCCAGATTGAAGTAATAGGGGAGGGAAAAATCGATTCCGCTGGTATCCGAACGGCCGAAAGACGGGGGTAAAAAGCCGGTGATGCGGCGGTCGTCGATCGGATAACCGAAAAAGGGTGAATATAAGAACGGCACGTGCATGAATTCGAGCCACACGTGATGACCGGCGGCCTTGCCGGTATCCCGATTGATGCGCAGGTCCTTGGCGTGCAGGACCCAATCCTCGGAGCCGATCGGGCACGTGGTATAGGCGACTTCGTGGTGGCGCGACAAGGCTTCGCTCTCGAAGCGGCTGCGGGCGGTGGTGCCGCGGGCCGGGGTGTTGCCAAGCACGAAATGGGTCCGGTCGAGCTTGGCCTTGTCGTGCTGCACATCCAGCCAGGCGCTGTCGCTGGCGAATACATAGCCGGCTTCTTCGTAAATCACGTTGCCCCAGGCGTTGAGGATCTGGGGATCGCGATCGTAGGACAAGGCGTCGGACCAAAGTCGCTGCGGACCCCGTTCCGCTTTGACGTTGCCGGAGAAATACAATAGACCTTCGCCTAAGGATTGACTGAAATCGGCCTCCAAATCCATAGGCAGACCGCGCCGGCTCGGGGCGGCTGCGAGTCCCGGCAGCGTGGCGTTGCGTCCCTGGCAATACGCCGGCCAGGGATCTTCCGGGAGGATTTGGGTGAGGCGCCAAAACATTTGTTCGTCCAGGGAGGAGAAGGTCGGGGACAATTCGTACCAGCCGCGCTGGCGACTCGCCACCAGCCGGGGTTTGCCCCCGGGGTCGGTGCCGATCAGTTTGCACCGCCAGTCGTCGCTTTCCGGATCGGATTCGCAGGTCCAGCCTTCCGAATCCGCTTGGCTCACTGCCGGCGGTGCCTGGGGCATTGCGGGCACTTGGCCGACGCGGATTTCAGGACCCGAGGCGGGTTCCGGCGCTGAAACGGCGGCGGTCTCGGATGGCGAAGGCGCTTCCCGAGGCAGGGGTTCGCTCACGGCGGGTTCGGTCGGTTGGGGCTTTTCCCCCTTGGTTACGCAGATCCATTCATCGCCCGAGAGACGGCAGTCCCACTCGGATACATTTGCGCCGGCGCCAATCTGAGGCAGAATGATCAGACAGGCCAGCAAAGCCAGCGGCAGGGTAAATCTCCCCGTAAGTTGGGACGGCATCGTGGAATGATCGGTTTGGTCTTATTAGAGTTGCTGGAGACGGTTAGACGGTAGCGAAAAATGAAGTCGGCATTTTAACATGGAGAAAAGCAGGGTGAGACCGGGGAATCGCGAGGCGGCGAGACGGGAAAACGGGGATGAGCGGACCCGAGAACTTCTGACCTGGATTCAGAGTGACTTGGAATTGGAGGTGAAATCTTGGGAACCGGTGGCGGGCGATGCCAGCGCACGCCGCTATTTTCGGGTACTGACGCCGGATCGGTCGTGGATCGTCATGGACGCGCCTTCGGACCGAACCCTCCCTCATTTCGTGGCGGTGGCGGCGCTGTTGCGGGATGCCGGGATACGGGTGCCGCAGATCCATGCCCGGCGGATCGACGAGGGTTTTTTGCTCCTGGAGGATTTCGGCGATACCACCTATTTTCGGGCGCTGGATCGAGATCGAGTGGAGAAGTTGTACGGCGATGCCCTGACCGCCCTGTTTCGTCTTCAGACTCGCATCGACCCTGGCGATTGCGATCTCCCCCCCTATGACGACAGCTTGCTTCGGCGCGAATTGGAAATTTTTCGCGACTGGTTGTTGACGCGCTGGTTAAAGGTCAGCGTGCCTGAGGCAATCTGGCATTCCACCGTCGAAGGGCTGGTGGCCAGCGCCTTGGAGCAACCCCGGGTCTGCGTCCACCGGGACTATCACAGCCGCAATCTCATGGTGCTCCCCGGGCATGGTCCCGGTGTGCTGGATTTCCAGGATGCGGTGGTAGGGCCGGTGACCTACGATGTGGTATCCCTTCTGCGGGACTGCTATCTGGCCTGGCCCGGCCCGCAAGTGGCGCGTTGGCGGGAGAACTACCGCCAGCGACTGGCGACCGCCGGGATCGATATTTCACCGCCGCAGTGGCGTCGCTGGTTCGATCGCATGGGCGCCCAGCGCCATCTCAAGGCGGCCGGCATATTTGCCCGTTTGTGGTTGCGCGACGGGCGGCCCGGCTATCTCAAGGAAATTCCCCGAACCCTCGACTATATCGTCGACGTGGGGCGCGAAGATAAAGAATTGCAGGCCTTGGGCGACTATTTGAACCGGGAGATACTGCCCCGAGTCGGGCAAAGGATAAGCCCATGAAAGCGATGATTCTGGCCGCCGGCCGCGGCGAGCGACTGCGGCCCTTGACCGATACGACTCCCAAACCGCTTCTCGAAGCGGGGGGCAGACCCCTGATCGTGCGCATGATCGAGCAGTTGGTCGCGGCCGGGATGACGGATCTGGTGATCAACCTGGGATACCGGGGCCGTCAGATTCAGGAAACCTTGGGAGGAGGCGATGCCTGGGGGGCGCGCATCGTCTATTCCCGTGAACCCGAAGCCGCGCTCGACACGGGGGGCGGTATCTTCAAAGCGCTTCCCCATTTGAGCGATCCCTGCCTGGTGGTGAACGGCGATGTGGCCACGGATTTTCCTTTCGCCGAACTGCCTCGGAATCCGCGCGGTCTGGCGCATTTGGTGCTGGTGCCCAATCCGCCGCATCATCCCGGCGGCGATTTCGCCCTGCGGGAAGGACGCGTGCTTCCCTCGGGTGTTTCCGAACCGACCTATACCTTTAGCGGAATCGGGATTTACAGCCACGCGCTTTTTTGCCATTGTCGACCGGGGCGTTTTGCCCTGGCGCCTTTGCTTCGTCGGGGGATTGCGGAAGGAAGCGTGAGTGGGCAATTGTATCGCGGATTTTGGAGCGATATCGGGACGCCGGAAAGATTGAAGGCATGGGATCGTGAATTAAAACGACGAGGAGGAGAACCATGAGCCAACCGATTGAAGAAACCGAGACCCGGCAGGTCGAGGCACTTAAAAAGTGGGCGACGATCGGCTATGCCCTACAGGCGGTGTCGTTTATTGTCGGGATCAGTTATATCGCCGCGCTGATCGTCGCCTACCTCAAGCTCCCCGAGGCGCGCGGCACTTGGCTGGAGTCCCATTATCTCTGGCAGATCCGGACTTTTTGGTACAGCCTGCTGTGGGGTGTCCTGGGGGGCATCTCCCTGATGTGGCTGGCGGGCTATATGATCCTGATCGCGGATATGATCTGGATGGTGTATCGGATCGTGGTGGGGTGGGTACGCTTGAGCGAGAATAAATCGGCGTATATTCAATCGCCGCCGGTCGGGGGGAGTTAATTCTGCCGGAATCGGTGGATGCGCTGCGCTTAAGAGGTTAAGCGCAGCGCATCCACCAAAACTGAACGCCTAGTCGATCCGGGCCTCCAGCTGATAAATGTTGGGGATCTGCTCCGGCGCGCTGATGCAGACGTCCAAATCCTTGAGCAGACCATCTTTGATGTCGTAAATCCAGCCGTGTACGGCCAGCGTCTGATTCCGTCGCCAAGCATTCTGGACGATGCTGGTGTGACACACGTTGGCGACTTGCTGGATCACGTTCAATTCGCACAGTCGGTCGGCTCTCCGCTCCTCGGGTTCGTCTTCCAGAAGTTGGAGGTTATGGTGATAGGTATCCTTGATGAAGCGCAGCCAGTTGTCGATCAATCCGTGGGAGCCGCATTGCATCGCCGCGAGCACCCCGCCGCAACCGTAGTGGCCGCAAACGATCACGTGCTTGACCTTGAGGACTTCCACCGCGTACTGGAGGACCGACAGCAGATTCATATCGCTGTGAATTACCAGATTGGCCACGTTGCGGTGCACGAACAACTCTCCCGGCAGCAGACCCACCACCTCGTTGGCCGGAATTCGGCTGTCGGAACACCCGATCCACAGGTACTCGGGCGATTGTCCCCGGGATAATCGCTGGAAGAATCCGGGATTTTCCTTCTCGATGGTTTTCACCCAGCGGCGGTTATTGTCGAACAAATGTTGCAGTAAACGCATGGATCGTCTCCTCAGGTCCGATTATCGAATGGCGGCTTTCGGTACATTGGATGCTACGCCGGTTACCGGCGGGGTATGGGGAGGAAGGCTTCCCTCGATGGGAAGGCCGATCAAGGTCAAGTGAATATTCTTGAACTTGGCCTCGCTTTTGAAGTTATCGAGGATCTCCAATACATCGTGGTCGATGTAGCGGGCGTTGGAGCCGTCGATGATGACTTTCTTGTACGGAGGAATGCGGTTCAATTCCTTGAGCAGGTTGGCCTTGTTCAAAAATGTGACCTGCTCGGCAAGGGTGATCTGGACGCGGTGATCGGCTTCCTCCTCGTGACGGTAGTAATCGATTTTGAAGTTTTCCAGGAGCAGGAAGAAAATCGCAGTCGCCATGCCGATGCCGACCCCGATCAGCAAATCGGTGAACACCAGGCCGGCGATGGTCACCATGAAAGGAATGAACTGATACCAGCCGTCCCGATACATGCGCGTGAACAATTGGGGCTTGGCCAGTTTGTAGCCCACCAGCAGCAGGATCGCCGCCAGGCTGGCCAGAGGAATCCTATTCAACAGGAAGGGAAAGAAAAAAGCGCTGACCAACAGAAAGGTACCGTGGACCATCGTCGCCATTTTGGTTCTGCCCCCGGCTTGAATATTGGCCGAGCTTCGCACGATCACCTGGGTAATGGGGAGGCCGCCGATCAGGCCGGATGCCATATTGCCGGCACCCTGGGCGATGAGTTCGAGATTGGTGGGGGTGACGCGTTTATGGGGGTCGAGCTTGTCCACCGCCTCCACCGAAAGCAGGGTCTCCAGGCTCGCCACCACGGCCACGATGACGCCCAGGGTAAAGATATGCGGATCGGTCACGGAGGTCAGGTCGGGGAAAGTAAAAAATTGCGGCAACTGACTCAAATCGTCCAGAACCGGCAGGGATACCAAATGTTCGCTGCGCACCGCCAGTTCAGGTGCGTACTGGTTGAAGGCCCAATTGACCACCGCCCCGGCGATCACCGCCATCAGGGGTCCGGGGAGCCACTGAAAAAGCTTTTGCCGTTTGAAGAACGGCATCTCCCAGGCGATCAAAATTGCCAAGCAAATGGCGCCGATCAGGGTGGCGCCCAGGTGGAATGCACCCAGCATGTCCACCAAGGCAGACAAGGTGGTCTCGCCGCCGGGTTCCACGAAAGCAGTATCTCCTTCCCAATCGGTGTCGTAACCCACCAGGTGGGGAATTTGCTTGAGGGCGATGATGATTCCGATGCCCGACAGCATGCCGGTGATGACCGAGGAGGGAAAGTAATAACCGATGATGCCGGCGCGGAGAAAGCCGAGGGCAATTTGCAACATGCCGCCCAGGACCACGGCCGTCAAGAAAGCTTCGAATCCTATCTGTCCGACCGCCTCGAAGACGATCACCGCCAACCCCGCCGCGGGACCCGAGACCCCCAGCGGCGAACGGCTGAGCAAGGGGATGATCAGGCCGCCGATGATACCGGCGATGATGCCGGAAGACAGGGGCGCGCCCGAGGCCAGGGCGATTCCCAGGCAAAGCGGCACCGCCACCAGAAAAACCACCAATCCGGCGGGAAGGTCGTAACGCAAATTACGCCAAATTTTTAAATCGTCGTTGCGTTGCTGTGCTGGCATCGCTTTCCTCCTTACGTTGTGGCCATACCGGCTATCTCCAATTTTGCTTAGAATAACCGCTTCGATGCATTAAAATAATTCGAAATTTCCAGCTAACCTTTCTATTTTTACGAAGTATCGTGTCGATACCATTCAATTACAAGCATTTGTACTATTTTTGGGCGACCGCTCACGAGGGAAGCCTGACCGCCGCCGCCCAGCGTCTGCATCTCACCCCGCAGACCATCTGCGGTCAGCTTCAAGCCTTGGAGGAACGCCTCAACGCCGAATTGTTTCGGCGCCAAGGAAGGAATCTGGTGTTGACCGAAATGGGAAAGACCGTCTGGCGTTACGCCGATGAAATTTTTTCCCTGGGGCGGGAATTGGCCGAGGAAGTCCATCGGCAAACGGTGGCGCATCAACAGCACTTCGTCGTCGGCTTGACCGAATTCTTGCCCAAACTCATTGCTTATCAATTATTACGGCCGGTTTACACTTTATCGGAGGAACTGAGAATCCATTGTCATGAGGATCGGCTGGAGAAGCTGTTGGGTGATTTGGCCGCTCATAAATTGGATTTGGTGTTGAGTGACCGGTCTTTGCCGGAGGATGCGCCGGTGAGGGCCTGTGATCGCTTATTGGGCAAGAGCGGGGTGAGTTTTTTCTCCGCTCCGGAGTTGGCCGATGTGTATGCCCGGGATTTCCCCCCCGGTTTGGACGGCGCGCCCATGTTGATGATGGCGCCCGATACCCCGCTGCGGGGACATCTCCAGCAATGGTTCGAGGAGCTGGGCGTGCAGCCCCGGGTGGTGGGGGAGTTCGACGACAGCGCGTTGCTCAAAGTTTTCGGTCAGGCCGGCGTGGGTATTTTCTGTGCTCCCACGATCTTGGAAAAGGAGATCGTCGCTCAATATCAGGTTAAGGTGATCGGCCGCACTGACCAAGTGAGGGTGCATTTTTATGCCATTTATCACGAACGGCGCTCGGATCATCCGGCGGTGTTGGCCATTTGCCGAGAGCAGCTGGAAGGCGAGCTGCGTTTTTAGGAGGCTTGATAGGCGAATAATTCACCGAGCGCCGGATTGATTATTGACCTCCGGATTGCCGCATGCTGCCGTGAAGATGATTCAGGGGTGTTCTTCGGCCTCTTCGCCGATCTGCCATAATTCTTCAGAAACTTCAATGATCTTGCCCGTGGCCGCGTCGACTTCGACCTTGGTTTCACGCCCCGATTCGTCGGCGATGTCGATCTCATAGGACGCATCGCCATTGGACTCGATCTCGTATTCGATCTCCCGGACGGTGCCGGGATAGCGTTTCAATGCGGTTTTTTTGGCCGTTTCCAGATCGACTTTCATTTTGGACCGGAAGCGGGGGTCGTTTTCCGATTCGACTTCACTTTCGGTTTCGAAGATTTTACCGGTGGCGGCATCGCACATGAACTCCCATTCATTGCCTGCGTCATCCCATAATTCGATTTCATAAGTGGGTTTGCCTTCGAAGTCGAGGCGTTCCACCTTCACGAACTTGCCTGATTTTTCTTTTTTCACCGCATCGAGACAACGATCCAAGGGGTCTTTTTCTGCCATGACGGCAGATGAAGCAAGCCCCAATACCCCGGCGATCGATATTGCTACGACCTTGTTCATGACATACACCTCCCAAAACGGTTGAAAATTCAGGCGATCATTTCCGGTCGCACCGCGCTGCCTACGTAAATAGTCTGTCGACCATGATGCGATAGTGAATAAACATCGACTATTTGTCAAACACATCGTGCAAATAAGCCAAGCGAGTCAGTTCCGCCAGGGTATCCACCTCCAGTTTGCGTTTTATTTGGGTGATATAGTTAGCCACGGTTTTGTTGCTGATGTGCAGTTTCTCGGCGATCTTATGGGTGGTGAGCCCGCGCGCGGCCAGGCAAAAAATCTCAAATTCACGATTGGAAAGGCAGCCCAGCAGGGTTTCTCCGGATGCGCCGCTGGCGTATTGCGCCACCAGTTGCTGAGCAATGGCGTCCACGACGTAACTTTGGCCTCGGGCGATTTTCAAAATCGCCTCGGGCAGGATTTCCGGATCGGCGTTTTTGGGAATATAGCCCTTGGCGCCTGCTTCCAGTGCGCGTTTGGCGTAAAGCGTTTCCTGGTGCATGGTGAAGATCAATATCTTGGCGTCGGGGTCCCGCGCCAGCAGGCGGCGAATCACCGCAAGCCCCCCGGCCCCCGGAATGGATAGATCCAGCACCATGACATCCGGCCGGTGCTTGAAATAGGCGTGATAGGCGTCGTGGCTGTCCCCGGCTTCGGCCACGATTTGGATTTCCGGGAATTGATCCAGCAGGAAACGGTACCCGGCCCGGACCACCGCGTGATCATCCACGAGCATGACGCGAATGGGCATTGGCATTTTCTTCCTCTTCTTCCTCGAATGGTAACCATACACACATCGTGAATCCCTGACCGGGTTCGGTGCGAATCTCGAATCGGCCCCCCAAGCTTTCCACCCGCTCCCGCATTCCCCGCAAGCCGCAACCTTGGGATGAATCGATCTTCGTGCCGCGGCCGTCATCTATGACTTTAATTCTCAGCCAGCGCCTACGGGGAACGTCGCTGGTTTGCCGGGTCAGGTTCACCCGAATTTCTTTGGCGTGGGCGTGCTTGAAGGCGTTGGTGAGGGATTCCTGGACAATCCGATAGACATGAATCTGGCTGTCCCGCGGAAAACGATCCACGATTTGGTCGCAGTTCAGATGGATCCGAGTGTCGGCCTGCTTTTCCCGCCAACCGGAAACCAAGGTGTCGATGGCCGCGGATAGGCCGAGATCGTCCAGCATCAGGGGGCGCAGTTTCTGGATCATCAGGCGAATGATGTCGAATAAATGATCCACGTTCGCGGTGATATTTTTTGCCGCATGAACGACCGGCTCGCGGTCGCTGCCTTTTTGGATCGATCGCGCCATTACCTTGATGGCGCTGAGGACCTGTCCCAATTCGTCGTGCAGTTCGCGGGCCAGCAGGCGCCGCTCTTCCTCTTCCACTTTCAGCAATTGGCGGGTTAGATTGCGGTTGTCGCTGCGGGTTTGTTCCAGCACGTCGACATAGTGGTTGAACGCCGCCGCGATCCGGTTGAAATCGGGGTCGGAAAAGCTGGGTAGGCGGCAATGGTAGTTTCCCTGCTCCAATGCCTGCAGTCCCTGCAGAATGGCGTCCACCGGCCGGAAGGCACGCCCCAGGACGATGGTCACGGCGATGAAGAATCCCAGCACCAGTAGGGCGAATAACCCTAAAAACACCCGCGTTTCGTGCCAGGCCTCGAGAAATTCGTCGCGGGGGTCGGCGACCAAAGTCACCCGCAGCCGACCGCCTTCGCGGATGGGGATCAACTGTTCGATCCGCAGAGGAGGCGGCTGGATCAGTTTGATAAACCAGCGGGGGATTTCGGGGTTGCCGTATTCGGGCGCGGGAGGTTCGGGGGCGAGAACCCGGTCGCGGGTCACATGAAGGCGGACGTGACGGAGTTGGTTCAGGCTCGCCAGCATCGCGATCCAGGGTTGCACCATGGACTCCGACAGCGGTCCTTGAAGGTAGGTGGCTTCCACGGTTCGGCGGGCCATTTCCATCGCTGAAACCGTTTCCTCGGCCACCGACTGGCGCACTCGGTGAATCACCAGAAAACTGCCGAGCGCCACGATGCCGATCAAAATGGCGGCAATGATCAGGTTGAGACGGGTTTTCAGACTGAAGTGTCGGAGCATCCCCTTATTTTCGGATAAATGGCGCCTCGAAAGCTATAGGAAAGTTTCCTGCTCCCATGGGGCGGACTCCTTGATCGCATGGGTTGGCGTCCTATCTATCGGCGCGGTTTTGTCCCGTGGATTTGCGGGGGGATATCGGTAACTCTCCTCCGGGGGCGGGCCCCATAATGGGTGCGGGATTGACGCCTGCCCGTAACCATAAAGGAGGATATGAATGAAAATAAAGCAAAGTCTGTCATTGAGCGGCGCCGTTGGCGTGGCGTTGCTCTCGGGCGCTACCGCCCTGCAGGCCAACGAAGGCCTGGTTCGTCTGTCCCAGGACGACAGCAATTGGGTGATGCCGACCAAAGATTATTCAGCGACCCACTATTCCAAGCTGGACCAAATCAATACCGCGAACGTTAAGAATCTCAAAGTCGCTTGGAGCTTCTCCACCGGCGTACTCCACGGTCACGAAGGCGGACCGTTGGTGGTGAACGACATCATGTATATCAATACGCCGTTCCCCAACACCGTTTATGCCTTGGATCTGGATGATCCCAACAAGGTTTTGTGGGAGTACAAACCCAAGCAAAGTCCGGCCGCTCGGGCGGTCGCTTGCTGCGACGTGGTCAACCGCGGGGTTGCCTACGCGCCGGCAGAGGCGGGCAAGCCCGCCAAGATCTTCCTGGGGCAATTGGACGGCAACCTGGTGGCCCTCGATGCCAAGAGCGGGGAAGAAGTCTGGAAGATGGAGGTGTGCGATATCCGCGTCGGCGCCACCATTACCCAGGCTCCCTTCGTGGTCAAGGACAAGGTGCTGGTGGGCTGTTCCGGGGCCGAACTCGGGGTGCGGGGTTACGTGTCCGCCTTCAATATCCACGACGGCAAGATGGAATGGCGCGCCTATGCCACCGGTCCGGACGAGGATATCCTGCTGTCGGAAAAATTCAACGAACAAACCCCGCAATACGGTCGCTTCGGTTTGGGCCTCAAAACCTGGGAAGGGGATGCCTGGAAGATCGGCGGCGGCACCAACTGGGGTTGGTATGCCTACGATCCCAAGCTGGATCGGATTTATTACGGTTCCGGCAATCCGGCGCCCTGGAACGAAACCATGCGTCCCGGGGACAATAAATGGACCATGACCATCTGGTCGCGCGATCCGGATACCGGTGAAGCCTACTTCGGCTATCAGAAAACCCCCCATGACGAATGGGATTACGCCGGGGTCAACTGGATGGCGCTCACCGAACAGCGGGTCAACGGCAAGAAAGTCCCGCTGCTGACCCATCCGGACCGGAACGGAATCATCTACAGCCTCAACCGCGACACGGGCGAACTGGTTCGGGCGGACAAGCTCGACGATACGGTCAACTGGGTCAAATACGTGGATCTCAAAACCGGGCAACCGGTGCGGGACCCGGAATATTCCACCCGGATGGACCATCAGGCCAAGAACATTTGCCCCTCGGCCATGGGTTATCACAACCAAGGCGTGGATTCCTACGATCCCGAGAAAGGATTGTTCTTCCTGGGGCTCAATCATATCTGCATGGACTGGGAACCGTTCATGCTGCCTTACCGGGCCGGTCAGTTCTTCGTCGGGGCCACCCTCAACATGTATCCCGGACCGAAAGGGGTGATGGGCTTCGTGCGCGCCTACGACGCCAAGACCGGCGAATACAAATGGACCGTGCCGGAGAAATTCTCGGTCTGGGGCGGCACCTTGGCGACCAAGGGAGATCTGGTCTTCTACGGCACTCTGGACGGCTGGATCAAGGCTTTGGATAGCCGCAGCGGCGATGAGTTGTGGAAGTTCAAGCTGCCTTCCGGGGTGATCGGCCATCCTGTCACCTATGAACATAACGGCAAACAGTACCTCGCCATCTACTACGGGGTCGGCGGTTGGCCCGGCGTCGGTCTGGTGTTCGACCTCAAGGACCCGTCCGCGGGTCTGGGCGCGGTGGGCGCCTTCAAGGAATTGGCCCACTACACCAAGATGGGCGGCGGCGTGATGGTATTCGCCTTGGATGAAACCTGATTAAGGTGTCATAAAACCACCCTCTCCCGCTGGCGGGAGAGGGTGGTTTGAATCAAAAAATGCCTTTCATTGCAATTAGATCCACCCTCTTCCTAACCTTCTCCCGCCAACGAGAGAAGGGACTCTATTTGAGTCATTCACGGACGGAGAAGGGATTAAGGCGATGACGTGCCTCGCAGGCTGGTACGGGAGATCGAGTTTGGAAACAGACTGTCAGTCAACACGCCCTGTCAAGAAGGCAAGGAGAAAATGAAACAACGATTATTGAGTACGCTGCTGCTTGTGTTGTTTTCCGGCTGCCAGACCGCCGATAACAGCGGTCTGGCCTCGCTGGAATCCGCGAAACCCTTGAGGGTTTGCGCCGGGGAAAACGAGCTGCCCTATTCCAACCGCGAGCGGGAGGGATTCGAGAACGCCATCGCCGAGAAATTGGGCGAAGCGCTCAATCGGCCGGTGGAGTACGTATGGTGGCAGGATGCCCGTTTCGTGGTGCGCAATTATCTGAATGCCGGCAAATGCGACGTCATCATCGGGGCCGATCCCGGAGACCCGCGCCTGGCGACCACGGAACCCTACTACCGCTCCGGCTATGTGTTCGTCACCCGGCAGGGGATGGCGGTGCAGGACTGGGACGACCCGGTGCTGCAAAAAGCCGAGCGGATCGCCTTCGTTCCCCATAGTCCCGCGGAAGTGATGTTGCGCAAGATCGGACGCTACGAGGATATGTTCTTTTATATGAACGAGCTGGTTGATTTCGAGTCGCGGCGCAACAAGTACGTCCGCTGGGATCCCGCCCGTCTGGTGGGGGACGTGGCTTCCGGCAAGGCGCAGGTGGCGGCGATGTGGGGGCCGTCCGCGGCGCGCTACATCAAGCAAAGCAGGCAGCCGCTGGAAATGCATTTGGTACCCGATCGGCAAAGCGATCGTAAAGGGGAGGCGGTGCCCCATCACTACAGCGTGGCTTTAGGCGTACGCAAGGACGACGAAGCGTTGCGCCGGGCGTTGGATGAGGCACTGGCTCAAAAGCGAAAGGAAATCGAGGCCATTTTGAAGCGGGAAGGAATGCCTTTGTTGCCTCCCCGGACCCAAACCGCTTCCCATTGAATACAACAATCATTATTGAGTTCAGGAGAAAAGATGCCTAGGAGAAGAATCTCACTTGCAACGGCCTTGGCCGCCGTGTTGCTTGGAACGGGAACGGCCCACTCGGAAGTCACCTTTCGACACGCGATCGAGGGGATGCCCTTGGATTTGTCGGTGGCCCAGGATTGGAAAGATAAAAGCCCGGCGGTGGAGGCGTTCCTCGAGTCCGGAGACAACCCCTACAACTGTGACAATCAGGCCGTGGAGGAAGGCCATAGCCTGTTTCTGTCGGCTTGCTCGGGATGCCACGGACATGAGGCCGAAGGCAAATTGGGTCCCGGTTTGGCGGACGACTATTGGACCTATCCCGCCGGGCTGACCGACAAAGGGCTGTTTGAAATTTTATTCGGCGGCGCCCAGGGCATGATGGGGCCCCAATATGTCAATTTGGAAATCGACGAGATGCTCAAAATCATGGCTTTCTTGCGCAGCATTTATCAAGGCAAGCCGAGCAAGATCGAATGGAAGACTTGTCCGGAATCCGGCGCCAGCGGACAGGCATCCGAAGACCAGAAGCTGATTCACGTCAAACCCCAAAATTAAATAAAGGAGGGTAACCCATGAAAATGACCAGTACTTTACTTGCCGTCGTCCTGGCAACCGCCGCCGGCTCCGCGATGGCCTATAGCGGCACCAATTGCAAGGAACCCGGCGTCTGTTGGGAACCCAAGCCCGGCTATCCGGAAAAGGTGGCGGGCACCCGCTACGATCCCAAACACGACCCGGCCGAATTGAGCAAGCAAAGCAAGTCGATCGAGGCGATGAACCAGCGCAATAAGCAACGCTGGCAGCATCTCAAGAAAACCGGAAAATTCGTTTACGACGTGGACGAAATCGGCGGCTGATCCAGTCCCCTTTGAGCCCAGGAGGCATTGCGAACAAGGACGTTCTTTAACTCTCTCCCGCCAGCGGGAGAGGGCGCTTTTGCGAAACCTTCACTGGCAGGTTGATCTGGTTCTATGCTCGACCATCAGGACGAATTTCTGGCCGATTGGCGCCGGCGCGCCGAGGATTTGCAGGCGGTCTTGGCCCGTGTGATTCTGGGCCAGACCGGGGTCATCGAAAACCTGGCGACCGCCATCTTCGCCCGCGGCCACGTGTTGCTCGAAGGGGATGTGGGGGTCGGCAAAACCACTTTGCTGCGCGCGGCGGCCAAGGGCATGGGCGGGGCCTACGAACGCATCGAGGGAACCGTCGATTTGCTTCCCACCGATCTGATCTACCATACCCGTCTGGACGAAAGCGGGCGTCCCCGGGTCGATCCCGGCCCCTTGCTGCGCCAGGAGGACGACCTGGCCATCTTTTTTTTCAACGAAATTAACCGCGCCCGTTCTCAGGTTCACGCCTTGCTGCTCAGAGTGATGGCCGAGCGCAGCGTGACAGCATTCGAGCGCGAATTTCACTTTCCCCATCTGCAGGTGTTCGCCGATCGCAACCGGGTGGAACGGGAGGAAACCTTCGAATTGCCGGCGGCGGCCCGGGATCGCTTTTTCATGGAGGTCAACGTGACCGCACCCGCCGATACCGAGGTGCGCGAAGCCTTGGCGTTCGAACCGCGCTTCCACGATGTGGACCGGTTGCTGGAAGTCATTGCCCGGGCAGTCTTGGATCACCGGGAATTGAATCGGATTGCAGCGGCTATCCAGGAGGGTGTAGAGGCCAGTTCGGCGATGCGCCGGTATGTGCTGGATCTGTGGCGGGCGACGGAAAAACCGGCGGAATTTGGAATCGCCTTGCCCGGTGTGGATATGGACGAGTTGATTTTGTCCGGCGCCAGCCCTCGTGCGATCAGCGCCCTGGTGCGAGCGAGCCGGGTCCGTGCCTGGCTGTCCGGACGCTCGGCACTGGTGCCGGAAGATGTGCAAGCGGTGTTTGCGCCAGTGATGGCGCATCGGATTTTTCTGCAACCGGTGTTCGAGGCCCAGCGCGGTGAGTGGATGCCGGCGCTGATCGAGTCGATTCTAAACCGAGTCGTGACGCCGGCCGGATGAGAAAGATTCCGGAAGCCCATTACCGGATTCCCGTTCCGATGACGGAGGTGCGTCCCGGGGCCCATCGGGGCATGAGGGCGGGGAGCGGTCAATTGTTCATGGGGGTGACCGACTTTCTCCGCCATCCGGATTTGCGCCGTTTGGACGTACGCCGCAGCCTGCTGGATCCCTATCGCAATCTCCACGTGCGGATTTTCGAGCAGCGCAGCGCGGCCAAATTGATGGTCGCCGCGGACTTGTCCGCCTCCATGGGCGTCGAGGCGGGGAAGCGCGAAATATTGACCGACTTGACCACTGCGCTGGCTTGGGGAGCGAGGCGCTTGGGGGATCGCATCGGATTCGTCGGTTTTGCCGAGAGCACCCGTCGGGAATTGTTTATGCCGCCTTTGATGGGCGTGGGATGGTTGCCCCGCTGGCGGGCACGAATACATAGCGATCCTTGGGGTGGTCGATGCGCCGACGGCGTATCGATGTTGCCCCGTCATCTGCCGACACATCGTTCGCTGGTTTTTCTGGTATCCGATTTCCACTGGCCGGACCGGTTGATCCGATTGGCGTTGATTCGACTGGCCGGGCATTTCGTCGTGCCGGTCGTCGTTTGGAGCAGGAATGAATACGAAAACTGGCCGAACTGGGGCCTGAAAAGGGTGCGCGACGCCGAAACTGGGCGGGAGACGCTCATCGTGCTGCGCCCCGGTTGGCGGCGCCGCCTGCGGCAGACGTATGGAGAGAGACGCCACCACCTCACCCGCTTGTTTCGGGCGGCCGGTCGGCGGCCGTTGTGGATGGAAGATCGCTATGATCCGGTCGCGTTACAGCGTTACTTCGACACGACCTAATCACCCGGCGATGAATAGTCTCTGTTGGCGAAGGTGTCGCAAAAGCGCCTTCTCCCGCTGGCGGGAGAAGGTTGGGGTGAGGGGGGTTTAAATCAAAAAATGTCTTTCATTTCTAAATCCACCCTCTTCCTAGCCTTCTCCCTCCAAGAGGGAGAAGGGAATCACACTTTTGCGACATCCTCGCCACGCGGGAGAAGGGACCTTAGTCGAGCCATTTCCGAACGGAGATGGGATTAAGGGGCTGTCGTACCTCGTAGGCTTGCACGCTATGTCGAGTTTTGAAACAGACTGTAATATGCGATTTGTTTTTCTTTTGGTCTTCTTATTGTTTGCCGGTATGGCCGGCGCCGAGCCGGTCGAGGTGACGCCCTTGCCCTACCGGGATTACGGCTATTTCATTGGCGATCTGGTGGAGCGGTGCTGGCGTGCGGCGGTTCCGAAAAGGGAACCCGTCCAACTCGGTGTTTCTTCTCAAAGGGGAGAGAGCGAACTCGGTCCCTCCAACCGTGGATTGCAAGAAAAAGGCGATGGTTGGCCGGTAAGACTCAACCGTTGGCTGTTGATCCGAAACGCCCGCTGGATCGAACCGGATCGCCTGTGTTTGACCTATCAGGTCGATTACGCTCCTTTTACCACCGAGTCGGTGGAAATCCCCGCTTGGACGTTGCCGCTGCGGATCGGCGGGCAAGAAAACAAGATGGAATTGCCGGCATGGCGCTTGACGCTTTCGCCGCTTCGGGAAATTCAAACCGCCGAGGGCAAGGCCCTCATGCAAGGGGTGCTTCAGCCGTCCTTCGATATGGATTCGGTGCGCTATCGCTGGTGGTTCAGTCTCTTGGTGTTCTCGCTCGGATTGGCCGGATTGGCCTGGCACTTGGGCATTTGGCAAGTGACCCAACCTAGGCCTTTTTGTCGCGCTTGGTGGGAGTTGCACAAGCTTCGCGGCGAAGAAGAAGGGTTGCAACGTGCCTACTTGATTCTTCATCGGGCATTCGACGCTTATTGGGACGGTCGCTGGTGGGGAAGATTGGATGAATTTTTGCAACGCTACCCCCAGTTTCGGGGAATGGCACCGGAAATCGAAGCCTTTGCCCACGCCTCGGAGGCCTTGTTCTTCACCGGCGGCGAACAAGCCGAACGATTTTCCCCGAGGCGTTTGAATCATCTGGTGCGGCGATTGGTTTGGCAAGAGTTGAGGTATGGTGGATTGGGTGGTTAATCTCGAGTCGCCGCGGTGGCTGGTGCTGCTTCCGTTGGCTCTCTTGCCCTGGTGGGGCTCTCCGCTGCGGCCCGCACCTTCCGCCTGGTTGGCGCTTCTGCCCGTGGACGCGTGGTCGCGGAGTATCCGTATCGCTTTGCCGTTATTGGGCAGCCTGAGCATTTTATCCGGCGTGATTGCCCTCGCCGGTCCGTTTATTCCGCAGCAGACCATCGAACGGATCGGACGCGGCGCGCATCTGGTGCTGTTATTGGATCGCAGCCGCAGCATGGACGATACCTTCGCCGGGCGTGCTCCCAGCGGAGACGAGGAGTCCAAGGGACAGGCGGCGGCGCGGCTGCTACGCGATTTTCTCGAGGAGCGTCCCCACGATTGGGTCGGGGTCGCCGGTTTCAGCACCGGCTCCCTGTACATGGGACCGTTGACCGCCGAGCGCGAGCCCAACTATGCCGCGATCGCCACCGCGGCACTGCCGGGCTTGGGCTATACCCATGTGGCCGAAGGCTTGGCGCGCGCATTGAGTTATTTCGAGAACCAGCCGCTGAGCGGTTCCCGAGCGATCGTCTTCGTCTTCGACGGCGCCGCGGTGATCGAGCCCAAAATTCAAAACGAATTGCGGGTCGCTTTCAAGCGCCATCGCATCCGGCTTTACTGGATTTTTCTGCGCAGCGCCGACAGTCCCGGGATTCACGACAAACCCGAGGATTCCACCCAGGACAATCCCCATGCCCGGCCGGAATATTATTTGCACCGATATTTTCAGAGCTTGGGCGTTCCCTACCGCGCCTTCGAGGCGGAAAGCGCCGGCGGTTTGCGCCGTGCCATCGACACCATCGAACGCTTGGAAAAGTACCCTTTCCATTACCTGGAAAAGCGGCCCCGGCGGAAGCTGGCCACGCCTTTTTACTGGCTTGCCTTGATAGGGGTGGCATTGCTGTTGATTGCCAAAGGGAGTGAAGCTCGATGAAGCGATGGCGATTTGAGTTGTTTGCGGCGACGGCGCTGATCGGGCTGGTCGCCAGCGGGTTTTTCGGTTGGCAGTATTGGCGTCAATCGGAGGCAGCGCAGCAGGCGGAAAATATACGCCAGGGGCAAGGAAAAACTCCCTCATCCTCGGCGCGGCCGGCGCTGCAGCTGACCTGGGCCAATCATTTGACGGCCAAGAACCGATACGAGGAGGCATTGGAAATCTTCAGCCGTCTGCTGGAAATCTCTCCCGCCCGTCTTATGCCGGCGGTCCATTACAATCTGGGCAACCTCTATCTTCGCCGCGCGCTCGGCTTCTTGGAAGATGTCAACTTCGACGAAGCCGCCCCCTTGGTGGAATTGGCCAAACGATCCTATCGGGAGGCGCTTCGACTACAACCCGCCTTATGGGCGGCCAAGTACAACTTGGAGGTGGCGATCCGTTTGATGCCGCAGATCGAAAGTCCGGAAGCGGCGCAGAAGGAAAGCAAGAAGCCGCCCGAGGCGCTCTGGACCCGGGTGCCCGGATTTCCCAGGGGGCTTCCCTGATGCGGCGGTTTGGAGATTGGCGTTTGCTGATGCTGGTCTCGGCGGTGTTGGTGCTGGGTGTGGCGCTGTCGCGCCCCCATTGGCCAACCGAGCGTTCGGTCTACGATCTGGTCGCGATCGTGGACATCACTCGAAGCATGAATACCCGGGACCGGCAGATCGGAAACACGACGGTCAGCCGTTTGGACTATGTCCGGCATGGCCTCGGCGAATGGCTGCGGCGCCTGCCGTGCGGTTCGCGCCTCGGGATCGGGGTATTCACCGAGCGGCGCAGCACTCTGCTGATGATGCCGGTGGAGGTCTGCCGTTACTACCACGAGCTTCACGAAGTCATCGCCCATCTCGACTGGCGGATGGCCTGGGCCGCCGACAGCCGGATCGCCCAAGGGTTGGAAGACACGATGAAGTTGTGGCGTAAGAATGCCGAATTGCAAGACAGCGCCTTGTTGTTCGTCACCGACGGACACGAAGCGCCGCCGATCAATTCGCGTTATAAGCCGGATTTCAGTCGATTGCGGGGCGAGGTTGGCGGAATGATTGTGGGCGCGGGCGGAAGCCGGCTCACTCCCATTCCCAAATTCGACGAAACCGGCAAGCAAATCGGTTTCTATCAACCCGAAGACGTCCCGCACCGTTCCACCTTCGGGATACCCAGCCGGGATTATAGCGATCTTCCCGGCTACCACCCCCGCAACGCCCCGTTCGGAGGAGAGCGAATAGAGGGCAGCGAACATCTGTCCTCGCGCAAGGACGCTTATTTGCGCGAATTGGCCGGGCAAGCCGGTCTGACCTATCGACCCTTGAGCGAGATCGAAAATCCACTGGCAGTCTTCGATCGGGCCGGTTTCGCCTTGCGTACGCCAGGGAAGGTGGATCTCGGGCCGGCGTTGATCTTGCTCGCGCTGTTTTTCCTGCTGTCTCTGTATGCCTTGACGGGATGGCTCGATCGCTTTAATCGCAAACCTTAAAACAAGGAGAACCCGAAAATGCAAAAATCGACAACCTTACCCCTGACGCTGATTTTCCTGGGTGCCCTGCAAGCCCTGTTTTTGTCCAGCGCGTGGGCGCACGGTCCCACGCCCCAGAAATCCGATCACGAAGTGGTGATCAAGGCGTCATTCGACGAGGTTTGGGAAAAGGTCAAGGCGCCGGCCGCTCTGTGCGATTGGCACCCCTTGGCGAAACGTTGTGAAGTGAACGACGCGGGGGATGAGCGGGTGATCGAGCTGGAAAACGGGGAGCGGTTCAGCGAGGCGATTCTGGAGGTCAACGAGCAGAATCACATCGTCTATCTGCGCCAGGGAGACCCCAACGTCAAGGCGCTGCCGGTCAGTTCCTACTCCACCCGCATGGAGACCGAGGACAACGGCGACGGCACCGTGACGGTGCGTTGGAAGGCGCGCTACTACCGCGGCGACACCGGCAATTTCCCGCCCGAGCATCTCAGCGACGAAGCGGCGGTCGAGGCCATGAACCGCTGGATGAAAACGGGGTTGGAAGGGCTTCAAGAAGCATTCGCCCATTGAGGGTTTCTCCCCAGATTCGGTACGGATGATAAGTGCTTATCAGAAAGTCAGCATGTATTCCGAGCCAAAACCGGCCCCGATTTCACCGATTGCCTGTTCGAGTTCTTCCGGCGTGAACGTCTTGAACGGGAGCCATTCGTATTTCATCTTACGCCATAACATTTCGATGCGGTTCAACTCCGGGCTATAAGGGGGCAGGAAGTAGAAACGCAACCCTTTTTCTTCCAGCAGTTCCCAATATGGCTGCAAGGACTTGGCGGTATGGATCGAGGCGTTATCCAAAATCACCACCAACGGCTTCTTGACACGCTCCACGAGCGCCATCAGGAAGGCAAAAAAGTACAGTCCGCTGACGTTCCACCACAGTTTGGTCATAAACAGTCTGCCCGACGACAGTAACGCGCCGATCACGTTCAGACGCTTTGCCCGCTTGGGTGCAACGGCGTGCGTCTCGCCTTTCGCCGTCCACGCCGAGCGGTTCGGCGGTTGCGGCGCAAAACCCGCCTCGTCCACGTAAGCCAGTTCGATTGCACCCGCCTGGGCCTGGGTCATCAGTTCGGCGATATCCCGCTGGGCTTGCTCAAAACGTCCTTCATCACGCTTTTTTTTAAACAGTAGCGCGTGCGCTTCCAGACATAGCCCAGGCGCTTCAATTCGTTGCGCAGCGTCGTCGCGCCGATCTTCACGCCAAATTCCCGCTCCAGCCGCGTCAGTAGGACGCGCGCCGTCAACGGCTCCGCCTCGACCCAGCACCTCAACTGCACGCGGTGTTCGTCCGTCAGTTTGCTGGGCGCCCCGCTGCGTTGCCGGTCCGGCAAGCTCGCAAAACCTCTTTTCAGCCATTTCCGCCGCCGCACCCGCACCGTTTCCGGCTTCACCCCTTGCGTTTCCGCAACCTCCGCCACCGTCCGCCCCTCCGACAAGGCCAAGATCGTTTCCGCTCGGTCACGCTCCCGCCAATCCACGCCTTTTTTGATAATCGCCCGCAGCGTTTCCCGCTCGCCTTCGCTCAATTCTATCGCTTTCACGCCCATTGTCCGCTTGTCCCTCAGTTCAAAAAAACGTCATTTTAATGCATGTCAATTTGTTGCGAAGGACTTATACTTCAGTCATGACCGTGCTGCTCGACACTCACGCTCTCGTCAAAAAACTCAAGGCTTCCGGGATACCGGAAGCCCAGGCCGAGGCCATTACCGAAGGTTTGTCCGAAGCCCTGGACACGCGTGATCTGGTCACCAAGCAGGACCTGCGGGACGCGGTCCAGGGATTGAATACGAAAATCGACACCCCTCGGCGCGATTTGGAAACGACGGAAACCAATTTATGCAAAGACCTGGAATCCGTAGCGACCAATCTGCAAACCGTTGAGAGCAGTCTGCGCAAAGGCTTGCAAGCAGTTGAGGCCAATCTGCGCAAAGATATCGCAACCGTTGAGAGTCACCTGCGAACGGTTGAGACCAATCTATGCCAGGAAATTGCAACGGTTGAAGTCAATCTGAGGAAGGGTCTGGAAACCTTGGAGACCACTCTGAGGCAAGAGCAGCAAACCATCAAGGCCGAATTGCGTCAGGAACTCGCCGAAACCAAATCGGAACTGATCAAATGGATGGTGGGGCTGGCCATCGCGCAACTGGCCATGCTGACCGGCATCCTCTTCAAGCTTGTTTAAGCTTTTCCCGACAATGGTTAGCGTCGATTAACTCGACCGGCCCCAGCGTTCCTTGTGGGCGCGCAGGACCTCAAGGAATATCCGTCCGTACGCTTCCAGCTTGCGCTCGCCGATGCCGGGCAAACAGCCCAATTCTGCCAGACTCCGGGGGCGGTTGACGACTAACTCCCGGAGCGTCGCATCGTGAAAGATGACGTAGGGCGGAACGCCTTGCTCCCGGGCCAATTTCAACCGCTGCGCGCGCAAGCTTTCCCACAATGTCTGGGTGTCCGGATCCTCGAATCCCGATGGAAGGCTTGACGGCTGTGCCCGCGTTTTTTTCGGAGCCGAGTCCCGGCGAAAATGAATGGTGGTTTCGCCGCGCAGCAAAGGGCGGCATTCCGAAGTGAGGCGCAATCCGCCCCGGCGCTCCAGGTCCACCGTGAGCAGACCGGCGGCAACCAATTGGCGAAACGCGGAGCGCCATTGACCCTCGTCGAGCTCGGTGCCGATCCCGAAGGTGCTCAGCTTGTGGTGACCGAAGCTTTGAATCCGGTCGGTCATCCGCCCCAAGAGGACATCCGTCAGGTGTTGGACGCCGAAACGCTGGCCGGTGCGGTAGACGCAGGAAAGCGCCTTGCGAGCCGCCTCGGTACCGTCCCAAGTGGGCATGGGCTCCAGGCAGACATCGCAGTTGCCGCATGGCTGCGGGAGACGTTCGCCGAAATACCCCAGCAGCACTTGGCGGCGGCAGCTTGTGGACTCGCAATAGCCCAGCATGGCCTCGAGCTTGATCCGCTCGACGTGCCGGTGCCGTTCTTCGGCCTGGGATGCCGCGAGCAGCTGGCGCAATGTGATCACATCCGCCAAGCCATAGGTCATCCAGGCATCGGCGGGAAGCCCGTCGCGCCCGGCCCGGCCGGTCTCCTGGTAATATCCCTCCAGGCTTTTGGGAAGTTCCAGGTGCGCGACGAAGCGCACGTCGGGTTTGTCGATTCCCATGCCGAAGGCGACGGTGGCCACCATGATCACGCCGTCCTCCTGCAGGAAGCGAGCCTGGTGTTCCTGGCGCCGGTCGGCGGGCAGGCCCGCGTGGTAGGGCAGGGCGGTGAAGCCCTGCTCGGAAAGAAAACGCGCGATCTCCTCGACGCGCTTGCGGGACAGGCAGTAGACAATGCCCGCGTCGGTGGGATGCTCTCTTTTCAAAAAACCCAGCAGTTGGCGTCGGCCGTTCTGTTTGGGCACCACTTGGTAACGGATATTGGGCCGGTCGAAGCTGGAGGTGAACGCCTTGGCCTGTTCGAGTCCCAGGCGCTCGACGATTTCTCGTCGGGTCGGTTCGTCGGCGGTGGCGGTCAGGGCGCACCGGGGCACCTCGGGGAAACGCTCGTGCAATACGGTGAGCTGACGGTATTCCGGGCGGAAGTCGTGGCCCCATTGGGAGACGCAATGGGCCTCGTCGATGGCGAACAGCGCCAGCCGGGTGCGCGCGAGCAGAGACAGGAAGCCTTCGGTCAGCAGGCGTTCCGGGGCCACATAGATCAGATCCAGCTCTTCTCGCAGCAGCTGATTTTCGATCCGGCGCGCGGCCTCCCACTCCAGGGTGGAGTTGAGATAGGCGGCGCGCACCCCGAGCTGGCGCAGCGCCTCCACCTGATCGCGCATGAGGGCGATGAGCGGCGAGACTACCACTGCGACGCCGGGGCGGATGAGCGCGGGAATCTGATAGCAAAGCGACTTGCCGCCTCCGGTGGGCATCAGCACCAGGGCGTCTCCGCCGTTTAGGAGGTGCTGGATGATCGCTTCCTGGTGACCGCGGAAGCTGTCGTAACCGAAGACCGAGCTTAGGATTTGATCAGGGGAGGGAGGCATGAACGAAGACGCGCATTTTTCTTGTGATAATTATAGCAAACGCAGTGTTTTCCCAGTCGTATAGGGTGAGCGGGCGAGTTCACCTTGTTCGGTTTCTATAGGCGTTGGCTTTAAGCCGGCCATGCCCAGAAAACAGGGACAGAAAAAATGGGTCAGGTCTCACATTCCAATATTAAAATGCGAGACTAGCTCCCTGTGAACACTTGGGCCCACGTAGGGTACTTGTAAATTCCAATCTTAAAGGTCTAGCCATTGTATAGCGCAGAATATTGGGTTGTGAGAACTGACCCTATTTGACTTCTTTACCGGCACCGAAGCGTGTATTGGTTGTGGTCCTTATCGACCGATCAGGCGGCCTACTTCCTGACTCATTATTCCCGAGGCAAGGGCGCCGCCAATGTGCTGCTGGGGGATATCAACGGGATTCTCGTCACCGACCGGCATGGCGGCTACAACGACTACGATCTGGCCAACAAACGCTTAGGCGTCAGTGTCTATCAAGCGCTGCGGACCATCTGTACCCAGGGCATGACCGAAGGAAAGGTCACCTTCCGGTTACCTATCCCCAAACCACAACCGTTGCCTTTGCCCCCTCGTGAACGCTTACCGGGGAAGGTCTGGTTGAAGCCCAAGGGTCGTATTCGGGCGCTACAGGCCGATCAAGACGCGGCGTTGCAGCAACGGATCTGCGATGCGATCGACACCGCGACCGCCAATGGCGAAAGCGACGGGGGGCAAGTGCCACTGGGAGATCTTGAAACACAGTTGCTGGCCGAGGTGATCCCCCTGCGCGACGACGGTCTTCCGGACCGCGACGATCTGCAGGGTGTGGCTGTGTTTCTGATGGAACTCGGCTTGTCGCAGGTCGTGAACCTCGAAGGGATCGCCAAGATTTTCGAACTGACCCCCTCGGAATCCGCCGAAGACCGGCGCCGGCTCCCGGATTCAATTGCTCCGTTTGGCCATAAAGGCCTCACCGCCGATCGGGGGGAAACCAACGTGACCGTCGCGGAGGGAAGGGGGGTGGGAGAGTTCAGTCATGGCGGACGGTTCCTCATAATATTTTCCATACCAAGCCGCCATAGACCGCCGTACCGCTACGGTCGTAATTGTAAAGATCGGGCGTTCTATCGTCGTTGACGTTCTCTCCGCGCACATAAAGGTTAAATTTTTCGGATAACCGGTAGTCGGCGTGAAGGTTGAGCCGGAAAGCGTCCTCCTCGTCGAGCGTATTGTCCAGGTCGCTATAGATGAGACTCCGGTACACGCCTTCGGCCCATAAAGTCAACGGGATGCCGGGGACCCGCCATTCGCCCCACATTCGGACCCTGCTTTTCGCCTGGAGCGGCAACCGGCGGTGATTGTCGAGATTGCGGCCGTCGGTATACGTGTAGGAGACGCCGCCGCGCCATTGATCGTCGAAGGCGATTTCGCCGCCGGCTTCCAGGCCGGCAATGGTGGCGTTGGCGACATTGGAGATGCATTCGCCGGCACAGGGAATCGCGGCGCTGGGCTGCGGCACCCAGCTGACGACGATCAAGTCGTCGTAACGGCCGTAGAAGCCGGTAAGACTTAGTTCGAGCATCGACGATGCCTGCCATTTCAAGCCGAGGTCGCCGCCCGCGCCGCGTTCCGGTTTAAGCGCAAGATTGCCTAGCAGCGGATACAGCCTTTCCGCATAGCTGGGAATGCGGAAGCCGTTGCCCCCGTTGGCGCGCAACTTCAGCGTGTCCGAAATTTGCCAAGCCGCGCCGGCGTGGAACAACACTTGCGCGTCGAAGCGGCTGTAGCTTTCGTAGCGAACGCCAACATCACCGTTGAAATCGCCGTAGGCAAAACGGGTTTCCAGAAAACCGGCTTGCTGGTTGCGGTTTTCGTCGAACGGCGCACCCGGTTCAAAGTCGGGCGGCGGACCGAAAGTCGGCGCCTCCGCCCACTCGTAGCGCCCTTCCGCGCCCCAGACCAAATGGACGGCATCCTCGTTTTGCCCCCGCCAGACGCGTTGTTCGTTAAGCCAGCGGGCCAAATAAAGTTCGGTGGTATAGCCCACATTCAACCCGGAGATCCGGCCATGGTTGTCGGAACGCGTATAAGCCAGTTGCAGGCTGCTATGCCAATCGTCGCTCAATTGTGCCCGGAGACGGTTTTGCGCCATCCAGTTTTGCTCGTCGAGAAACGAGTCATCTTGATCGACTATGGCCAGCCTCCCGTCGCGGATGCCGTAGCCGTCCAATGCAGTCCACGAATTGCGGTACAGCAACGACCCTTCCCAAGTAACGCTGTCGCTGAGATCCACGCCGGTTTTCATCAACGCCTGGGTGGAGTGGAACGGATCGCGTTCCGGGTTGCCGTTGGACTGTTGGGCGAGATAAGCGCCGTCGAACGCATCCGAGCGGTTTGCGGACACCGCAAGGCGCGCGCTTTCCGTTGCCAGGTTGGCGCGCAGCGTTTCGCCAAGAAAGCCGAAGCTACCGCCTTCCACGCGCAGATCGAGGCTATTGTCGCGGGCGGTGCGCGAAGTTAAATCGATTGCGCCGCCCAAGGCGGAAAACGGCCGCGAGGCCGGAGCGAAACCGCGCCGGATGTCCACGCGTTCCATGCCGTCCGGCAGAACGGCGTTGATATTGACCACGCCGGGTAGCGAATCTGGCACCGGCACGCCGTCCAGGGTCAGCATGCCTTGCCCGCTAACCCCCCGGGCTTGGATTAATCCGAAGCCGAAGCTGCCGCCCTGGGTGATCCCGATACCCGCTTGTCCGCGCAGTACCTCGTCGATACTGCGTTCATGGGCAATCTGTATATCTTTTTGCGTCAAGCGTGTGGTGGCGCGTGTTTCGTCCAGGATAGGGGGTTCGGCACCATTTGTTTCGGAATCAGACGGGGTAACGATCATGGGAGGTAAGGTGTGTTCCGGCGAAGGATCGGCTAGCGCGATCGTGGGATTTGCTATCAACAGATACGTCAAGTATTGCAGATGCAATTTTTCAATCGCCATTTCAAAATGGAGGCCGTTGATTTGTCTAAAGTTTAGTTTTTTTATTAAGCACGGCGGCATCGTTTGTTATCTGGCTTTTTCTTTTCGCAACCGAGCCGGATGCCAGCCCCTTGAGGTTCCGATCCCACAAAGTCGAGGCCATGGACCGATGGATGAAAGCGGGGTTGGAAGGACTCCAATCCGTTTGGGCGGAGAAGTTAAGATTTTTTTCTGATTCATTCCACCCTCACCCAACCCTCTCCCGCCAGCGGGAGAGGGGGCGGTTAGTTCGGAGTATATCGCGAGAGTTTTAGTCCCTTCTCCCGCTGGCGGGAAAAGGCAAGGATGAGGGGGGATCAAAAAGCTGTCCCCCGGCAGCGGGACAGCTTGTTCATAGCGATTACTGGGGGGATCGGTCAGGGTTCAATATGCAGCAAAGCTTCCTTCGGTGTCGCCGAATCCCCTTTGACCACATAAATTTCCGTCACCTTGCCGGAAATCGGCGCCTGGACCTCGGTTTCCATCTTCATGGTTTCGACGATCAAAACCGGATCGCCGGCTTTGACCGTATCCTCTTCCTTGACCAGGACTTCGACGATATTGCCCGGCATGGACAGGGTCACGTCCCCTTCGCTTTCCGCTTTGGGGCGCTTGCTGCTGAGGCGGCGCGGGACGGCCCCTTCGGTGCCGCCGCTGAGGACCACTTCATCCAGCGTCTCGATGACGGCCTCTTCCGGCACGCCGTCCACCACCATGTAGAAGTGTCTTTCCGGCTGCTGTTTGGGACCGGCGCCGGTGACCCGGACGTGATAGGTTTCCCCGTGGAGATGGATGTTGAATTCGGTGGGGGCCGCCTGGGTGGCGGCGGCTTCGGTGACCGGTTCGATGGGTTCCGGCTGCAGGGTGCCGGCGGCACGCTGTTCCAGGAAGTGGCGACCCACGTCCGGAAAGAGGGCGTAAGTGAGGACGTCTTCTTCGGATTGGGCCAATTCCCCGATCTGTTCGCGGAGGGTTTCCATTTCCGGCTTCAGCAGATCGGCAGGGCGACATTCGATGATCTCTTCCTTGCCCACCGCTTTTTGCCGGAGCGCTTCGTTGACCGGCGCGGGCGGCTTGCCGTAGCCGCCCTGCAGGTAACGTTTCACCTCGTTGGTGATGGTTTGATAGCGGCCTCCGCTCAATATGTTGATGACCGCCTGGGTGCCCACGATCTGGGAGGTGGGGGTCACCAAAGGCGGATAGCCCAAGTCCTCGCGCACCTTGGGAATTTCCGCCAAGACTTCGTCCAAGCGGTCCAGGGCGCCCTGTTCCCGCAGTTGATTGTGAAGGTTGGAAATCATGCCGCCGGGGACCTGGTGAATATGGACCCGGGGATCGGGACCGATGTATTCCGGCTGGAAGCGTTGGTATTTGCAGCGGATTTCCCAGAAATAGGCGGCGATTTCCTCCAAGGCGGGCAAATCCAGGCCGGGATCAAAGCCCAAATCGTCCAAGGCGACCACCAAGCTCTCGGTGGGCGGATGGCTGGGGCCGCCGGCGAAGGAGGAGAGGGCGGTATCGATATGATCGCAGCCGTTTTCCACCGCTTTGATGTGACAGATTTCCGCCAGACCCGAGGTGGCGTGGCAGTGGAGATGGAGGGGAAGGCTCACCGCTTGTTTGATCGACCGCACCAGGTCGGCGGTTACCTTGGGAGTGAGCAGGCCGGCCATGTCCTTGATCGCGATGCTGTCGCAATCCATTTTGGCCAGTTCCTTGGCTTGCTCCACGAATCCTTCGACGCTGTGGACCGGGCTGACGGTGTAGGAAAGGGTTCCCTGGGCGTGTTTGCCGGCGCGCTTGACCGCGGCGATGGCGGTTTCCAGATTTCTCAGGTCGTTGAGGGCGTCAAAGATGCGGAACACGTCCATGCCGCCTGCCGCCGCCTGGGCCACGAACGCTTCCACCACGTCGTCGGCGTAATGGCGATAGCCGAGCAGATTTTGCCCGCGCAGCAGCATCTGCAGGCGGGTGTTGGGGAGCGCCTGGCGCAATTGCCTGAGACGTTCCCAGGGGTCTTCCTTGAGGAACCGGATGCAGGCGTCGTAGGTGGCTCCTCCCCAGCATTCCAGGGACCAGTAGCCGATTTGGTCCAATTGGGGGCAAATCGGCAGCATGTCTTCGGTGCGCATGCGGGTGGCGATTAGGCACTGATGGGCATCGCGCAAGATCAGGTCGGTGATGTGTACTTTGCTCATGGCTGCTCCTTACAGTCCGGCGTGGGCGGCGATGGCGGCCGCCAAGGCGGTAGCGATGTGGCTTTTGCTACGTTTCTCCGAGTAGCGGCTCAGTTCCGGGTGGGCCTCGACGAAGCTGGTGTCGAAGCGGGCCGCGTGGAAATCCGGATGGTTGAGGATTTGCCGGTAATAGGGACGGGTGGTTTTGATGCCGCTGATGTCCATGTCGTCCAGGGCGCGCAGGCTTCGGGCGATGGCGTCTTCGAAGGTCAATCCCCAGACGATGAGCTTGGCGATCATCGAGTCGTAATAGGGCGGGATGTCGTAGCCGGTGTAGATGGCGGTGTCGGTGCGCACCCCCGGCCCCCCCGGCGCGTAGTAACGGGTAATGCGGCCGAAACTGGGCAGGAATTCGTTGCGCGGGTCCTCGGCGTTGATCCGGAATTGGACCGCAAAACCGCGTTTCTGCACCTGGTCTTGGCTGTAACGCAGCGGCAACCCGGAAGCGATGCGGATTTGTTCCTCGACGATATCCACCCCGGTGATGGACTCGGTGATGGTGTGTTCCACCTGGATGCGGGTATTCATCTCCATGAAGTAGAAATGGCCTTCCGCGTCGAGAAGAAATTCCACCGTCCCGGCGTTTTCGTAACCCGCCGCGCGGGTCGCTTTGACCGCCAGCTCGCATACCGTCCGGCGTTGCTCTTCGCTGAGCTGGGGGGAAGGGGCGATCTCGATCAATTTCTGGTTGCGGCGTTGGATCGAGCAGTCCCGTTCGAACAGGTGGATCGCGTTGCCGTGGCGGTCGGCCAGAATCTGGACTTCGATGTGACGCGGATTGACAATACATTTTTCCAGAAAGACCTTGGCCGAGCCGAACGCCTTGGTGGCTTCGGAAACCACGCGTTCGTAGTTGCGTTTCAGTTCGGCTTCGTCGTTGCAGCGGCGAATGCCTCGGCCGCCGCCGCCGGAGGTGGCCTTGAGCATGACCGGATAGCCGATCTTGCCCGCCAACGCCAAGGCTTCGTCCACGTCCTTCAGGTTGCCTTCGCTGCCCGGTACCACCGGCACCCGAGCCGATTGCATCAGCGCTCTGGCTTCGGTTTTGTCGCCCATGCGGCGGATGGTGTCCGCATCCGGACCGATGAATTGAATGCCTCGGCGGGCGCAGATCTCGGCGAACTGGGCGTTTTCCGACAGGAAGCCGTAGCCCGGATGGATGGCGTCGCAGCCGGTCTCCAAGGCCAGGTTGACCAGTTTATGGGGGTTGAGGTAGCCGGCCAGGGGATCGTCGCCCAGGCTGTGGGCCTCGTCGGCCTTTTTGACATGGAGCGCATGGCGGTCCGCCTCGCTGTAGACCGCCACCGATATAATCCCCATTTCGGCACAGGCGCGAATGATCCGGACGGCTATTTCGCCGCGGTTGGCGATGAGGATTTTTTGCAGCATAAATCTTCGATGTGATGATGCGCGGCATCATTTCGGGAGGATGCAGGATACCAATTTCCGCAGTTCAAGGAAATTCAATTTTGCAGCCTCGCGTGAGATCATAGCGGAAATATCGGCCCATTTTCGCATATACTCGTAGGATTTTTGAGGCTCAGGGGATAGCAGCATGCGGCTGATGTGGATATTAAGCTTGTGTTTGGCCTTGGTCGGGTGTGGGACCTTGGAGGGACTGTTCGAACACAAGCCGGAGCCGGTGGAGGTGCTTCCGGAAGAGGAGTTGTACCGCCAGGCCAAGGAAAAACTGGATGCGAGCGCTTATACCCGGGCGATCGAATTGTATCAAGCGCTGGAGTCGCGCTTTCCGTTCGGTCGTTACGGCCCCCAGGTATTGCTGGATTTGGCCTACGCCCATTACAAGCAGGGGGAGACCGAATCGGGTTTGGCCACCCTGGACCGTTTCATGAAAATGTATCCCACCCACGAACGGCTCGATTACGCCTACTACCTGCGCGGTTTGATCAATACCAATCGCAGCATGGGTTTCGTCGAGCGCTATTTGCCCATTGATCTGACCAAGCGCGATGTCAACCCGCTCAAGGACGCCCATCAGGATTTCGTCACCTTGCTGGAGAAGTTTCCCGATAGCGAATACGCCCAGGAAGCCGAGCAGCGCAAAAACGCCTTATTCAATCTGATGGCGATGCACGAGTTGCGCGTGGCGCAATTCTACATGGAACGGGAGGCTTATCAGGCGGCGGCCAACCGAGCCGCTCGAATTGTGGGGGATTACCCTCGCACCACCGCGATACCGCACGCTTTGAAGATCATGGAGCAGGCGTACCGTAAACTGACGATGGACGATCTGGCCGATCAGGCGGCCCGTATCTACGCTCTCAATTACGGCGACACCGAACCGACATTGGAAAAGGAGCCCAAGACGCTGTTGGGCTGGGTCTTTTGGTTGTTTCGTTGGGATTAAGCGATGCGAGCAGTGGATGTAATTTGTATCGGGCATGCCGCCTACGATCTGGTGTTTTCCGTCCCCCATCATCCCGGTCCGGACGAAAAATGTACCGCTACCGGATTGATCGCCTGCGGCGGCGGACCGGCCGCCAACGCCTCGGTTACGGTGTCACGGCTTGGATGCCGGGCGGCGTTTGCGGGTTATTTGGGACGCGATCTGTACGGCGAAGCCCATCGGCGCGAGTTGATTCAAGACGGGGTGGATGATAACTGGATCTGCCGCGGCGATTCGCCCACCCCCTTGTCGACGATCCTGGTGAAGCCTGACGGACGACGGGCCCTGGTCAATTACCGCGGCGCCACCCGCCCGCTTGCGGCAGACGCGGTGGATCTGTCCGGGCTCGACGCCAAAGTCGTTCTGTTCGACGGTCATGAACCCCATGTTTCTTGTCATTGGTTGCCCCATTTTCGAGATCGAGGTGCGGCCACGGTACTCGACGCCGGTTCGCTGCACGAGGGTACCCGCCGGCTCATGTTCGAGGTGGATTATCTGATCGCCTCGCGGAAATTCGCCGCCCAGTGGTTGGGGTGCGATGAACCTCGCCGTGCGCTGGAGGAGCTGGCGGCCAAATCGCCGGCGGCGGTCATCACTTTAGGCGAGGAAGGTTTGATTTGGCAGCGCGGAAATGAGTATGGTGAAATGTCGGTGTTCCCGGTCGATGCAGTGGATACGACCGGCGCGGGGGATACCTTTCACGGCGCATTTGCCGTTGCTGTCACCGAGGGGGTTCCGTGGGCGGATGCGTTGCGTTTCGCCAGCGCTGCGGCGGCTTTGTGCTGCACCCAAATGGGAGCCCGACCCGGGATTCCTGGACGAGAAGCAGTGAAGGCGTTTTGCCGGGAAATCCAAATAGAAGAAAATAGGGGCGGGTCGGCTGAAAGTTTGTAAGCTACATTAGGTATGGAAGCAAACAAAGCCCGCTTTAGAAACCTACTGTCCAAAAAGAAGGCAATGGGGGCGCAAAGACGCATTCTGACAGAGCGTCAGGCTACGACCGGACTGGCCAGCTGCGCTCAATGACTGCCCGGAAAATAACAAAATTTGATACCACTTGTGGGGGAGAGCATGACGTCCCAACTTATCTATGTACCCGAGTTTTATTGTCCTTTTCCCGAGCGGGTTAATCCATACGCCGATATCGCCCATCAGCATACCCTGGACTGGGTTCGGCGGTTCGAATTGGTGGTCGATGACGACGCTTTCCGCCGGTTGGCGGCGTCTCGCTTCGGCTGGCTGGCGGCCCGAGCCTATCCCACTGCTGCGGAAGAAGAACTCAAGTTGGTCTCCGATTGGAATACCTGGTTGTTTATTCGCGACGATCAGTGCGACGAGACGGGAGTCGGCAAAGATCCCGCCAAGTTGACCTTTCTGCACGAACGCTTCCTCAATATCCTCATGGGGTGCCCCTGTTCCACGGAAGACGGGGGGCTGGACAAAGCGTTGCAAGATCTCTGGTCGCGTATGCGGGCGAGGGGTTCATTGTCTTGGCAAGCCCGATTTATTCACAGTGTCGAAGAGTATTTCGAGTCTTCCGTCTGGGAAGCGAAAAATCGTTCCCGGGAGGTTTATCCCGATGTAGCAACGTATACAAAGATGCGTCCCTATACCGGTGGCTTGTATACGGATATTGAGCTGATCGAGATTATCGAGCGCATTTCTTTGCCGCTCGAGATTCGAAAACACACTGCGATCGAACAGTTGGCATTGATGGCCAACAATGTCGTGTGCTGGTCCAATGATGTCCTTTCCTTGCAAAAGGAATTGGAACAAGAAGATATTCACAATTTAGTTATTGCACTGAGCTACGAACACGAGTTGGATCTGCAGGAGGCGGTGGTCCGGGCAACGGAAATGTGTAACGAGGAAGTCCGAAAGTTCATTGCTTTGGAAGAACGTCTTCCCTTATTCCCGACTCGTCACGCCCAAGGTGTTCGCCGCTACGTCGAAATTTTGCGCTCTTGGATGCGCGGTAACCTCGATTGGGGCTATGAATCCGCTCGCTATCGAACCGATGGTATTCAAACCAACCACCTTCCTCATTCACGCAGCAGGGGCCAAGTTACTAAAGCGGGTATCTGAGTAGGGCCCGGCTAACGATGTCCCGAAAAAATAATTTTTCATCCAATTGCCGGTGGGGGCATGTGCCAGCAAACCCCGCGTAGACCGGCTGCGCGTTTATTGCCTTTCCGGATTTCGAACCACCGGATAGAGGTTGAGCTTCGCCATTCTCCCGCTAATCCTGCCTCAAAACTTCCCGCCAGGCGCATTGGACGGATCCCGGAAATCCTGAAGTTTGCCTGGAAAAAGGATGTCATAGTTAAGCTTGCTTGGCTTCTGCTGAACACGTCGATTGTGATGTATGGCGGCTGGCCCGCTTTTGTTTTTGCGGAACCCGAGGTTCAGGTTTGTGATTCGGAGGGGCGGGCTACGAATCTGTCTAGCGAGAGTATTCGTGAAATTTTCTTTATGCGGCAGCGCTCTTGGTCGGATGGCACTCCTATCAAGGTGTTCGTCCTGCCGGACGACAATCCGGTACACCGACGTTTCGCTAAAGAGGTTTTGGGTGTCTATCCCTATCAGCTGCGCGCTGCCTGGGATCGACTCGTCTACTCGGGAACGGGGCAAACACCGATTCAAGTAGAAAGCATCCAGGAGATGGCTACTCGACTCGATGCGACCTCGGGTGCCATCGGGTACGTGATTCAACAGAGGGCTCTTCGTGAAAAGAATAATAAATGCACGAACGTTTATGAGTAAAGAGATTCGTTTCATCGCGTTGATTTGCCTGTGGGGACCTTGGATGCAGGCCCTGGCGGATAAGGAACTCATCGATTGGCAAGTGCACGGGTTTCTAAGTCAAGGCTATATCTTGACCGAAGGCAATGACTTCTTTGGTAGCAGCCGGGATGGCGGCAGTTTTGATTTTACCGAGGTGGGTCTCAATGTCTCCCTGCGCCCTTGGAACCGATTGCTGGTTTCGGCCCAGGGCCTGTTCCGTCAGGCGGGAGCTTCCGACGAGGAAGGGGTGCGGCTCGATTTCGCTCAGCTCGACTACTATGTCCCCTTGGGAGAAACCAGTACCTTGGGGATACGGCTGGGGCGGGTCAAAAACCCTTTCGGTCTCTACAACGACACCCGGGACGTGGTTTGGACGCGCCCCGGGGTCCTCCTCCCGCAGTCGGTGTATTTTGACAGCCTTGCACTGAGGCAAGCGATGATCTCCTCGGATGGCGGACTGCTTTATGGGCGGTACGCTCACGGTGACCACGCCATCAGTACGGAGTTTCTGGTGGCCGATCCCCTCGACGAGACGGGAGGAGCAGCGGAATTTCTGACCGGCATACCCGATGTTCAAGGTGACCTCAACGGGCGACCCATGTTGATCGGTCGCGCCACTTATGAGTGGTTGGCGGGTCGGTTTCGTCTGATGTTCTCGATTGTGGATTTGGACCGGGATTTTCATTCATCGACCTTAGGGGTATCCTCCGGCACCTTAACAACTCAATATCCCTTGGCCTCAATGCAATACAACGCGGAAAATTGGACCCTAACCGCCGAATACGGCCGCGTTATTACTGAGCGCAGTGGGTTTACGCCGGGGGGGGACACCTTAAAAAACACGTCGGAAAGTTTCTACGTGCAGGGACAGTATCGCCTCAATCCCAAATGGTCGCTGTTGGCACGCTACGATGTTTTTTTCGCCAACGTGGATGATCGCGACGGCCGCGAAACCTCCAAATTGACCGGCCTACCGCGACACCGGTTTTTTGCTCGGGATCTCACCGTTGGCGCTCGTTGGGAGTTGGCGCGTCACTGGCTGTTGGTAGGGGAATATCATTACATCGACGGGACAGCGTGGGCGTCGGAGAAGGATAACCCGGAACTCAGAAGCGGGGGGGGGGATCGTTATTGGCATTTATTTACCTTGATGGCGTCATTCCGTTTTTGAGTAGTTCTGATTCCGTCTTATGCATCAACCACCGAAAAGGAAAAAGCGAGCTCCTAAAAGAATCCATCGATTCGTCAGTCTGCACTGGAAAGGATTCTTCCATCTCAGCCTGCTCATCGTGGCGTTGACGGCAACTTTTGGTTTTTTGAATTACTTCTATCTCCGCGAGCAATTTAACGAGCAGTTGCAAGTACGCTTTGTCACCATGGAGCAAGAAATGCGTGGACTGTTGAAGCGGTCTGCGGATCGATTGCAGCGCTTAGGGTCGGTGGTGGCGATGTCGATGGATTACTCGCGAATTTCTCCGGCCAGCGATGCAGAATTGTTACCCAAGGAGAGCCTTTCCCGTTTAACCACGATCCGATACGAACTCGATTTGCAAAGTATTCAGCTGTTCGATGACGGAGGGCGGTTCGTCTGGCAATGGCCGCAATCCGAGTCACCCCGTCTTTCGGTATCTGAAATCGCCCCTTTTGTCATCCGGGTACGGGAACGGGAAGCTCCAAGCGCTCTGTTAACTTGTTATAAAGAATGTGTGTTGCGTGCCTTGGTGCCGGTGCTTTCCAAGGGGCAAAATGCCGGCGTGGTAGGGCTTACTCAATCGATCGCCGATCTCGTTCTCGATTTCCGCGCCGTGACCGGCACCGATATTGGGATCTTCGTCCTCGAAGAGGGGCAAAAAAACTCGCCACAAACGTGGCCGGGACGCAATGTGGCGCTTACCAACCGGGAAACCCTCCGTCCTTTCCTGACCTATTTGGCGACCCAGTACACCAATCCGGACAAATTGGGCAAGGGCGTATTCGTTCAGTGGCATAAGTCGATTTATGCGCTCCACCAAATACCGCTTAGGGAGCTTATCGAAGCGCCTAACGGACGCGTCATTCTGGTTTCCGACGTGACCGATGCTTTTTCCAGGATCCACCGCTCGACCATGAGCGTTTTGCTCCAGGCCGGCGCCATCGCAGTCATCGGGGAGCTGATGCTTCTGTTACTAATTCGCGCTCCCACCCGGCGTCTAAAACGTTTGGCGAATACGCTTCCTTTACTGGCTCGAGGACGCTATATCGATGCGCGCGCGTCTTTGCTTGCCCGGCATCGAAGAATCAACCTTTACGATGAAATCGACGTTCTGGATGAGACGGCAACCACCCTGTCGCACCAACTGGAAAGTCAGGCCGAAGCACTGGCCATAAAAAACCGGGAACTATCGGATGAACGTGACTTCGTCCGCGGTCTGCTCAATGCTGCCCATGTGATTATCGTGACTCAGACTCAGAACGGCATCATCAAAACGATCAACGAACAAGGGGTAAAACTGACCGGATCTTCTCCAGCAGAAATTTGTGGTAAATCATTTTCATCGCTACTCCATTACGAAGATTCTGCGGATGATGTGCTGGCATGGATGCAACAGCGCCCCGGGGAGGGAGATGTACGCTTTCAGCATGAAACCGAACTCCGTTGCCGCGATGGTACGTTGCGCAACATCGTTTGGGTCCACACGCGCCTTCGGGAAACTCATGCCAGCCAAATCGCCGTTCTATCGGTGGGTCTGGATGTGACCGACCGCGTGCGCGCCGAAGAACGATTGTCCTGGTTGGCCAATCACGATCCCCTTACTGGTTTGTTTAATCGGCACCGCTTTCAGGAAGAATTGGAGCGAACTTTGGCCGAACTGGCGCGAACGCCACGGATCGGCGCGTTGATCTTTTTCGATCTGGATCACTTCAAGGATGTCAATGATAGCAGTGGTCACGCGGCAGGGGATGCGCTGTTAAAGATGCTGGCGAAGCTGTTGAAGGAGCGGGCGAGACGTTCCGACGTGGTTGCCCGCCTGGGGGGGGATGAATTTGCGGTTTTGCTGCCCGATACCCGGGCCGAGGGAGCGGTGAAGTTCGCTCAGGAATTGAACGAAGGCCTTATGGCAGCGCCGTTTCACTATGCCGGCAAGACTTATCGGATCTCTGCGAGCATCGGGATCATCATGATTCCGGAACACGGCGACCAGGTTCAGGATTTAATGGCCAGCGCGGACTTGGCCATGTACGCCGCCAAGCAGTCGGGCAGGGGGCGGTTCCACGTTTTCTCCTTCGAGGATCAGGCTCGCGAAGGGGTAGGGAAGCGGGTCTATTGGAAGGACGTCATTACGCGAGCGTTGAACGACAAGCGCCTCCTTTTCCATTTTCAGCCCGTCGCGGACACGGTGAGTGGAGCGGTTTTCTATCACGAAGCCTTGCTGCGCCTCAAGCAAGAAGACGATACTTTGGTCCTGCCCGGTGCGTTTATCGATGCAGCCCAGCGCTCCGGCCTCATCCAATCGATCGATCGATTCGTCGTCGAAGAAGCGCTTCGGGTGCTGACCAAGACCAAGGCACACCGGGAAGGGCCCATCTTGTCGATTAATTTGTCGGCCAACGCCCTCACCGACGTCCAGTGGACCGAGCCATTGAAAGCGGCGGTTAAAGAGGGATTATTGAATCCGCGGCAACTACTGTTCGAGGTGACTGAATCGGCGGCCATCACGGATATCACGGCGGCGCGCAAGGTGATGGATGAGATGACCGAATTGGGTTTTCACTTTGCAATCGACGACTTCGGTGCCGGTTTCGCATCCTTTCATTATTTGAAGCATCTACCCATCGCCTACGTGAAGATCGATCGTTCGTTCATCAGCAAATTGGCCAGTGATCCGCGAGATCGGGCGTTCGTCCAGGCAATTACGACCTTGGCCCACGGCTATGGTCAAAAAGTGATCGCGGAAGGGGTTGAAGATGCGTCCACCTTGCGGCTACTGCGCGAGCTTCAGGTGGATTATGTGCAGGGGTATTATATTGGTCGGCCGGGTCCCTGAATGGAAGTCGTGCCTATGGGGATCGATTCCAAGCGATCACCGATCCGCTGATTTTTCAGGTATTTTTTGGCGCCGAATGAGGTGATCGGCAAGCCGATGGGCGAGAGCGACGATCGTGAGGGTCGGATTCGCCCAACCGCCGGTTGGAAATACCGAGCTTCCCGCCACGAAAAGATTGGCGTAACCGTGGATGCGGCAATCGGCGTCTACCACGCCGTGCGCGGGATCGCTGCTCATTCGGGTGGTGCCCATATGATGGTAGCCGGCGATCGGGTGGTTGCTCACGGTGGGATCGACCGGCCACGCTGAGCCCGGCTCCCGGAGCCAGTCCGCCATATCCAGCCTGCCGATGCCGACGCGGCGGAAATCGGCGTCCAGCTGAGCGGTCAGCTCGGCCACCGAGCGTTTGTCGATTTCCGATAACCGCCAATCCAGTTTAGCAAGCGGCATGCCGAGCGCATCGCGCGCTTGATCGAGGGTGACGCGGCTATCCGCATTGGGGGCTTGCTCGGCGCGCACCATGACGTGAACGCGTTTGCGTCCCAGCGCATAATGAATCCGTTCGACCGGTTTTCGCAACCGGCGCTGAATCCATTTGCGCGTGGCCCGGTAGCGATGCCACAGGTTGCGGTTGGTGGCGGTCGGGTGGAACTCGTGCTTGATATGTTGATAGAGGCGTTTGCGCAGCGGCAGTCCTCGACTGGGATCGCGCTGCAGCTTGAAAGTCAAGGCGCTGTTCAGGATTCCCCGTTCGCGTTGCAGCGCCGGGCTCGGCAGTAATACCGGCGCGGTCGCGCATCGGTCGGCATGAAAGCGGCGCTGAAAAGCCGCCCATACAGCGAATCCCCGACGCGGCTCGAGGATGCCGGCGCGCCCGTGGGGGTGTTCCATGAAGTAGCGGCCGACTTGGTCGAAGCGGTTCCCGATGCCGTTGGCTTCCACGTCGTTGGAAGCGAGCAAAAGACGTGCGTTCTCGATCCCACCGGTCGCCAGGACGTAGTCGCGGGCGACCACCTCGGCTCGCAGCCCGCCGATGGTCTTGACTTCGAGCCGCTCGACGGCGCTGGCATGGGCGTTGGCTTGGATATGGGTCACCGTGGCGTTGAGCAGGATGCGCACGGAAGGCGATTCGATGATGTCCTTGCATTTCGCCGCGTTGAAGCGCTCGGCGACGTCGTCGAACCGCCACAGCCGAGTCTTGAACGACTGGGCATCGAGACCGAAGCCTCGGAGGGTCGTGTCCTCCCAGCGCTCTTCCTCGCCGAGGCCGTCGCCGAGTTCCAGGTCGCGACACGCCCGGTCGTAATACGGCGATAGTTGTTCGCGGGTCAGCGGCCAGCCGCTTTCCGCCACCCAGGGTCTGGTTTGCAAATCGATGTCCTGAAGCGGGGTGCAGCGGCCGCCCCAGATGCTGGTGGTCCCGCCGAATAAACGCAGCCGTGAATCGACCAGGTCGTAGTACTCCGAGCCGACATTTTTTCCTTGCGCGAGGGCTTGGGTGGCGGCATCGAAGTCGAGTCCCCCGCTTTCCAGTAGACAGACGCCCAATCCGGCGTTGGCGAGCGCGCGGGCAAGGGTGATGCCCGCGGCGCCCGCACCGACAATGGCGATATCGCACTCGATGCGGTCGCCGTCATTATGGGCTTGCAAGTTTTCAATCATTTACGCTTCCGTACTTGGTTGCTGGATTATTGTTAAGCCTTTTCCAAACGCGTTGTGGGGCGCCGGACGATGATCGTCATCCCGGCTAAGGATAAACTCTGCATGGCCAAGGTCGCCACGCCCGGGCCAATCAAGCCGAGGACTTGGGAGAGAGTCACGAACAAGGCAATATAAGCGATTGAAGCGGCACATTGCAGCCGGAAGACCGCGCCGGCGCGGTTGAGGGTATAAGCGGCCGGTCTCAGCGGGGCGCCGACGAGATCCAGTACCGCCGCTGCGATAAGCCAACTCATCAACACGCCGGCGGCGGCGTAGCTTTGTCCGACCGTGAGGCCCAGCAATCGATCTCCCTGCCAAATGGACAATCCCGTCAAAATAATTGCAGGACCGGCCATGATGGCAATGAGATGGTAGAGAACCCGATTAAACTCGCCGTCGTTTCGATGCCGCAGGCGCGCCAAGTGGGGATAAACGGCCTGGCGCACGAATAGCGCCGGCTTGGAAACCATTTTGGCGAATTCGCGCGCGATGCGGTAGAGCGCGGCCCCTTCCGTTCCCAGGAGCCAGCCCGCGAATAAGGTACCGACTTGTTTGGGCACCAGGTCGAGCGAGCTTTGCCAGTAGACGATGTTGAGAAAGCGCCAGATGCCGGGGTGCTCGGCGCTGACGCGTTGGAATTCGAAGGGGCCGAACAGCGCCTCTCGCGGTAATTGGGTTCTGATCACCCGCCACCCCAGCCACTGCATGGTCAGATATTGGGTTCCGAGCGCCGCGGCCCACACGCCTGCAATCATTGGAATCGTGGCACCGAAGACGGCGGTGACGCCGAGGATTCCGCCGAGCCGGACAATGCTGGCCGCGATGTGGACCCGGCCAATGACATCGAAGCGATCGAAGATTCGGAGAATCCCGTTGGCGGTGGCCGTCCCCGAAGCGAGCAGCACCAGGCAATACCAGACCGCGATGCGGGCGGTTCCCTCGGGCCAGGAAAAGAGATCGGCGGCGAAGTAGGCCGCTGCCATGCCCAACCCCGTTCCCGCAATCGCGCTGGTGAAGTCGATCAGCAGCATGATCCGGAGAAGACGTCCCAGGCCGTGGCGATCTTTTTCTTCCAGTAAGGGAACGCCGTAGCGCACGATGGCTTCGAACGGCTTGATATTGACCAAACCACGCCAGAGGGACGCATAGGCATGAACCAGAACCACGGTGCCGAATTCGGCCGAGCCGAGCACCCGCGCGCTGTAAAGCGTGGCGACAAAGGCGAGTATGCCCGCGGCGCTGCGTCCTCCGAGCAGATGCAGGAAGTTGCGCAAGACCCGGCCCAGGGCGCTCGTTTCGGGAGCAGTGGCTTTGCTCATCGAGGTTGGCGGCCGTCAGTGCCGAGGGTTACGGAGAACCGGTGGTGGCTTGCGTCGATCGACAGCGGAGATCGATGATTCCACGAATCCGATCTCTTCCATATCCGCTGCATTAGGAAATTTGGTTGTCCGTTCAAATTCGGGTTAATGGGTTGCCGATGGATGGATCTTGCGAGGAGGGCTCGCTAAGGTGTTGAGTTCAGAAATATTTTAATATAAGTACAAAGTGGCTACATCAGGCAATGCGTGGAATTCTCGGGCGAGCTCGATGTGTCTTGCATCACGGCCCGACAATTTCAATATAAATCCAAAGGATCCACGTCCAGGGACCAACGGACTTTGCGCGCATTGGGGAGGTCTCCCAGCTGGGGTAGGAGACCATCCAGCAAACGATGCAAGGGCGCGCGCGCGGTGGCTTGGAGGAGCAGCTGGGCGCGGTGGCGGCCGGCGCGTTTGGGCATGGGGGCGGGAGCCGGCCCCAAAATCAGCATGTCGGGTCCGCTCAGCGAGTGGGCGCAGTTCGCCGCTTGTTCCAGGAACTGGAGAGGAATAGCCGGGTCGTTGGCTTCCGCCCGTAGCAATGCCTGCTGCGTGTAGGGAGGGAGATTCGCCTGGCGGCGTTCTTCCAAGGCTTGATTGGCGAATGTCGAATACCCGCCCTGAAGCAGGGCGGTCAGGAGAGGGTGATCCGGATGGCGGGTCTGGATCAGTACCTGTCCCGGCTTGTCGGCTCGTCCGGCCCTGCCCGCCACTTGCACGATCAATTGCGCCATCCGTTCGGGAGCGCGGAAATCGGTGCTGTAAAGCCCCGCGTCGGCGTCCACGATGACCGCCAAGGTGACGTTGGGAAAGTGATGGCCTTTGGCCAGCATTTGCGTGCCCAAAAGCAGATCTATTTCTCCGGCGTGGACGGCTTCGATGAGCTTATCCAGACTGCCTTTGCGGCGGGTGGCGTCGCGATCGATGCGGGCGATGCGGTTATCGGGAAACAATTCGCTCAGTTCGGTTTCCAGGCGCTCGGTGCCTTGGCCGAGGGCGCGTAAATCCTCGGAGCGGCAATCTGGACAACGGGTCGGCAGGGGCCCTTCGTTGCCGCAATGATGGCAGCGCAGATGGCGGTCGCGGCGATGGATGACTTGGCGGGCGTCGCAGCGCGGACAAACGGCGATCCAGCCGCAGTTGTGACAGGTCAGGACGGGGGCGAAGCCGCGCCGGTTTAAAAACAGAAGCACCTGTTCTCCGCGCGCCAAGGTGGCTTGAACTGTCTTTTGCGTCGCCGGGGCCAGTCCCGCCCGGAGTTTCCTATTGCGGATGTCCACTTGTTGGAGGGTGGGCGCTTGGGCACTGCCGGCGCGCCGGGCAAGATGCAACCGGAGGTAGCGTTCTTGCCGGACGTTGTACAGGCTTTCCAGGGACGGAGTGGCCGAACCCAGCACGATCGGAATGTTTAATCGCCGCGCCCGCATCACCGCCGCGTCCCGCGCCGAAAAGCGGAATCCTTCTTGTTGTTTGAGTGAAGGGTCGTGTTCCTCGTCGATCAGAATCAAGCCCGGTTGGGCCATGGGCGTGAATACCGCCGATCGGGTGCCCAGAAGGATGGGTAATTCGCCCCGCTGAAAGCGAAGCCAGGCGTTGAGACGCTGAGTGTCGCTCAAGGCCGAATGAAACACGCCGATGGGACAGGTCAGGCGACGGCGGAAGCGGGTTTCCAATTGCGGGGTCAAGGCGATTTCCGGAAACAGGACCAATACTTGGCGACCCAGTTCGATCGTTTGTTCGATGATTCCCAGATAGACTTCGGTCTTGCCGCTTCCGGTCACACCTTCCAGCAGATACGCCCGGAAACGATCCAAGTCTTGGGTGACCGCATCAATGGCCTGCTGTTGGGCGGGATTGGGTTGGAAGGACGGAGGAAGGTTTGCTCCAGCTTCAAGGGTTTCCGCTTCTATGGACAGCCAGCCTTTGTCTGCAAGCGCCTTTGCCGGGGCACGCCAATCCCAGGTCAAATCGGACAAGTGGGTGGCGGTCAACATTCCGTCATATTGTCGCAGTAAGCTCAGCAAGGCGGCTTGCTTGGTGGCTTGGGCCGAGGGGCTGGCGGTTTGTCCGACGGAGGTTAGCCGCAATTGAATGCCGGTGTGGAGACGGGCCGGTTTTCCCTGGCGCAAGAGGTTCGGCAATGCGCTTAGGGTCACTTCCCCAATGGGGTGATGGTAATAACGCGCCGCCCAGCGCAGCAATGCCAGATCGTCGGCTCCCAGAAGCGGCGCCCGGTCCAAAAATTCCACCGCCGGCCGAAGACGCTTCGGATCGATGTCAGTGGTGGTGTCCACGCCGAGCAAGATGCCGATTCGGTGCTTGCGTCCAAATGGGATTATGAGCCGCGTGCCCGGAAGAGGAGGCTCTGGGTAGGCCGCTTGGGGAGGGAGGTAATCGAAGACCGTGGGGATGGGGGCGGGAACGGCGACTTTGAGAATGGTGACCATAGACTAACGATTTCTTCGCGCTGCGAATTCAGGGCTTTCAGAAAGGTCGAATTTTGAAGTATTATCGCGCTGGTAAAACGGTTTTTATCGTCATAGGAAACAATTTTTGGCGCAAGTTTTATTCACAGATCATGTGGATAAGTTTGTGGAAAAGATGCTGAAATCGATCTGTGAGGCGCATAGGCGCTTGCCTTTTATCAAATTGTAAAATTTCTAGACAGGTCGTAAATATGAATAAAAACAAATGCTTGTCATGTGGTTGCGATGATGTTCCCGGAATTGTTACAAGACGGCGGCGCAGGTTCGAGACATGTGCATAACTCTTGACTTGGCAGGACTTTTGTCGAATACCATCGGGATGGAGGCAATATGAGCTTTTTGTCTTTGCAGGTGCTGCGCGCCGACACTTCCGGGATGCCGCTGGAGTGGATCGGTTATCAGGAAGCGGTCAAATTGTATTATCTTGAGCAGGTGGCATACAGTTGCGGTACTTCCCTCTACCGGATACACGGGGGGGTGAATGCCCGCAGTGGAGAACAAAGCGTCATCGAGGTCAATTCGATCATCGCCACTTACGGCCAGGGTCCCCAGGCCAAGCATCACAATCCGGCCTATACGCCTCCTTTGACCAACCGAACCTTGTTTCGACGCGACAATCATATCTGCCTCTATTGCGGTCAGCGCCTTTTGCACCGGGATTTGTCCCGCGATCACGTCACTCCCCTAACCCAGGGCGGGGCGGATATCTGGACCAACGTGGTGACTGCCTGCAAGCGCTGCAATAATCACAAGGCCGGCCGAACCCCCGAGCAGGCGGGCATGGAATTGTTGGCGATTCCCTTCACGCCCACCCACGCCGAATACATATACCTTCAAGGGCGCAGGATTCTCAGCGATCAGATGGCATTCCTGCGCGCCCATTTCCCCCGGCGGAGCCCGCTGCATCAACGCTTGGGGATGGGCTAATCTTCGTTACACCAGCCGTTCCATACCGACCAGCCGGTCAGCAACAAGAACGCCGCCAGCGTCCAGGCGGGAATGCTGAGTCCCAGGAAGGTCCATAAAACCTCGCTGCATTCGCCGGTTCCGCTGACCAAGAGGCGAAGGGTCTCGGTCAAGGGAAAGTGTTCGAACACGTAAGCGAGACCGGGGCCGCAAGCCGGCACTTCCTCCTCGGGCAGATTTTGCAGCCACACGTGGCGGGCCGAGACCGCCGCACCGCCCAACGCGATTGCACCCGCGCCGGCGGCGTAAAATTTTCGTCCTCGTGAGGCCGGGTTATGGATCGCCCCCGCCAACAATACCAGGGTGGTGACCAGTACGAATGCCCGCTGGGAAATGCATAAGGGGCACGGTTGCAAATCTTCCACGAATTGGAACCAGGCCGCTACCGCCAGCAAAGTGGCGCCGAATAAGAAACCGACTAGAAAACCGAGGCGCGGAGTGAGAGTCATTTTTTAATAGTAATCCAAACTGTGTGATTAGCGGTGGGCATCAATTTAGCAGAGTTGTCCGGGCATGCAATAGGGATCGGGGGCAATGTCGGGTAATGGTTACAAGGGAAATCGTGATCATTCAAGCGCTTATTTTAAAGGAAAGGAAACGTGTCGTGGGTCGACGACGGTCTTATGCTCGTCTGGCCAAAAGATTTTGTTTTAACCTATTGATATTAAAATAAATAATTTGCTTGGCATTGATTGTGCTTTTTTAAGGAGGCAACGGTTGAACTGCTAATAGGAGATCGTGATGAGCGTTTTAAAAATTGGATTGGCAATGGTTTTGTTTTCCTCTGCCACCTGGGCCGGCTCCACCTTCCAGAACCTGGATGCCGATGGGGACGGGCAGATCAGTATGGATGAAGCCATGAAACAGCCGGAACTGACACGGGACTTCAGTGCCATCGATAAAAACCAGGACGGCATGTTGGATGCGGCGGAATTTGCCCGATTTGAAGCGGCTACGACGCCTGAGCAGGAGCAGGAGAAGCGAATGTATGAAGAGAAAGGTGATATGGAGTGAATTGAGCGCCTCAATAATGATTTAGGGAGAACTTGCCAGGGAAGGCCTAGGCTTTTCGTTCGATGTCTGAATGGGATGGCACCCCTGGATGGTTAGACGGGGCGGATGGACGGAAATGACAAAAGGACTCAGTTTGCTCAAGACGTTTAATCCCAGAATAGGTCGTTGGCTTTGCGGAAAGACGGCAACTTCGATATTTTTCAGCCGACAGGAGGTTCCGATCGCTAAGCGCTGAATCCGGTAGAGGGGGACGTTAACCCGGTTTCCGTTAGCGAGAAATCCGGTTTGGGAGCGGACGTATTCGGCTTCTCCTTGTTGCTGTAATAAGCCCAGTGTTGCTTGGTCAATGCTCGAATAGCTGGAGCCGGTATCGAGCAGGAATTGGGTGGGTGCCAAATTGGCCAACTTTCCGGTCACGTAGAAGGTGCCGCTACCGGGATCATGCAAAGGTACTGTCAGTTCGCTGCTATAAGGGGAGGTAATGCTACTAAAAAATAACATCCAACCCAGCCAATGCTTCATTTTTGCCTCTCAGATTCGGGGGTGGGTGTTGTTTCCGGCAATCTCAATTACCAAAAATCCAGCCTCGTCGCGTGACGAGGCTCTTTGTTTAATCATAGTCGATTCGTGGGATGTCAGAATGGCTTGACCGTCGCCAGAATCACGATGACGAACAGGAACAAAACGGGAATTTCGTTGATCCAGCGATAATACAGGTGGCTATGGCGATTGCGGTCGTGCTTGAAATCCAATAGCCACTTGCCGCAGGCCAAATGATAAACCACCAGCCCGGCGAGGAGGGCGAATTTGGCGTGTAGCCAGCCTCGGCTTGCGTATACGGCCCAGGCGTAATCGTACAGCATCCAGAAGCCGAAGAGGAAAGTCAGCACCATCCCCGGGGTCATGATGCCGAAATAAAGTTTGCGCTCCATGATCTTGAAGCGTTCGCGGCCGGTATCATCTTCGGCCATGGCGTGATAGACGTACAAGCGGGGGAGATAAAACAGTCCGGCGAACCAGGTCACCATAAAAATCAGATGGAAAGCCTTGAGCCACATTATGCTTCTCCTCGTTCAAGCTGTTCTTCGATGAGGTTGCGGAGGCCGACCGTATCCGGCAGGCCGGTGTGCTGCATGATGAGGGTGCCGTCCGGAGCGATCAAAATCAAGCTGGGAATCAGTGCAATGTCGAAGGTATCGGCGATTGTTCCGACAGGATCCAGCACGATCGGATAGCCGAGGGCGTGGGTTTGGGTATAGGCGACCACCCGGCTGGGTGGGTCGTAGGGCATGGCCACCGCAAATATTTTCAAACCGCGCGGACCGTAATCTTGCTGAATGGCCTGCAGGATGGGGATTTCTCGCAGGCAGGCGGGACAATCCGTGGCCCAAAACGCCAACAAGACTGGCTGGCCCCGTAGTTCGTGCAGGTGAAATTTTTCCCCCTGGATCGTGGTAAGAGTGAGGTCGGGCGGTCTTTTCGGAGACAAGAGCCCCCATCCCATAGCGACGGTTAGGGCGACAGCGAGGCCCAACACGACGAGTCGTTTAAGTCCGCGGCGGGGGTTGAAGTACATAGCCTTCGGTCAGGGTTTGGTAGAGCGGCGCGGGATTCAATAAGCGCGATGTGCCTGCGGCGATGAAAGCCGTGGCCATCATCGGAAGCAGCAGGTTGTGGGTGTCGGTGATCTCCATCACCAGCACGAACGCGGTCATGGGGCTCTGGAGTATGCCGGAAAAATAGGCGGTCATGGTGAGGAGGATCATGACCAAAGGGTCGGTTAAAGGCAACCAATGGGACAGGTCGGCGCCCAGTCCCGCCCCCACCGTCAGGGAAGGGACGAACAGGCCGGCCGGTACGCCGCTTAGGGCGGTGGCGAATACGGCGGCTCCCTTTTGCAGGGGATATAAAGGCGGCATGTTTTCAGGATGGGTCAGGATCTGCTTGAGCATGGGATAGCCGGTGCCGAAGGTGAGGTCTTGGGAGGCGTATCCCAGGCCAGCAACCACCAGACCGCAAGCCAGGGCCAATCCGATCTGACGCCAGCGGCCGAGCCGCGCTATGCGGCGGTAGGATTGAACCAGCAGCCAACTGAACACGCCTCCGCAAAAACCGCCTAGCACGCCGCAGACCGGGATAGCCCACCAATTTCGAAGATCCATCAGTTGAACTTCGGCGGTGTCGAGGAAGACATATTGATTGAGAATCACATAGGCGGTAATGCCGGCAAAGATGATCGCCGTGAGCACCAGACTCTCGATGCGTTCCTCCAGGGATCGCCCCAGCTCTTCGATGGCGAACATGATGCCGGCCAGGGGCGCGCTGAACAAGGCCGCAAATCCCGCGGCGCTGCCGGCCAAGATAAAACCGCGTTCCAGATAGTGCGGAGGAAAGCGGGCCAGTCGGCCCAGGGAGGTCATGATGGATGCGCCGATCTGTATCGCCGGCCCGCCCAGCCCGGCGGAGGCTCCCGCCAACAGGCTTAGATTGGTCAAGATGACTTTGCCTGCGGCGATGCGGAGGGAAACCAGACGGCTACGCAGGGTCAAATCGTCTTGGATGGTAAGGGCTGCTCTCACTTGCGGAACGCCGCTGCGCTCGGAGCCGGGAAACCAATATTCCATCACCCCGACAATCGCGGCCATGCCCAAGGGGCAAACCAGGAAGACGGTCCAAGGCCAATGGTGTACGAATTGCCGAAATTCGGCCGCGGTTTGCTCGCTCAACAGGGAGAGGGCGCTGATGCACAACCCTACCAAGATCGTACCGCTCCAGAAGACGATGCGCTGTTTCATCGCGCCGGCGGAAAACGGACGCAGTTCCAAATCGCTTTGTCGCTCCAAAATGCGGTGTCGGAATTTGGTGGATGGTGTGAGATTTTATGAGTATAATTTAATGTTTAAATGTCTTTCAAATAGTAACTGAATTTAACCTTATCGAATCGAAGGAGATTAGATGCCCAGTGTTAGAGTGAAAGAAAACGAACCTTTCGATATCGCCCTGCGTCGTTTTAAACGGGCTTGCGAAAAAGCCGGTGTGTTGTCGGAAGTTCGCCGGCGGGAACATTACGAAAAACCCACCGAAGCGCGCAAACGCAAAGCCGCCGCCGCGGTCAAACGCCATCTGAAACGCTTGTCGCGCGAGCGCTACGCCTTGGAAAACCTGCGTCGGGGGCGTTCGGTTGCCTGAGATGGACGTCAAGGCGCATCTCCAACAGGATATGAAAAACGCCCTCAAGGGCGGAGACAAGGTGCGTCTCGGCACCATCCGCCTGATTATGGCCGCCATCAAGCAGCGCGAGGTGGATGAGCGCATCGAATTGGACGACTCCCAGATTTTAGCGGTGTTGGACAAAATGGCCAAGCAGCGGCGCGAATCCATCGCCCAGTACCAGGAGGCGGGACGCGACGATCTGGTGGAGAAAGAGCAAGCGGAGCTGGAGGTGATTCGGTCCTACTTGCCTGCGCCTTTGAGCGAGGCCGAAATCGACGCCCTGATCGAGCACGCCAAGGCCGAAGTCGGCGCTCAGGGGGTTCGGGATATGGGGAAAATCATGGCCAAGCTCAAACCTCAGTTGCAGGGGCGAGCCGATTTGGGCCAGGTGAGTGCCAAAGTGAAAGCGGCGCTCACCCGGGGATGACCCCGCTTGTCCCATGTGCCCATAGCGATGGCGGGGCGTATTCCACAAAGCTTTATCGACGAACTTTTGGCCCGGGCGGATATCGTCGAAATCATCAACGCCCGGGTCCCGCTCAAGAAAACGGGTCGCAATTTTGTGGCCCGTTGTCCTTTCCACGACGAAAAAACGCCTAGTTTCAGCGTCAGTCCCAACAAGCAGTTTTACTATTGTTTCGGTTGCGGCGTTTCCGGATCGGCCATCGGTTTTTTGATGGAGTACGATCACTTGACCTTTCCGGAGGCGATCGAAACCTTGGCGGCGCACTATGGATTGACGGTGCCGCGCGAAAACGGCGCGGGCCGGGAAAAGGACGAAGCCGAACGCCAACGATTACAGGCGCTCTACCGCGTCAATCAGGAGGCGGCGGTTTTTTACGCCCGCCAGTTGCGGGAGACAGGCTGTTCGGCGGTCGAATATCTGCGCCGGCGGGGGGTGGATGGCAAAATCGCCCGCCGCTACGGGGTCGGTTATGCGCCGCCGGAGTGGGAAGCCTTGTGTCGCCGCTACGACGCCCAGTTATTGGGGGAGGCGGGCTTGGCGATTGCCAAGGAGGGGCGCGGCCATTACGACCGTTTTCGCGATCGAATCATGTTTCCGATCCGCAACCGCCGAGGTCAAGTACTCGGTTTCGGCGGTCGTGCCTTGGGGGAGCAAGGACCGAAATACCTGAACACGCCGGAAACCCCGGTGTTTCATAAAGGCCGGGAAGTCTACGGTTTGTACGAGATGTTGCAGGTCGGTGGACGCCCGTCTCGAATCCTGGTCGTGGAAGGGTACATGGATGTGATCGCCCTGGCGCAGCAAGGGATTCCTTATGCGGTGGCTACCTTGGGCACCGCCGCCACCTCCGATCATGTGCGGCTGCTGTTTCATCACGCCGGAGAATTGGTGTTTTGCTTCGACGGCGATGCGGCCGGTCGGAAAGCGGCTCGGCGCGCCTTGGAGGCGGTTTTGCCGCAGCTTCAGGCGGGACGCAAGGTGACTTTTTTATGGTTGCCGGAAGGGGAAGATCCGGATTCCCTGGTTCGTAAAGAAGGCGCGCGAGCATTTGAGGAGCGCGTGCGTCAGGCGGAGCCGCTGTCGAGCTATTTCTTTCGCGGCCTGAGTGAGGATTTGGATTTGTCTCAAATGGAAGATCGGGCCGCTTTGCTGAAGCAGGCTCGACCCTTGTTGCAACGCTTGCCGGAAGGTGCTTTCCGGCAAATGATGCAAGCCCGCTTGAAGGAACTTGCGGGAAGCCGGGAGGTCGAAACGCGTACTGAAAGAAACGAGTCCATTCAGCGTCTTCCGCGTCTGCGGCAGCCACGCGTGGAGGAACGGGTCGCGGCCTTGTTGGTGCATCACCCCCGCGCCTTCGCTTGTTTGCCAGACGGATTTCGCGAAGCGGCCAAAATTGGCCGTCACGGCGAGCTATTGGCTCAATTGGTGCTAACCTTAGAGATGACTCCAGAAATTAATTCCACGGTTTTACTGGAAAAATTTCAAGCCAACCCCCATTTATCTCATTTGCAGGAACTATTGAGCCAGGAAGCGTTTCAATCCATAGAAGATCCCCAGAGGGAATTGCTGGATGCGGTGACCGCTCTCAACAGAAAGATCGACAAGTTGCGTCTGAAAGCGCTGCTGGGCAAAGCGGATCGAGAAGGTTTAACCCAGGAAGAGAAGGCCGAGTTGCTTACTTTGATGGGAGGGTCCCAAGGATCACCGTTGTTAGTTGACATTCAATAGCGTTATAATTGAAGGTTTCCCTCTGCCGACCCGATTAATATATCGATAGGTTGAATTTATGAATCGAGAGCAGCAACAGTCCCAAATTAAAGAACTGATCGCCAGGGGCAAAATCCAAGGATATTTGACCTACTCCGAGGTCAATGACCATTTGCCGGGAGATATAGTCGACCCCGATCAGGTGGAAGACATTATCGCCATGATCAACGATATGGGCATCGAGGTGCTGGAAGAAGCCCCCGATGACGGTCAATTGCTGCCCGATGTCGTGGTAAGCGACGATGAAGAAGCCGCCGAAGTAGCTGCCGCCCTGGTGGCGGCGGATAACGAGCTTGGCCGCACCACCGATCCGGTGCGTATGTATATGCGCGAGATGGGGACGGTCGAGCTGTTGACCCGCGAAGGGGAGTTAGAACTCGCCAAGCGGATCGAGGAAGGTCAAAACCAAGTGGCGGAGGCTTTATCCCGTTTTCCGGCGGTCATGGACCATTTCCTGGAATCTTTCAATCGGGTCGTGGAAGGAGAAGTCAAGGTAACGGACCTGATTTCCGAGTTCCTCGATCTGAGCGATCCGAGCGGTGATGGCATCGATAACAAAGCCATGTCTTCATCCCAGGACGATGAGGATAACGACGAGGTTGCCGAGGAAAACACCGGGCCGGACATGGAGGAGGTTCAAGAAAGGTTGGCCTTGTTGAAGAGCCGTTATAAAAAGGTGCTCAAGAGCCTCAAGGAATCCGGTTATGAGGATAAGCGCACCCAGGAAGCCTACGCGGCGCTGGCCGAGATTTTCATGGAGTTCCGCCGTACGCCCCAGTTCTTCAAGGAGTTGAGCCGAATCTTGGCCAAGGTGGTAGCGGAAGTCCGTGCCCACGAAAGACGAATTCTCAACCTCTGCGTCAAACAGGCGCGGATGCCGCGAAAACAGTTTATCCAGACCTTCGTCGGTCATGAGACCGATCCCCAATGGCTCGAACAACATTTGAAGGCGGATGCGCCGTATGTCGATACGCTCAAAGAATCGGCGGACGAAATCGCGCGCCTGCAGAGTAAGCTCGCCGCGATCGAAAAGGCGAATATTCTAAAGGTCGACCAGATCAAGGACATCAATCGGCGCGTCTCCATCGGCGAGGCCAAGGCGCGTCGAGCCAAGAAAGAAATGGTCGAGGCCAATCTGCGGTTGGTGATCTCGATCGCCAAGAAATACACCAACCGTGGCTTGCAGTTCTTGGATCTGATCCAGGAAGGCAATATCGGCCTAATGAAAGCGGTCGATAAGTTCGAATACCGGCGCGGGTACAAATTTTCCACCTATGCGACCTGGTGGATTCGGCAGGCGATCACCCGTTCGATTGCCGACCAGGCACGCACCATTCGCATTCCGGTGCACATGATCGAGACGATCAATAAGCTTAACCGCGTGTCGCGCCAGATGCTCCAGGAAATGGGGCGCGAGCCGACGCCGGAAGAGTTGGCGGTACGGATGGAAATGCCGGAAGACAAGGTGCGCAAGGTGCTCAAAATCGCCAAGGAGCCGATTTCCATGGAGACCCCGATCGGCGACGATGAGGATTCTCACTTGGGCGATTTCATCGAGGACGCGAAGGTGTTGTCGCCGGTGGAGTCGGCAACCGTGGAAGGCCTGCGCGAGTCGATGCAGAACATTTTGTCCAGCCTTACCGCGCGGGAAGCAAAGGTATTGCGTATGCGCTTCGGCATCGACATGAATACGGACCATACCTTGGAAGAGGTTGGCAAACAGTTCGATGTCACTCGCGAGCGGATTCGACAGATAGAGGCCAAGGCGCTGCGCAAGTTGCGGCATCCTTCCCGTTCGGATACATTACGCAGCTTCCTGGAAGAGTAATCGCCGATTTTGTGGGCCCTTAGCTCAGTTGGTTAGAGCAGGGGACTCATAATCCCTTGGTCGAAGGTTCGAGTCCTTCAGGGCCCACCAATGACATCGAAGCCTTACTGGGTCAATCCGGTAAGGCTTTTTTCTTGGTTCTATGGCGTTGCTTGAAGCCAAGCATACGATTGCAACTCCCCTTGCTCAAGGTTTCGGCTTGCTCGAATAGTTTTGACCGATTTGTGCAATCGGCGGTGGTTGGCCGGTTCCTTTTGCAGATAGGCGGTTTCATCCTCTTTCCGGTGGCGTAAATCCTCCAGATATTCCAATACCGCTTCCCGCGGCAAAAGCCGGTCAGACGCTTTCCTGCAGCGATTCCAGGTTAAGTGTCGAGTCGTTCGGGATTCTGGGTAATCTCTAATCTCCCACAGGTCCCCCGACGTCTGCATCGCCAGCCAAGATTCCTCAGTGATAATCCTTCTAGTTCACGTCGATGGCGTTCTGGTTGACGAATCGGAGGACCAAGCGCAGTTTTCCGGAAACGAAAACGGTAATGTAGCCGGTGATCTTCTGCATTGGATTCCGCAACCAATATACGTTTTCGCCACGATGTACAACGAACTTTTGTGGATAGTGTCGCGTTTTCGAATTCCCAGGGACCGCGAATTGGCAAAGTGAGATATAGCTCAAGGTTCCGATTTGTAAAATTTTTTTAAACTCGGATTAAGCAAAAAATTGAGTGGCCAGTTGCCGGTTTGATAGGGCTAACCTGATCCTTCTCCTGGCTTGTTCGCTTGTCCGCCTAATCGGGGACAAAAATCGCGATTGGCGCTTTGACTGGGAAAACTGAAAAAAAATGACGAAGAAATGGGATTTATCGCCAATCACTATAACTTCTATGCATATTGCATACTTAGGCAAATGAAGTCGACTCATAAGCGACGGAACTTAGTTACTAGCCATGTAATTCTGTTGACTTTATTGCTGGTGTGGGGAGGCAAAGCGGTGTCTGCCGATGGTGGCATCAACTGGCTAGCGACACAGGCTCAGGTCAACGGAAGCTATACGGGACCTTCTAGTCTTGCTACCCCATTCCAGGCAACTGCGGAAACCCTACGAACTTTTTTCCACCTGGATAAGCCGTCACAGCCGGGGATTCCCGGAGCGCGCCAATTTCTGGAAAGCGATAGCTATCCAAGCACCGAGCATCTCAGCCGTCTGATTCTCATGCAAGCCGATGCCGGTTTCGGCGTTGCCGAAGCGGTTGAGTCGTTGATCGACAACGCCAATCCGGGCGGCGGATTCGGCGAGTTAGAAGGTTACTCTAGTACGGCGCTGGATACTGCTTTCGCGCTCGAGGCATTGAATGCTGCAGGTTATAACAGTCATGAAATCGCATGGCGTGCTCTAGATTTTTTACTGAATGCGCAAAGGCCCAACGGCGGCTGGCGCGAAGGAGACAATGCTTCCAGCGTCTACGTCACCGGATTGGTTCTTCACGCGCTGGCACCATACAGGACAAGCGTTCAGGACGTAGCAGAAGCCATCTCCGCAGCGCGCAGCTTTTTGTTCTCCAAACGGGGCGCCGACGGTTTGTGGAGTGAGGACTTTGCAAGCGCAACCGCTCTGATGGCGTTGATTGTCAGCGCTACCGATATTACCCCGCTTCAATCCACCGCAGACGCCCTTGCGGCACGGCAAAGAACCAACGGCAGCTGGTCCGATGATGTCTTTTCCACTGCACTGGCTTTGCGGGCTTTGTGGCTTTACCAGCTCAGTTCAGCGGAGGTGAAATCTAACCTAGACGGAAGCGTCGGCGGTCGTGTGGTGACATCGGGAAGCGAGGCGCCGGTCGCCAATGCGGAAGTCTTTTTGGCTTCGCGTCCGGAATTTCGTGTTGTGACCGGAGAGGATGGCTATTTCCATTTAACGGGTGTGCCTGCGGGAACGGAAACCGTGGTCGCGGAAAAAGAGGGTTATTTGTCCGTCACCAATGTGGTGACCGTTTTCGCCGATCAGGAGTCGAATGCGGGGCAGTTGCTTCTGGCTTATAGTCCCCAAAGCGGCATCGTCACCGGTTCTATTACAGATAGCCATGATCAAAGTGCCTTATCCGGTGCGACGGTGAGCTTGATCGGTGCACAAGTTTATACCACAACCACGGGGGCCCGCGGTGCCTTTGAATTGGTTGGCATCGCCCCCGGCGATTATCAAGTGACTGTCGAAAAGACGGGTTATGTCACGGCTTCCGGCCAGGTGCATGCGGTTGCCGGCGAAGTCTTGGCACTGCGGCAGACGCTCGTGAGGACGGGTGCGTTTTTGGATGAGGCACCGGGCAACGTGACAGGGAGAGTGGTCGACGGCGCGACAGGCTCGCCAATCGCCGATGCCCGAATCGCGCTTAATGGAGAGATATCGGCAAGTACGGATGGCAACGGTAACTTCCAGCTTCCCTCGTTGGCACGCGGATCGTACCAAGCCACCCTAACGGCCGATGGCTACCGTGGTCAAATTATTTTCTTCGTATTCAATCCCGGCGCTTCAGGGGAACTTGGCACCTTGCGCCTTTACCACCTCAGTGACGCTATCGCGCCGTTCTCGCTGACACTCCATGGTCGGGTGATTGATGGGGTGACGGGACAGCCGATCAGCGGTGCGTCGATCAAACGATTGGGGACGGAGCTTGCCGTACAGTCCGATTTTAACGGTGTCTTCACTTTATCGGAGTTGGAGGTGCTGAATTTTGAGCTCGTCTTTTCCGCCCCCGGCTATGTTGAGCGGACATTTACGCTTTCGGCCAGTGGTTATGGTGAATTTCAGCAGGACTTTTTATTGCCTCCTGAAGAGGGTGATCCGAATGCCCCAACCACTACATTGACCGGCGTGGTCAAAAATCAATCGACGGGGGAACCGATCGCGGGAGCCAACGTCTGGTTGTCGGGCGATCAAGGGTTTTTGGCACAGACCGACAGGGAAGGGCGGTTTGAAATCGTGGGCATTGATGCGCTCGAGTTCTCCCTTCGGGCGAGTGCGGTGGGGTACGTGGAAACCGCCCGGCAGCTGACCTTGTCCGCCCACGGGGTCTATATGCTTGATATTGACCTTGAGCCGCTTGCCGACGATCCAGCGAAGGAGCGTTTCCAGGTGGTTTCGCTGATGGCTCTGAGTGAATCGGTCGGTGCTGACGAAACCGTGATATTCGAAGCGGAGATCGGCAATTTGAGAGACCAGGCGCAGGATGTTTTGGTCATCGGTGAAATGGTCAATGGGGCTGAAGAACCGATGGCAACGGTTATGCCTTATATCCCCGGCACCACTCAAACGGAGAGTCAATTCAGTTTTGCACCCGGGGAGGTCAAAACGCTCGACATCCCATGGCCTGTCGCACAAGCTGCGCCGGGCGACTACCAACTCATCCTGCGAGTGGTCGAACCCGGTACCGTCAGCCGCTCGCTGCCTACCGGTGTGGTGCTGGCCAAAGATAGAGCTTACGGTACGGTTCATCCGAGTGCCGCTTTCGACGGGACCCTCGGGCTGCAGCCGCCGCTGACCCAAGCGGGAACCCAAGTGCCGGTGAAGCTCGATGCCCTGGTTGTCAATAGCGGCAACGTGCCTCTTGAGAATCTCGCGCTGACATTGGTCATTGAGAATCCCGCGAGCGGCAATGTGGTGCACGAGGCAAGTGCCTCTTTCGGCCGGTTGGCGGTCAGCAATCATAAGCTGGTGAGCTTCGGCGAATGGATTCCAACAGCTGAAGGTAATCTGGATATCCGCATCGAATCTGCAGAGCCAAGTATCGCCGGTGAAATCCGCGGCAATTTTTACGTGGGCGATAAGGCGACGGGTACCTTTGCCGTGGATAAGGCCGTCGTCCCGGAAGGTACCCGGACGGTGCGGGGTACCGTGACCCTGGACGGCGTCGATACCGCTCTCGGAAGTACCACCGACCCATTGTTTTTTGCCGTGCGCAAAGCGGTACAAACCGGCGGAGAATACACAGCCCGCGAAGCCATGGCCTGGCAGCGGCGCAACCGCTGCATGGGCTGCCATATCCAGACGCAGAGTTTGGTGGGGGTAGCCGCGGCTTTCCAAAAGAATTTGGGCGATGAGGCTTCCGCCGTCAGTCTCTATAACACGATTGCCAGCAGCCGACAGGACGACGGCGGGTTGCGCTCCAGTCGCCCTCACAAGACGCGTACCCAGACCGCTTTGGGGGCATGGTCGCTTTCAGGTTGGGACGACATCGAAACCAGTTTTAGAACTCTATATAAAGCTGCCGAACATCTCTACGAGCGCAAGTCGCGGTCAGGCAATCGAACCTGGTGGAGTCCGGATCAAAAAGGCGGCTGGTGGTATTCCAGCGATGCCCATACCGCTATGACAGTCAAGGCGTATACCCGGTTGCTCAATGCTGCCGCTGAGATCGATGTCGTGCAGATCGACGATTATCGTCTCGATGAGGTAGCAGGGCTTGGGCCAGGTGTCAAACCTCGGGATTTGGAAGTCGGACCGGACGGCTATCTCTATGCCATCAAGCAGACGGGCGACCTGGTTCGGATCGATCCCGATACGGGCGTCGCTGAGACGGTCGGCGATCGCTTGCCTATCGACGGCTTCGGCCTTGCCATCGACGCCGACGGAATAATTTACGTCTCCGGCAGGGGCGGCAAGCTGATTCGCCGGCATCCGGACGGTACCGTCGACACCCTGCTGTCGGGAAGCGGGGTGCTCACCGATGTGGAGATCGGCTTCGACGGGCTTCTTTATGTAGCGGACTATAGCCATCGTCGTATTTTGAAGGTGACCGCTACCGGCCAGTCGACGGTGTGGGCCGGGGGAGGCGTCCTCAATCGTCCTTATGGGCTGACACTCGATGAAGAAGGCAATGCATTCGTTGCCAACTACGGCGGTTTCAATATCGTCAAGGTAGATTCCGGCGGCACAGCGTCGATTTTTACCAACGGTCTCCAATACCGGCCGATCTGGATTGATCGAAATAGTTTGGGAGAATTCTATTTCTCGACCGCTTCCTATTCGAGCGAGGGACAATTTACCCCGGATGCCCTCAATCATCTCAGCGATCGCGGCGTGGTGGAGCGTTTGGCATCCGGCAATACCCTGCGCGGGGTAGCAGTGATGGGCGGGCGGACGTTTGCCGTGAGCACCAATGGCAACACTTTGCTGAAACTTCAGACCATACCTCTTGAGACCACATTGTTGCCAAATTTTGCCGAGGAAGTCGCCCGTGCGGCGAATTACTTCCTGGCCCGTTATGGGGACAATACTTCGGACAACATCGTTCAGGCCATGAGGCTGACCGGACTGGCCGAAGCCCGCCGCGTGGTTGCGGACGAAGCGCTGAAGACGGAAATCGACGCGGCCATCGACACCATCGAACAGGTGCTACGTAAACGTCAGCGAGCGGACGGCGGCTGGGGCCGCTATGTCGGCTGGGGAAGCGATTCCATGGTGACGGCCTTGGTCGGCATCGCCCTCGATTACACCGACCCCTCGAAGAACGATCCCCTGGTGCGCAATACCATCCAATATCTCCTGTCGAGTCAGCTCAGCGATCACTCCTGGCGCAGTGCCAATAGAATCCTGACGACGCGCCTGGCGGCGACCAGTTTGGTCGTGACTTATTTACCCGTCGCCTTGGAGCGTTTGGGCGGCATCGATGTGGATCTGCATCTGGCATTTCCCGAAAATTCGACATTGTCGGCGCCTTCCATTGCACCCTCGGAGCAATCCACCGACACCAGCGGCCACACCGAGTACCGTTGGCAGCTTCTCGGAGTGACTTCGAGCAGCCGGCAGCTCGATTTCGACCTGACCCTCGTCGATTTGGCCTTGGGCGAGGAACGGCCGGTGGCGCTGGAAGCCTACATCGAATTTCAGAACTCCTTCAACGAAGAAAAGATTCGTGTCGATCTGCCCATACCAACGGTTCGGGCGGAGAGCGAGATGAAGTTGACCCTCGGCACCGACCGCACCAACTACCAAGCTAACGATACCGTCGCTATCGATGTCGCCGTCGACAATACGGGGACGACCGTGGCGGACGGTCGCGTCGAATTGGCGATTCGGGCCGCGGGATCGAGCGATTCCCTCGCGGTTCTCGATCCCCATTCATTCACCGGATTGGTTTCCGGCGAACAGTTGCCGATGACCGACGACTGGGGAACCGGAACTACCTTGGTGGGTGAATATGCGGTCCACGCGCGTCTTTTGGACGCCCAAGATCGCTTGCTCGATTATAAAACCGCGCCGTTCACCATCGATCATGGCGAGGCGCCGGTGATCGACGCACGGGTGTTGACCGACAAACCGGTCTACGAAGCCTGGGATCAAGTATTGATCGAGGGACGGGTGGCCAATGTCAGCGAAAATGTCATTCAGCCACCGACGCGAGGCGTACTGACCGTTGCCGATCCCTCCGGCACGGTGATTTATACCAATCACGGCGATGTCGGCGAATTGGTTCCAGAGGGACTGCGGGATCTCGGCTTCACCTTGACCTTGGCCGACGCCCCGGCCGGTATCTATTCGATCACTTGGGAGGTGCTGGACGACTTCAGCCATGCGCTCTTGGCGACGCGAACGACCGATTTCACCGTAGAGCGGCAGGCGGTCCAAGGCTTGACCGGAAGCGTCGAAGCTGCACCGACCCGGGTTTATCAAGGCGATCCGGTGCAGTGTTCGGAGCAGGTGACCAATCTCGCTGCATCCGACTTGGCCGGTGTCAAACTGGTGAGTCAATTGGTCCGTCTCACCGATGAGCATGTCGTCGAAGGAGGTTCTCGGTTGGTGGATCTGAAAGGTGAGGGCACCCTCGTCGATCTCCGCGAGATTTCCACGGACGACCTGGCAGTAGGCGAGTACGCCTGCGTGCTGACTGCGGAAATCGAAGAGACCAGCCGCCAAATCGGCGTGGCATTTTTTGCGGTCTTGGAGCCGCCGATCCGAATCGAAGGGCAGCTGACGAGTGGCGACCGCGGTCGCGTGCTGGTGCTCCTTGACGAGGTGCCCCAAAAAGGTCGTGGCCCTTCCAAGGGCGGCAATGACCCCTTGGGACCCAACCATCGTCCCGACCTGCCTATCCAGCGCACGGTTCTGGAAACCCTGCTGACGGAGGCGGGTTGGTCCTATACCGTCGTGACCCGGTCCGACGACTTCGCCCGGGAACTCCGAAGCGGCGGCTATGTGGCCTACCTGCTGCTGTCCGAACAGGTCAAGCTGGCAGAAAGTGTACAGAAAGAATTGCGCGAAGCGGTTTATCGCGGCGAGGGGTTGGTGGAGGCCGGTGGCCACGATCAGCGTCAGGGAAGGATCGACGAGGCGCTGGGGGTGACGTTCCACGGCAAGTACGCCGGGATGACCGGCGTCGGTTTGCTCGACAGCCCGGTTGCATCGTCTGGAGACGCCGAATTTCAACTGGTCGACCGAAGCCTCCGAGCCAGCCTGGAAGGAGCCACGGCGATCGGTTACTTCAGCGCCGACGGAATGGCGACCGGCGAACCCGCCGTGACGGCTTACGAATACGGCCTGGGCAGAACGGTCTACGCCGGCATCGATCTATTGGCCGAGGCCTCGTTGACCGGCGCGGATGGTCTTTACGGCGAGCTTATGCTCGACGCTCTGGCCTATGTCCATCCGGACGATTTGACGCACTTAACCCAAGTCGTATATCCGGTGCGCGTGGCGCTCGACAATCAGGGGATCGCGACCCCGGGACAAGTGATCCTCTCCTTGCCGGAAGGCGTCACCGTGGTGGATGCCCGCGGCGCCGAAATCGACGCCGATGCACTTATCTGGCCTTTCGATCTGGCGGAAGGCGGCCATGTCACTTTCCACGCCTGGCTCAAACTGCCGGACGTGCCGGTGCCAATTGACGCGCTGATCCAAAGCGGCGCCGCTCCGGACTGGGAGGACCAAGAGGCGTTGACCCTGGATCTGGCGCCGGCGCCTTTGATCACGGTAGAGGAAGCGTATGCCTTGGCCGCACCGATCAAGGGCCAAGCCTACAAACAGGTGCGGAAATATCTGCAATGGGCGCAAAACGACAGCGCTGCGGGCGACTGGCCGGCGGCGCTGTCGTCGCTCCTTCGCGCCGCCGATGCCCTGATTCCCATCGCCACGCCAGAGAGCGAGTCGCTGCGGGAAGCCGTGGCCCGCGCGATCCGCACCGTATCCATTCACATTGAACTATAAGAACCCAACAAGGAAACCAATCGATTATGCAGATTCCCCTCCTTGCCAGCATGCGACACACCTCCCGCTTCATGCGCGGCACCGCCGCGTCGGCGCTCATTGCTTTCGTCATGCTCATTCTGCAGCCCACGATCGCGGCGGCGCGATCCGATAATACGCCCGCCCCTCCGCGCACGCCGGGTCACAGTGACGGCGTGGAATCCAAGCTGTCCAGGACGTTGCAGCTGATTGAGCGCAAATTGGCAAGCGCGGAAGATAAATTGCTAAGACACCAGGGTGTCAGTGCGGAGCGCCGTGATATTAAGCAACTACGAAATACGCTCAAGCAACTCGATTCCGCAGCCAGAAAGGACTTTGCGCGAATCGAACGGCACATCCTCGACCACCAACTGGCGCCGGTCGTCTTGGAGCGCCATCGGGCCATGATCGACAACTACCGCCGGGAACTGCAAAGCCTAATCGATGAGTTGGAAGGCATCGAAGCCAGCAGCGACGACCACAATCGGTTGATCCATATCCAAAACGCCAAACGCCGGCTGAAAGCCAAACGGAACCAACGCAGTCAGCAGCCATTCGACCCCAATCAGCTGCCCAACACCCGTCTGCAGCCGCAGCCCAACCGCAAGCCTCGGGAAAAAAAAGCCGACTTTATTCAGGCCGGCCTGATCGATACCCCGCTTATCAATCTGGCCGCGCTGGGCGACTTCAGCTTTGACAAGCTAGTCGGAGCCGACAACCCGGCCTATTTAGCAGAAAGCCCCGAAATCGTCCTGACCCGGGCCATCAAGGACAAAGCGGCCGAGCTCAATCACGATCCGGTCAAGATCTACCACTGGGTCAGAAACAACGTCCAATGGCAGCCCACCTGGGGCGGCATCCAAAATGCCGAACTGACCCTTTCCGCCCTGCGCGGCAACGCCATGGACATCGCCGGGCTCACCATCGCCCTGCTGCGTGCCTCGGGCATTCCTGCCCGCTACGTGCACGGCACCATCGATGTCCCGGCTGACGAATTCAAGAACTGGGCCGGAGGCTTTACTGACGTCACCGCCGCCGCCACATTCGCCTCTTCCGGCGGCATTCCCGTCACTTCCATCATCAGCGGCGGCCAGATCAGCAAGGTGCGTCTGGAACACGTCTGGGTGGAAGCCGCCATCGACTACATGCCCTCGCGCGGCGCCAAAAACCGGGATGCCGACGCCTGGGTGGCGCTGGACCCCAGCTACAAGCAGTATGAATTCAAGAAGGGCCTGGATGCCGTCGCCATCAGCGGCATCGACCCCGAGCAGCTGGCGCAAAGCTTCATCGACAGCGGCACCGTCAACGAAACGGAAGGCTGGGTCACGGGTTTCGACCCGACCATTCTGCAGAACGCGCAGACTCAGGCGCAGCAGCAGCTCGAAGCCTACATCCAGGAGAACCTCACCGACCCCACGGTGGGCGACGTCATCGGCGGACGCCAAACCATCATCCAGGAATACCCGATGCTGCCCTCCGGCCTGCCCAACCGGATCGTCGTCGCCGGCAGCCGTTACGACAAGTTGCCGGCGAAGCTTCAGCAGACGATCACCTGGGCCTTCGGCAAGGACATCCTCGGCGACCTGATCGACCCGGTGAGCCTCCCCTTCGCCCGGGTCAACAACGAAAAGATCACCCTTTCGTTCAAGCCCGCCACGGAAGCCGACGAACAGGCCCTGCTGTCGCTCTTGCCGGAAGGCGAGATCACCGACATCAGCCAGCTGCCGACCAGCATCCCGGCCTACCTGGTCAACGTGGTGCCGGAACTGGCCGTCAATGGCCAAGTGGTGAAAACCGGCAGCGCCATGAGGCTCGGCGAAGAACTCGACTTCGTCACCGCCACGCGCTTTGCAGGGCGCGGGCAACTGCAAAGCCCCCGTACCTACAAAGTCATCGTAGGTTCCTACTTGGCCGTCAACGCCTACGCCGGCAGCGTCTCCCCGGCCCAGCTGCAAGCGGTGAAAACCAAGCTGGAGCAGACCAAAGCGGTGCTGGAAAGCGCCGACCAGGCCCAAATCGGCGCCCTGACCCGGGAGGCGCTCCTGGGCGACCTGTTCCACGCCGGGGGACTGGGCTACTACGCCCAACTCACCGCCCTGAGCCATATCCTGGGCTTGCGAACGGGAGGCCACCAGACCCTCGCGGCCGGCACCGGCACCTTCGGCTACGAGCCCAATGTCGACTACTTCTTCGGCTCGCCGAGAAACCTCAAGCCCGGCGGCGTGGTATTCGACATCCCCCTGGTCAAGATCAGCGCCACCGACGACGGCGATGCCGAGCGGCAAAGACAGTTCACTCTGCAAACCGGCATTCTCAGCTCGGCGCTGGAACATGCCGTGCCGGAACAGATGTTCGTCAACGACCAGAACCCGGGTGAAGCCATTTCCGCCGTCAAAGCCCTGCAAAAGGCCAACGCCCAAGGCCAGCGCATCTACCACATCACCCAGGCCAATCAATCGGCCATACTGCCTAATATCCATCATCATTTAGACACCATGGACGAAATCCGAAACGCTTTGAATAACGGGAAGGAGGTAATTACCCATACGGATGCGGTGAGCGTGCCGGGTTGGTCGGGTGCGGGCTATGTCATCGTCGATCCGGTGACTGGAGATGGGGCTTATAAAATTGCAGGTGGAGGAAATGGAGGGTATTTGTTTCTGCAAGGCTCCTTCATGGGTATTTTATTGCCATCAGCTATGTTGTTGGTATTTGGTGGAGGGTTGCTCGGAATTCTCAGTGCCGTATTATCTGTAGTTATAATGACATACATTTTAATAGAGGTATCAGCGCAACAGAAGGCTGGGTGCTTTTGGGCTGGTTTTTCTGCTGGGTTGGGTATTTTGACATCGATTGGAGTAGAAGTTGGTAAAAGAGCAAGCTTTATATTTTGGATGCTTACACTGGCATTGTCATATAATTCTACAACTGGCACGGAGCCAATTGAAAGATGTCTGGAGTTTTAAATGATATATTATGTTATGTCTTGCCTAATAATAATTATTTTTTCAAAATACATTTATCGTTTATATGTGATGATGGATGGAAAGAATAAGCAAATATTTGGATTTGAAGACATCGATCCTGTAGCTATAGTTGTTGTGGTTTGTGTGGGGTTTGTCCCAATGATTGTATATTTTACAGAATACGAATTATGGTTTATTTTGTTGGCCTTTGTATTGATTTCAATATGTTTATGTGAAAAACCGAGTGTCGTTATGAAGCTATTCTGTTTGTCGGTTGTATTTCTAAGTATTTCTTTGCGGCTCGGTGTTTCTGGTTATTATCTCATAGCTATTAGCGCTATCTTTCCTCTTTTTAGCTTTATAGTTTTTATTTTATCTAAAATTTTTATGAAGTGGGATGGGGTTTTGTTTAAAATCTGAATCCGTATTAGATAACTAACTTTTGCGGGATTATTTGCTCATTTCTGTGACAGCTTTTCCTCTTCCTCAAGCTTTCAACCGATACCCTGTTTTGAAAATTAACCAAATCGCGAAGAGACAAACCAGCAGAAACGATAGAATCACGCCCAAGCTAATGAGGATATCCACATCGGCGACTTCATAGAAGCTCCAGCGAAAACCGCTGATCAGATAGACCACCGGATTGAACATGGATAGGGTTCGCCAAGGTGAGGGTAGCATGTGAATCGAATAGAAGGTCCCGCCCAGAAAAGTCAGCGGGGTGAGAATCATCAGCGGAATGATCTGCAGCTTTTCGAAACTGTCCGCCCAGATGCCGATGATGAAGCCGAACAGGCTGAATGACAACGCGGTAAGCAACAGAAAGCCGAACATCAAAAACGGATGGGCGATGTGGTAATCCACGAACAAGCGTGCCGTCCCCAGGGTTAACAAGCCGACGATCACCGACTTGGTCGCCGCGGCCCCGACGTATCCGGCGACGATTTCCACTGCGGAAATGGGCGCGGACAGGATTTCGTAGATCGTGCCGATGAACCTCGGCATATAGATGCCGAACGACGCGTTGGAAATGCTTTCGTTCAGCAGCATCAGCATGATCAGTCCGGGAATGATATAGGTCCCGTAGCTGATGCCGTCGATCTCGATCATGCGCGAGCCGATGGCCGAGCCGAATACGACGAAGTAGAGCGAAGTCGAGATGACCGGCGAAAGGATGCTTTGCATCAGGGTGCGGCCGGTACGCGCCATCTCGAATCGATAAATCGCTTTGATGCCGTACCAATTCATGGCCGCGACCTCACCAGATTGACGAAAATTTCCTCGAGCGAACTTTGACGGGACCGGAGATCCTTGAAGTCGACGCCGTGCTCGTTCAGGCGCCGCAAGAGATCCGCGATGCCGGTGTGTTCATGGCGAGAATCGTAGGTAAATATCAGCTCGGTCCCGTCGTGAGAGAGCTCCAGCGGGAACCTTGCCAGTTCCTCCGGCAGGTGATCGAGCGGGTGCTGCAGATAAATGGCGAGCTGTTTCTTGCCGAGTTTTTCCATCAGCCTCGCTTTCTCTTCCACCACGATCAGTTCGCCGTTGTGGATGACGCCGATGCGATCGGCCATCTCCTCGGCCTCTTCGATGTAGTGGGTGGTGAGAAAAATGGTGACGCCGCTGGCGCGCAGATCGCGCACCATGTCCCACATTTCACGCCGAAGCTCCACGTCGACCCCGGCGGTGGGTTCGTCGAGAAACAGAATGCTCGGTTCGTGGGACAACGCCTTGGCGATCATCACCCGGCGCTTCATGCCTCCGGACAGGGTTTGAATCTGGGCGTCTTTCTTGTGCCACAGGGACAGCGCGCGCAGGACTTTTTCTATGTGGCGCCGATTGGCGGGCTTGCCGAACAAACCGCGGCTGAAGCTCACCGTGGCCCATACCGTTTCGAACATGTCGGTGGACAGTTCCTGAGGTACCAGGCCGATTTTCGACCGCGTTGCGCGGAAGTCGGCAACGATGTCATGCCCGTCGACCGTGACGGCGCCTCCGCTCGGTCTGACGATTCCGCAAACGATGCTGATCAGTGTGGTTTTGCCGGCGCCGTTGGGACCGAGCAGGGCGAAGATTTCGCCGCGCCGGATTTCGAGATGGATGTCTTTCAGCGCCTGAAAGCCCGAGGCATAAGTTTTGCTGAGACCTCTTACTGAGATGATGGGAGGCACGCGAAGTCCTAGTGGTTCGGTTGCAACCTTGCCGGCTCGTCGGGCCGGCAAGGCGAGGTTAGGGTTTTATATCCCTTGGCAAGGAGCGGAAAGGGGTTTGGCAATGGCAGTTCGAGAAAGATCAGGTGCGCCACGGATGTTCGGGAAGATCGCAGACGCCGATGGTTTTGGCGCCGGCGCGGGCCACGATGTCGTCATTTTCCACCGAACTGCCGCTCACGCCCACCGCTCCCAGCATGAAGCCGTTGTCATCGACGATCGGCACGCCTCCGGGAAAGGTGATCAGCCCGTCATTGGAATGCTCGATGCCGTAGAGCGGTTTGCCGGGCTGAGACAGCTGACCGATTTCGCCGCTCGGCATGCCGAAATAGACCGACGTGCGGGCTTTTTTAATGGCGATATCGATGCTGCCGACCCAGGCGTCGTCCATTCGGTAGAAAGCCTTGAGCGTGCCGCCGGAATCCACCACGGCGATACACATCCGGGTTTGGGTTTCTTCCGCCTTTTTCAGGGCGCCTTGAATGATCTTTTGGGCATCTTCAGAGGTGACATGCATGAATTTTCTCCGGTTGTCAGGGGGTTCAGTGATTATAGGCGTTCTAGAGAAATTTCGAAATTGGGTAACATCATCTCTCAAATTCCATTGAACTTGTCTGGTTTTGTTGCGGATCAGGAGGGTGCTTTGTAGAGTAGGGATATATCCTGAAGTGGTGCTCGATCCGGCAGGCATAAAACGGTGCGTGCCATCTCCGGATAGATGTGATCTGCTTAGAACTTAAATGGAGTCAGAATATGGCAGGCCAAACCGACCGGATGGTGTATGTTTGGGACCCGTTGGTGCGCATCCTGCACTGGGTTTTGGTGGTCGCGTTCTTTGTCGCGTATTTTACCGAAGAGGATTTTCTGACGACCCATACCTGGGCCGGATACACCGTGGGCGCGGTGGTGATTGTGCGCGTCCTCTGGGGGTTGATCGGGCCGCGGCACGCGCGTTTCAGCGACTTCATCTACTCGCCGGTTGCCGTCGTTCGTTACACGTGGGACTTGCTCACTTTGCGGAGCGGTCGGCACTATCTCGGCCACACCCCGGCCGGAGGCGCGATGGTGGTCGTGTTGTTGGTCATGCTTGCCGCAACGGTTTGGAGCGGTATGGAGGTTCTGGCGCTGGAAGAAGGCACCGGTCCCTTGGCGCGCTTCACGGGAGAAGTTTCTCCGTCCTCGCCATTCGCCAATGAACAAGCGCTGGAAGAAGCCGAAGATTTTTGGGAGGAGTTGCACGAGTTTCTCGCCAACTTTACTTTGGCCCTGGTGATCGTGCATATCGGTGGGGTGTTGCTGGCGAGCTTCGTCCACCGTGAAAATCTGGTGAAAGCCATGTTCACCGGTCGCAAGCGCCAAGACGAGTAAAGGTCGCACAGCCACGTCGGCAAGCGGCGTGAACAAGCCTGCCTGTCCCTTGCAACAAAACCAAAATGTGACAAGATCCCGACACATCATGTATTCTATGGTCGCTTCGGGCCGAGCAGGCGCGATATTGAATGCGATAATTTCTTGAAAACGCTGATTTTTTAAGAAACACAAGGAGTCATAATTCCTGAATCCGCCGCATTTATTTGGAGAGGTGCCGGAGTGGCCGAACGGGTCTGACTCGAAATCAGGTGTACGCGCAAGCGTACCGAGGGTTCGAATCCCTCCCTCTCCGCCATTACCCATCCCGATCCCGGGGGTTCCATATGTGGATTCAAAAGAAAATCGTCTTGTCGCCTAAATCCCGGGGGTTTCATCTTATTACCCGGGAACTGTTGGAGCATCTGCCGGAATTGCGTGACTTCCGGGTGGGTCAGGCGCAATTTTTCATCTGCCATACCTCCGCCTCCCTGACCATCAACGAAAACGCCGACCCCAGCGTGCGCGCCGATATGGAGGCGCATTTTACCCATTTCGTTCCCGAGAACGCCCCCTATTACGAGCACACCTTGGAAGGGCCGGACGATATGCCGGCGCATATCAAGGCTTCTTTATTGGGGCCGTCGGTGACCATTCCCATCGGCGAGGGACGCCTGCGTTTGGGTACCTGGCAGGGAATCTATCTGGGCGAGCATCGTAACCGCGGTGGGCGCCGCACCGTGATCGCGACGTTGCAGGGAGAATGAGCGAAGCGGTCGTGCTGGCCGCCGATGTGGGCGGCACTAAGACCCTGCTGCGGCTGGCATGCTTTTCCGAGGAAGGATTGCGCGTGCTGGGGGAAGCGCGGTTCGCCAGCGCCGATTACGACCGCTTCGAGGATCTTCTGTCCGAGTTCGTGCAGGGCGACGACCGGCCGGTTGCCGCCGCCTGTTTCGGGGTGGCCGGACCCGTCGAGGACGGGGTGTGTCGGACCACCAATCTGCCCTGGCGGTTGGATGCGAAGAGGCTGTCCGATTTGCTGGAGGGGACGCCGGTACAGCTTCTCAACGATCTGGAAGCGGCGGCCTTCGGCATTCTTCATCTTCCGGAAACCCAATTGGTCGAATTGAATCCGGCCGCCCGGCGGCGTGACCAGGCCAACCGGGCGGTGATCGCCGCCGGTACCGGCTTGGGGGAAGCGCTGATTTTGCACCCCGAAAAGGATCCGCTGGTGGTTGCCACCGAGGGCGGTCATTGCGATTTCGCGCCCTTGGATGTGTCCGAGGACCGCTTACTGGAGTGGTTGCGCGACTGCTACCCCGAACACGTCAGCTACGAGCGGATTCTATCCGGTTCCGGTTTGGTGGCCATTTATCATTTTCTGCGCGCTCAGGACCCCGCCAGCGAAAATCTCCAAGTGGCCGCTGCCATGCTGGAAGAGGATCCGGCGGCGGTCATCGGTCGCTGGGGCGTCGAAAGGCGCGATGTGCTGTGTTATCGGGCGCTTGCTTGGTTTGCCCGGATTTATGGGGCCGAAGCCGGCAATTTGGCTTTGAAAAGCCTGGCTTTGGGTGGTGTCTATGTGACCGGCGGGATCGCGCCGAAAAGTTTGCCGATCCTGCAGGAGGGCGGATTCATGGCTCGATTTGCCGCCAAGGGACGATTCAAGGAGATGCTGCGAAAGGTTTCGGTGAAAGTGGTGTTGAATTCGGATACCGTATTGATCGGGGCTCAGGAATGGGCGCGAAGCCACATGCTTCGGGCCTGAACAGGGGCTGTGTACAATGGAAGCCCGGATGGAGCAACCACAACGCTGGATAGGAGAAAGGACATGAAGAAAACTTGGGTAGTGGCGGCGGAAAGCAGCCGCGCGCGTGTTTTCCTGGCCGAAAGCCGTGTCAAGCCGATGCGGGAATGGGAAGGCATGGCCAATCCGAAGGCCCGTTCCCGGGTGTTGGATATCAACGCCGATAACGCCGGGCATGTCCATGATCGGATGGGGCAGGCGCGTCATTTGATGGAAAGCGAGGTCGATCCTAAAAAGCACGAGGCGGAAGTATTCGCCAAGGAAATCGCCGAGTATCTGGAGAAGATGCGCGCCACCGGCCGGTTCGAGGAATTGGTGCTGGTGGCCGCCCCCGAGTTTTTGGGAATGCTGCGCAAGCACATGACGCCGGCGAGCCTGAAGTTGGTGGCCCGCGCGGTGAGCAAGAATCTGGTCCGCGACGACGAGGCGGCCATTCGCAAGGCGGCATTGGAGTTGGAATGATGCGAATCGGGGTGCCGAAAGAGACCAAGACCGAAGAATACCGGGTGGCCTTGACGCCGGAGGGCGCCCAAGTGCTGGTGGAAGCGGGACATCCGGTGACGGTCGAGCGGGGCGCCGGCGAGGGTTCCGGCTTTTCCGACGAAGTCTACCGCTCCGCCGGCGCCCGTTTGGGGAGTGCCGCCGAGGCGTGGGACGGTCAATTGGTGCTCAAGGTCAAGGAGCCCCAGCCCGCCGAATACGGTTTTCTGCGGGGGCAGATAGTTTTCACCTATTTCCACCTGGCCGCCACGCCACGGGCGCTTTTGCACACCCTCCTGGAGACTCGAACCACGGCGGTGGCTTACGAGACCTTGGGAGATAAGGTGGGAGGCTTGCCGCTTTTGGCGCCCATGAGCGGCGTGGCGGGCAATATGGCGACCCTGATGGGGGCGTATTACCTGGCGTGCTTCAATGGCGGTCGGGGCACGCTTTTGGCCAATGTGCTCGATATCGGCTACGGCAAGGTGGTCATCATCGGCGACGGCGTGGTGGGCCAGCACGCCGCCCAGCGGGCGTGCGCCATGAAGACTGAAGTGGCGATGGCCGGTCTGAGCCGGGAGCGCGGCGAGCAGCTCAAGGAAAAATTCGGTCCCACTTTTCGCTATTTTCTCTCCACCCCGGAAGCGATCGCGGCGGAGATCGCCGATGCGGATCTGGTGGTGGGCGCGGTGCTGGTGCCCGGTGCCCGGGCCCCTTACGTGGTGAGCGAGGCGATGGTGCAGACCATGCCGCAAGGCTCGGTGATCGTGGATGTAAGCATCGATCAGGGCGGCTGCGTGGAGACGTCCCACCCCACCACCCACGGCGATCCGGTATTTGTCCGTCACGATGTAATTCACTACTGCGTCGCCAACATGCCCGGCGCCTATCCCCGCGCCGCCACCTTGGCCCTGACGCGCGAGACCTTGCCCTCCATCCGGAAATTGGCCGCCGAGGGATTGGCATCCTTCGTTGTCGATCCCGGGGCGGCGCGCGCGGTGAACACATATCAGGGATGGATCACTTATCCCGCCGTGGCCGAGGCTTGGGAGATGAAAGAACGTTATCGAGATCTGAAGGAGTTGCTGTCATGACGGGGACGGTCGATCCGCGCAAGTGGTGCGAAGGGCGGGTAATCGAGTTGTATACCTGGGCCGACCGGCTTTACTCGTTGCGGGTGGAGGCGGAGATTGAACCTTTCGAGGCGGGCCAGTTCGGGCGGCTGGGGCTGGTGATCGATGGGGAATTCGTCGGCCGGCCCTATTCCTTCGTCAACGCGCCGGACGAGAAGCCTTTGGATTTCTATTTCATCGAGATTCCCGAGGGGCGCTTGACCCCCCGCCTGGCGGATCTGGCGCCGGGCGACAAGGTTTGGGTGGCGCGCAAGGGCGCGGGGCTTTTCACCCTCAGTCAGGTGCCGGAGGGACGCGATTTATGGCTTTTGGCGACCGGCACGGCGCTGGGGCCATTTATTTCCATGCTCAAAACGTCTATGCCATGGGAGCGGTTCGAGCGGATCGTCCTGGTCCACGGGGTCCGGACCCGGGTGGAACTGGCCTACCGGGAGACCCTTCAGACCTTCCGGCGCCAATATCCCGACCGTTTCGTTTCCCTGGCCTGTGTCACTCGGGAGGCGTCGCCGGGCACCCTTCGCGCCCGGATCACCAGTGCCATCGAGAACGGGACGCTGGAATCGGAAGCCGGTCTTTCCCTGTGTCCCGAAGACAGCCAAGTGATGATCTGCGGCAATCCGTCCATGGTCAAGGAAACCGTCGAGCTGCTGACCTCCCGGGGGTTCGAGGAAAATCGGCGCAAACAACCGGGGCAGATTACCATCGAGCGTTATTGGTGAGGAAGGCCCACCTGCCAATGGGTGGGGGATTGCTGTTCCAGAGAGAATTTCCAGGGTAGAAAAGCTTCGATCACTCGGATCGTAGTGGTGGTATGACGGGTCGGGGGTAGGGTGATGAATCGGCCGCCGCCCGCCAGCGCCAGGGGAACCAATAGCTGATCGGCGAGATGGGGGCCGACCGGGACTTGTGCGTCCAGGTAGTTTCGCACCTCGCCGGCCAAGGCCCCGGCGATTTTCTCCGCCCGCACGCCGCGCTCGCCGAAACCGCAAAACAGTTCGGTGACATGGCGGCAACGCACGGTCGCGGTGACGATATTGCCGATCCCGCATTCACTGAGTTCCACGATTTCCGATCGGGCCGGCGGCGGATCGAGGCGTTCGGCCAGGACTTTCAACTCTCTCTCCGCGATATGACGCGGCAGGCCGGCGACCACGGCTTGGGCCGCGATTTCTTGGATTTCTCCCCGTTCGGTCAGTTCCAGGGGATGGAGCCGGGAGACCGGTTCGATTTCCGCCGCCAAAATCCCCCCTCCCCGGGGATAAAAACCGGGACGCTGCAGGTGCAGCCGCACTCGGGCCCCCATCCGCTGAAGCTGGGGCAAAAGCACTTGGCCGAGGAAATCGAAGGGCGGGGCCTGGGGATTGTGGGTGCCGCCATGCAGGGTCAAATGGCTGGGGCCGGAGGCCAAAAGCAAGGGCGGCAGGATTGCCTGGAGCAGAAGGGTGGTGCTGCCGGCGGTGCCGATATCGAAGGTATAGCGCCCGGGGCGCAATGGGCCGGGGGTGAAGTGGATTTCCTGAGAGCCGATTTGGGCCCCCTCGAGGGTTGCCCCGCTCAGCTCCGCTGCCGCCAGAAGGCAAGTGAGGTGCTGACGGCGCAGGCCGGGAGGACGGCGCTGGGCGCGGATGTTGATCAGATGAATCGGACGCTGCAGATGAAGGGACAAGGCCAGGGCGGAACGAAGGATTTGCCCGCCGCCTTCCCCCATCGAACCGTCGATCCGAAGCGGCGGTTTCACATCCTTTCTTCCATTGCCAGCGAGACCTCCTCAATCCTGCTGTCAACGAGACGGAAACCGCGCATTTCCAGCACCCCTTTGGTGTTGAGGGAGATGATCAGATAAAGGGCTTCCGGATAGGCGGCCCATTCCAAATCCTCGTCGGAGGGAAAGGCATCGGCGTGGGGATGGGAATGATAGATGGCGAACAGGGTTTCGCTTCGTTCGCGCAGGGATTTCATGGCCTCGATCTGACCTTGGGGGTCCATTCGGAAATGCCGCCGGGGGTCGGTGGCGGCATTGGTCACCGGATACACATGGGTCGGATGACCCTCGTGCGCGCCGACCAGGCCGCAAACCTCGAAATCGGGGCGGCTTTGGGCTTGGTGAAGCAGTTGGTTGACCAGGGACCGTGGAAGAAGAACGGGTTGGGGGGACATTCAAGGGCTCCATAGGGCTTGGGTGACGCGGGGATGACCTTGCAGGTCGCGATGACAGCGAATCCGGGAGAAACCGGCATCGGCCAACAAATCGGCCACCTCGCGAGATTGATCGTAGCCGTGTTCCAACAGGATGAAACCGCCGGCCCTGAGGCGGCGGCGAGCTTGGGAAATGAGCCGGCGGTAGGCGTCCAGGCCGTCGTTGCCGCCGATCAAGGCGGCGGCGGGCTCGAAGCGGATATCCTGCTGCAGGTGAGGGTCGTCGGCGGGAATGTAGGGCGGATTGCTGACGATGCCGTCCAAGCTGTCCGGCGCCAGACCGGTCAACCAATCGGTTTGCAGGAAGGTCACATTGCATGCGCCGAGGCGGCGGGCGTTGATCCGGGCCAAGGCCAGGGCAGCAGGTGAGGTGTCGGTGGCGATCAGCTGGACCTGCGGTCGTTCCAGGGCCAGGGATAGGGCGATCGCCCCCGAACCGGTACCGAGATCGGCCACGGTGGCGGATTGGCCCATCGGCAGCAGGAGGAGCGCCTGTTCTAGCAAGAGTTCGGTATCCGGGCGGGGAACCAGTGTACCCGGCCCGACCAAGAATTCATGCGACCAAAACTCCCGCCGTCCCAGAATATAAGCCACCGGCTCGCCGTTTCGGCGGCGCTCCAGCAACTGACGAAAATAGGTTTGCTGCTCAGGATCGGGCGTTTTTTCCGGCCACGCCCGCAGGTGCGCGCGCGCGCTTCCCGTGGCGTGAGCCAGAAGCAGTTCCGCGTCCAGTTGGGGGGATGCGGAAGTCGCGCCTAAATGATCGCTGCCTTGGCGGAGTAGTTCGGAGATGGTGGTCATGGTCGGTCGGACGCTTCAAGCGTTGGTCATTTCCGTCAGCAGGTCGGTTTGATGCTGTTGGACGAGCGGGGTGACCAGTTCCTCCAGGTTACCCGCGAGAATTTCATCCAGTTTGTACAAGGTAAGATTGATGCGGTGATCGGTCACCCGGCCCTGGGGAAAGTTGTAGGTGCGAATGCGTTCGGAGCGATCGCCGGACCCCACCTGAAGCCGCCTGGAGGATGCCTGTTCGGCTTGGCGCTTGTTTTGTTCGGCGGCCAGGAGGCGGGCTCTGAGGAGGGTCATGGCGCGGGCTTTGTTTTTGTGCTGGGAACGTTCGTCCTGACATTCCACCACGATCCCGGTGGGCAAGTGGGTGATGCGCACCGCCGAGTCGGTGGTGTTGACGTGCTGACCGCCCGCGCCCGAGGAGCGATAGGTGTCGATCCGAAGTTCCGAGGGATTGATCTCCACCGCGTCCACCTCTTCGGCTTCGGGCAGTATCGCCACGGTGCAGGCGGAGGTATGGATGCGCCCCTGGGATTCGGTTTCCGGTACCCGCTGGACGCGGTGGGTGCCGGCCTCGAATTTGAGGCGCGCGTAGACGTCGGGCCCGGCGATTTTGGCGATCACTTCCTTGTAGCCGCCGTATTCCGCCGGGCTTTCGGCCAAGGTTTCCACCCGCCAGCCGCATTTTTCCGCGAAACGGGTGTACATCCGGAGGAGATCGCCGGCGAACAATGCGGCTTCCGCACCGCCGGTGCCGGCGCGGATTTCCAGGAAGATATTGCGGTTGTCGTGAGGGTCTTTGGGCAGCAAAAGAATTTGGATAGTTTGCTCCAGTTCGTCCAGGTGGCTCTGGTTTCGGCCCACTTCTTCCTGGGCCAAGGCTCTGAGCTCGGGGTCTTTTTCCTCCAGCAAAGCCTCCGCTTCCTCCAGTTCGGCGGCGGTTTTGCGATAATCGTGATGGGCCGCCACGATCGGCTCCAATTGGGCGTATTCTTGACTTAGCGCGCGGAATCGATCGGCGTCCGATTGGGTTTCCGGCAAGCTGAGCAGGGCGGTAATTTCTTCGAAGCGGTCGCTGAGTTTGTCCAGTTTGATGCGGATGGAATTTTGCACGGCGGTCAATTGAGTTTGAAGAGTTCCCGGGCGGCGGCGACCAAATCATGGCGCTCGTGGATGCCGGCTTGTCTGAGTTGGGCGCAGGAATTGTGGAGCAGCTTATTGGTCAAGGTGTGGGCGAGAAGCGCCAGGGCTTCTTCCGGAGAAGCGCCTTGGCGCAGGGCGCGTCTTGCCCTGGCCAGGGCTTCTTCGCGCAGCTGGTCGGCTTGGGACCGTAGGCTGCGAATGGTATCGGTCGCCCCTTGGGAGCGCAGCCAGGCGAGGAAGTGCTCCACTTCCATGGCGATGATTTCCTCGGCTTGCAAGGCCGCTTCGCGCCGGGCGCGGCGATTTTCCTCGACAATCCCCTTGAGATCGTCCACGGTAAACAGATAGACGTCTTCCAGGCGGTCGAGTTCCGGTTCGATATCGCGCGGCACCGCCAGGTCCACCATGAACATGGGTTTGTGGCGGCGCTGTTTGATCGCCCGCTCGACCGCGCCTTTGCCCAGAATCGGCAGTTGGCTGGCGGTGGACGAGACCACGATGTCGGCCTCGTGCAGATGAGCGGAAAGCTCCCGCAAGGCGATGGCGTAGCCGCCGAATTGGGAAGCCAGGGTGTGGGCCTTGTCGAATGTCCGGTTGGCGACGATGATGCGCCCGATGCCCTGCTGGTGCAAGTGTTGCGCGGTCAATTCGACGGTTTCGCCGGCGCCGATCAGAAGGGCGGTTTGTTCGCCCAGATCGTCGAAGATTTGTTGGGCCAGGCGCACGGCGGCGAAAGCGACCGAAATGGGGCTGGTGCCGATGGCGGTGTCGGTGCGAACCTTCTTGGCGGCGCTGAAAGTGTGCTGAAACAGGCGGTTTAAGGTCTTGCCCAAGGTGCCGGCTTGGTGGGCGGTGCGATAAGCGGTTTTCATCTGGCCCAGGATTTGGGGTTCGCCCAGAACCATGGAATCCAGGCCGCACGCGACCCGAAACAGATGGCGGATGAATTCCGCGTCCGTGTGAACGTAGAGATACGGTTCGAATACGTCGGAGGTCAGGTTTTGGGTCTGCGCCAGCCAGTTGACCAACAGATGGCGGTCGGCCTGTTCGGTGGCGCAATACAGCTCGGTCCGGTTGCAGGTGGAGAGGATGGCCGCTTCCCGGACGCCGGGCAAGGTCCGCAGCCCGTGCAGCCATTCGCCCAAACGGTCGGCGGGAAAAGCGAGCTGTTCGCGTATGGCGATGGGGGCGGTGGTGTGGTTAAGTCCAAGAGCGAGTAAAATCATGCGGCATGCAAATCCTGTATCCGATTATTCTTAATTTTAAAAACAAAATATAATTAAACCAATATGCATGTTTAGCCGAAACGCCGGTCACCTGAAATAAGGAGTGAAATTGTCTGTCCTTAGATTGTTGTTACGGAATTTTGTTGTGTTGGGGTTTTTGGGAGTAACCGTGGCCGGCTGTGCCCGATTCCACCAGGCCCGCGACGTTCCTCTTGGGCCTTCGGGAGCGCAGCAATTGCGCCAATTACCCGGGAACGGCCTCACCGACAAAGCCGAAGTTCTCTATTTGCTGATGACCGCCGAGATTGCCGGCCAGCAGCAGAATTATGCCTTGGCGCTCGAGAATTATATGAAAGCGGCGGAAAAAATTCCCGATCCTTGGGTGGCGGAAAGGGCCGCCCGAATCGCTTTCTATCTTAAGGATGCCGAAAGCGCCGACAAAGCGGTAACCTTATGGCTGGATCGCGCGCCGCACTCCTTGGACGCCCGCAAGGCGGCATTGATGTTGGCTTTGCAGGAAGGAAAAAAAGCATCGGCCATCGAGCATTTTTCCCAATTGCTCGAATCGGCCGGGGACGATCGGCCCGAGGTGTTGCTGGAAATACTACGCTTCGTGGATCAGAGTATTCCTAAGGAGCTGGCGCTGGATGTGGTGGCGGCGGTCAGCGAACGTTACCCTCAGTCGCCCGAAATCCTTTACGCCTATGCCATGCTGGCCCTCCGCCAGGGCCAGATCGAACTGGCTTTGGAACAAGTCTCGAAAGCCGCCGAGCTGCGACCCGATTGGCCCAAATTGCGCTTGATGCAGAGTCAGCTTTTGGTCCATTTGGGCGAGGAAAGCAAAGCTCAGCAAATTTTGAAAGATTTGGTGGAAAAGCATCCCCAAGACGTTCAGCTCCGTTTATTGTACGCGCGACTGTTGTTGAAGCAGCGTGCGTTCGATGAGGCCTTGGAAGCGCTCGATCGAATTCTACGCCAGGAACCGGATAACCCCGATGCCCTGTACGCCCACGCCTTGGTCAATCTTCAACAAGGTCGTGACCAAATGGCCGAACGTTCCTTGAAGCGTTTGACCCAACAGCCCAAATGGCGCGACGAGGCCTATTTTTATTTGGGGCGGATCGCGCTCCGCCGAGGCCGTTATGAAGAGGCGCTTTCCCGGTTCGACCGAATCGAGGAAGGAGAGTTGGTTTTCGATGCGCGAGTCAATGCGGTGGCTTTGCTGACCCAGTTGGGCCGGCCGGAAGAAGCGTTGCAGCAACTGGACGGGCTGCGCGATCGCTTTCCCGAGCGCAAGCTGCAATTGTATTTGTTGGAAGCGGAGATTCAGGCCAATCAAGCCAATTATCAAGCCGCGTTCACGACTTTGACCCACGGTTTGGGAGATTTCCCCGGTCATCCGGACCTGCTTTATGCCCGGGCGCTGCTAGCCGAGCGGATGGGGCAGGCGGATTCGGCGATCGCCGACCTTCGTGCGGCCATCGCCAAGCGTCCCGACGATCCCAATTTGCTCAATGCCTTGGGTTATACCTTGCTGGAATACACCGGCCAAATCCAGCAGGCGCGGGCGTATTTGGAGCAGGCGATTCAGTTGGCGCCGGACAATCCTGCGATTCTGGATAGTTACGGCTGGCTTTGGTACAAACTTGAAGATTATTCCAAAGCAGTGGAATATCTGAAGCGCGCCTACGAGGAACATCCCGATCCGGAGATCGCCGCTCATCTGGGGGAAGCCTATTGGGCGCTGGGGCAAAAGGCGGAGGCGCGCCGTCTGTGGCGTGCAATCATCCGCCAGGCGCCCGAGGAGGACGAGCGAATTCAGTCCCTGATCGATCGTTTTCGGGACCGCCTGGAGCCGTGAGCTTTCGGGCAAGACTGGGCTTGTCGCTTCTGATCGGCTTGGCGGGCTGCTCGGCCTGGCAGCAGCCTCCTTTGCCGGTGGCGGATCAGGTCGAACTGGCATGGTTGCGCAGTCTCGATCATTGGCGTCTCCATGGTCGCATCGGTGTGCGTGGGGAGGAGGATAGCTGGCACGGGGGGGTGCGCTGGGATTATCGAAAAGGCCACGATCGCTTGGTGGTCTCCGGGCCCTTCGGTCAGGGCGGAGCGGTGATCGAAGTATGGCCCAACTGGATTCGGATTGAAGGAGCGGATGGTCGAATTCAGGTATCCAGTCGGCCGGAGCAGCTCCTGGAACAGGTGTTGGGGGTGGCGGTGCCGCTGCCGCTTTTGCACTGTTGGGTGCGCGGCTTGCCCGCTTCCGGGGCGGCTAAAGTTGAGTATGATGCCGGCGGCCGTCTGCGGCGTTTGAGGCAGAAAGGCTGGGAGATCGAATACCTCGAGTATCGTGCGGTCGGTGATGGGGTGCTGCCGGTCAAGTTGGTGTTGAGCGGCCCCTTGGATGTGCGTTTGAAATTAATTGTGGATCGTTGGGAGATCGAGGTTGACTCGGGACACGCTTAAGGATTGGCCGGCGCCGGCCAAATTGAATTTGATGCTGCGCATTATCGGCCGTCGGGAGGACGGTTACCATTTGCTGCAGACGGTATTTCAATTCATCGATTTGTGCGATTGGATTTCCTTTGAATGGCTGCCGGGTTCCGAGGTGATCTTGGTCAATCCTCTGCCAGGCGTGCCGCAGGAGAGCGATTTAACCGTGCGCGCGGCTCGCCTGCTTCAAGAGACGTGCGGTGTCCGGAGGGGGGTTCGGATTTCGGTGGATAAGCGCCTGCCCATGGGGGGTGGCCTGGGGGGAGGCAGTTCCGATGCGGCGACGGTTTTGGTGGCGCTGAATGTCTTGTGGGATCTGGGGCTGACGGAGCAGGAATTGATCGAGCTGGGGGTGGGTTTGGGCGCCGACGTGCCGGTGTTTATCAAGGGGATGGCGGCATGGGCCGAAGGCGTGGGGGAACAGTTGACCCCGGTGGAGTTGCCCCGTCCCTGGTATGTGATCGTCTTGCCGGCGTGTCAGGTGGCGACCGGAAAGATTTTTGCCGCACCTGATTTGACAAGAAATAATTCTTCTGTAACAATAACCGACTTTATTGCGGGAGAGCGGGCGAACGATTGCTTGCCGGTGGTGGCAAGGCTATATCCCGAGGTTGCCGCTGCGCTGCAGTATCTTTCCAGATACGCTGAGGCGCGCTTGACGGGTACCGGGGCATGTGTGTTTGCAGCGTTTTCCGGCCAAAAGGAGGCTCAAGCGGCACTGCAATCCTTGCAGTCTCGTTGGCAGGTGTATCTTGCGCGCGGATTGAATAGGTCGCCGTTGCTGGACAAGTTGAGCCAAGCGGCAGAATCGATTAAGTGAAGGTTTAAATGGGGCGTCGCCAAGTGGTAAGGCACGGGGTTTTGATCCCCGCATACCCAGGTTCGAATCCTGGCGCCCCAGCCATTTCCGATTCCGAGTTTCATTTCTCTCCTGATCGACAGACCAAGGGTGACCGCGTGAACGATGCGGGTTTCATGATCTTCGCGGGCAATTCCAATTTGCCTCTGGCCCGGGATGTTGCGGAGAACCTCAATATGCGATTGGGGTTGGCTTCGGTCGATCGCTTTAGCGACGGCGAGATTGCGGTTGAGATCGAGGAGCATGTGAGGGGAAGGGAGATTTTCGTGCTCCAGTCCACTCAGATGCCCCACGAAAATCTCATGGAATTGCTGGTGATCATAGACGCGCTGAAGCGCTCGTCGGCCGGTACCGTGACGGCGGTCATTCCGTATTTCGGCTATGCCCGCCAGGATCGTCGCCCCCGTTCCGCCCGGGTGCCGATTACCGCCAAATTGGTGGCGAAGATGATTACTTCCGCGGGTGCCGATCGAGTGTTGACCGTGGATCTGCATGCCGATCAGGTGCAAGGTTTTTTCGATATTCCGGTGGATAACGTCTATGCATCGCCCCTGCTGTTGGGGGATATATGGCGCCGGAAGTACCCCGATCAGATCGTTGTCTCCCCCGACGTGGGCGGGGTGGTGCGGGCGCGAGCTCTCGCCAAGCGTCTCGGCGATGCGGATTTGGCGATCATCGATAAGCGCCGTCCGCGCGCCAATGAGACGCAGGTGATGAATCTGATTGGGGATGTGGCCGGGCGGACGTGTATTTTGGTCGACGATTTGGTGGATACGGCGGGTACCTTGTGTCAAGCGGCGAACGCGCTCAAGGATCACGGCGCGGTTCGGGTCGTTTCCTATTGCACCCATCCAGTTTTGTCGGGTCCGGCGGTGGAAAATATTTCCCGGTCGGCATTGGATGAGTTGGTGGTGACGAACACCATTCCTTTGCAGCCGAAGGCGTTGGCCTGCGGCAAGATCCGTCAGTTGAGCATCGCTGAAATGATGGCCGAAACCATCCGCCGCATCGCGGTCGGGGAATCGGTCAGTTCCCTGTATGTGGATTGATTTGTTGGAGTCGTTGAGATGGAAGCAAGTTTCGAATTTGAAGCCGAGATAAGACCCAAAGCAGGCACGGGTGCCGCTCGGCGGCTACGGCGGGAGAAGAGAATCCCGGCGGTTTTGTATGGCGCGGGAGAAACGCCCGTCATGCTGTCGTTGGCTCAAAGCCAAGTGGATAGGAACCTCAAGCAAGAGGCGGTGTTTTCCCATATTCTCACCCTCAATCTCCCCGGTAGCGGCGGAGTGCAGGCGGTACTCAAGGAAGTTCATCGTCATCCCAGCAAGGAATTGGTGATTCATATGGACTTTCAGCGGATCAAGGCCGACGAGGAAGTGCGAGTTCACGTGCCCCTCCATTTCTTGGGAGAACAGACTTCCGTGGGGGTCAAGAAGGGCGGTGTCGTATTGCATAACCTGACCGAAGTGGAAGTGACCTGTCTTCCTCATCTGTTGCCTGAATATATCGAAGCCGATTTGACCAATTTGGATCTCGGCGAAACCCTGCATCTGGGGGATTTGGTGGTTGCCAAAGGGGTTCATATCGTGGAATTGGCCCATGAAGGAGGGGCCGCGGTTCCGGTGGTGACCATCCAACCTCCGACGACGGCGGCGCCCGAGGCCGCGGAAGCTGGAGAAGAGGGCGAAGAGGAAGACTGATTGTTCGTGCCGGGGCAATGAGTCGTTTGTCGTTGCTGGCGGGGCTGGGCAATCCCGGTTCTCGCTATCTCCAAACCCGGCACAATGCCGGGTTTTGGTTGCTGGACGAGGTGGCTCGCCGTTGCGAGGTTAGTTTTGTTTGGCAGCCCCGCTTCGGGGGGTGGGCGGCCAAACTCCATTGTCGGGGCGAGGTGGTGCACCTGCTCAAGCCGGGGCAATACATGAACCGAAGTGGCGGTCCGGTGGCGGCCTATTGCCGGTATTATCAAATTTCGCCGGAGCGGCTTTTGGTCGCCCACGACGAATTGGATTTCGCGCCTGGAAAAGTGCGATTGAAATGGGGGGGCGGTCACGGTGGCCATAATGGTCTGCGGGATATCGTCGAGCACCTGAAATCGAAACAGTTTTACCGATTGCGGATCGGCATCGGGAGACCTACGCACGGATCGGTGGTCGATTATGTGCTGGGGCGCCCTGGGGAAGATGATGGCGCCGAAATACGAGCGGGGTTGGCGCGCGCGGCCGATTGCTTGCCCAGATTCATGGAGGAAGGGCCGGAGAAGGCCATGAACCTTCTTCACAGCGTTGAGGAAGAGTGATTCAGGTGGCGAAATATGGGGTGGGTGGTTGACACGAGCGATTAAATAGTCAACAATTACCAACTCTTTGCATAGGAGGGGTTCCCGAGTGGTCAAAGGGACCAGACTGTAAATCTGGCGGCTCAGCCTTCGGAGGTTCGAATCCTCCCCCCTCCACCAAATTAAGTGAAGTTTCCGCGGGTGTAGTTCAATGGTAGAACCTCAGCCTTCCAAGCTGATGACGTGGGTTCGATTCCCATCACCCGCTCCAGTTGGGGGTTAGGTGAGAAACGCGGTTTTATAGCCCATATAGCTCAGTCGGTAGAGCACTTCCTTGGTAAGGAAGAGGTCACCGGTTCAAGTCCGGTTATGGGCTCCATTTTTCCAATAATATTACGGCAGAGCGAAGGGGATTTGTTCTTATGGCCAAGCAGAAGTTTGAGCGGACGAAGCCGCATGTGAATGTGGGGACGATTGGTCATGTGGACCATGGTAAGACGACGTTGACGGCGGCGTTGACGAAGATGTCGGCGGAGACCTATCAGGGGGCGGAGTTTCGGGCATACGACCAGATTGACAATGCGCCGGAAGAGCGGGAGCGAGGGATCACGATTGCCACGGCGCACGTGGAGTACGAGACCTCGAATCGCCACTACGCGCACGTGGACTGCCCGGGTCACGCGGACTACGTCAAGAACATGATCACCGGGGCGGCGCAGATGGACGGCGCGATTCTGGTGGTATCGGCGGCGGACGGACCGATGCCGCAGACGCGGGAACACATTCTCCTGGCGCGTCAGGTGGGCGTGCCGTGCATCGTGGTCTACCTGAACAAGGCGGACATGGTGGACGACGAAGAACTGTTGGAGCTGGTGGAAATGGAAGTTCGGGAGCTTTTAAGCCAATACGAATTTCCCGGCGACGACGTGCCGGTGACCATCGGCAGCGCCTTGAAAGCCCTGGAAGGGGATCAAAGCGACATCGGCGTGCCGTCGATCATCAAGCTGATGGAATCGATGGACGAATACATTCCCGAGCCCGAGCGGCCGGTGGACCAGCCCTTCCTGATGCCGATCGAAGACGTGTTTTCCATCTCCGGCCGTGGCACCGTGGTGACCGGTCGTGTGGAACGCGGCAAAGTCCGAGTGGGCGACGAAATTGAAATCGTGGGGATCAAGGACACCACCAAGACCACCGTGACCGGCGTGGAAATGTTCCGCAAGCTGCTGGACGAAGGGGTGGCCGGGGACAACGTGGGGGTGCTGCTCCGGGGCACCAAGCGTGACGAAGTGGAGCGCGGCCAAGTGCTGGCCAAGCCCGCCAGCATCACCCCGCACACCCATTTTGAAGCGGAAGTCTACGTGTTGTCGAAGGAAGAAGGCGGACGCCACACCCCGTTTTTCAACGGCTATCGGCCGCAATTCTACTTCCGGACCACGGACGTGACCGGCTCGGTGGATTTGCCGGAAGGGGTTGAAATGGTGATGCCCGGAGACAATGTGAAGATCACGGTGAGACTGATTGCCCCGATTGCGATGGAGGACGGGTTGCGGTTTGCGATCCGGGAAGGCGGTCGGACCGTCGGTGCCGGCGTCGTCTCCAAAATCATCGAGTAACCATTGATAAAGTACCAAGTAAGGCGCCGTTGCGATCGGCGGCGGCCGTACACGTTAAAGTTGAAGTAGTCACAGGTCAGTAGCTCAATTGGTAGAGCAGCGGTCTCCAAAACCGCAGGTTGGGGGTTCGAGTCCCTCCTGGCCTGCCATTTTTCGTTTATAGCCCTCCTACCTGAACAGGTAAGCACTTCATGACAGCACAGGCGCATTCTCCCCAGTCGTCACTTTCCGCATTCGATTGGATCAAGGTGATCTTGACGGTTGCTTTACTGGTAACCGGTATTGCGGGATTTTATTACTACATCGAGTATTCCCTGTTGTATCGGACGCTGGCGATGGTTGGCGTGGCTTTGGTGTCCGCGGGCTTGTTTTTTACGACGGCGCCCGGCCAGGGTTTTCTGTCTTTTTTTCAGTCTTCCCGGGCGGAAGTTCACAAGGTGGTCTGGCCTCTGCGTCAAGAAACCATCCACACCACCATAATGGTGGCGGTCATGGTGCTTGTGGTGGGGTTGATCCTGTGGCTCTTGGATTCCCTGTTCTTGTGGTTGGTGCGCTTACTCACTGGCCAAGGAGGTTGGTAATAGATGGCCATGCGTTGGTATGTGGTTCATGCCTATTCCAATTTTGAAAATCAGGTAAAGCGCTCCCTGGAGGAGCGTGTCAAACAGGCCGGGCTGGAACAGGATTTCGGCAAGATCCTGGTGCCTACCGAAGAAGTAATCGAAATTCGGATGGGGCAGCGGCGTAAGACCGACCGCAAATTCTTTCCCGGCTATGTGCTGGTGCAGATGGAAATGAACGATGAAACCTGGCATTTGGTGCGCAGTGTGCCAAACGTGTTGGGATTCATCGGCGGAACGGCGGAGAAGCCGGCGCCGATTTCCGATAAGGAGGCGGAAGCCATTCTCGTGCGGGTTGAGGAGGGGCTGAGCAAGCCCAAGCCGAAGGTGCTGTTCGAAGTGGGCGAAGTGGTGCGAATCATCGAAGGTCCCTTCAAGGACTTCAACGGCGTGGTCGAGGAAGTGGATTACGAGAAGAACAAGCTGCGGGTGTCGGTTCTGATTTTCGGGCGTTCGACGCCGGTAGAATTCGATTTTAGTCAGGTGGAAAAAGTCTGACTGAATATATCGGGGAGCTGCGAAGCGTTTGTACCCAACAGGAGAGTGAAACATGGCAAAGAAAGTTCAGGCTTATATCAAATTGCAGGTAAAAGCGGGAGAAGCCAACCCCAGTCCTCCGGTGGGCCCGGCCTTGGGTCAGCACGGGGTGAATATTATGGAGTTCTGTAAGGCGTTTAACGCTCAGACCCAAAGCATGGAAAAAGGCCTCCCCCTGCCGGTTATTATCACCGTCTATAGTGACCGGAGCTTCACGTTCATCATTAAAACCCCGCCGGCATCCTATTTGTTGAAGAAGGCGATCAACGCGGGCAAGGGCAGTTCCACGCCGAATACGGACAAAATCGGCAAGGTGACCCGGCAACAATTGGAAGAGATCGTCGAGATCAAACAACCCGATTTGACTGCGGCCGATATGGACGCGGCGGTGCGGACCATTGCGGGCACGGCGCGCAGCATGGGAATCGATGTGGAGGGGGCATAATGGCGAAGTTATCCAAGCGGATGAAAATGATCCGCGAAAAAGTGGATCCCACCCAGGCCTACAGCGTCGAAGAGGCGCTGAAGTTGCTCAAAGAACTTTCTACGGTGAAGTTTGCCGAATCGGTGGATGTGAGCGTCAATTTGGGCGTGGACCCGCGTAAATCCGATCAAGTGGTCCGAGGTGCGACGGTGTTGCCTCACGGGACGGGTAAGACGGTCCGGGTGGCCGTTTTCGCTCAAGGCGCCAACGCCGATGCGGCCAAGGAGGCGGGCGCCGATATCGTGGGCCTGGAGGACTTGGCCGATTCGGTCAAACAGGGCAATATGGATTTCGACGTGGTGATCGCCACGCCCGATGCCATGCGTGTCGTCGGTCAGTTGGGGCCGGTATTGGGGCCGCGGGGATTGATGCCCAACCCCAAGGTGGGAACCGTGACTCCCGATGTGGCCTCTGCGGTCGAAAACGCCAAGGCGGGGCAGGTGCGCTATCGTACCGATAAAGCCGGGATTATTCACTGCACCCTGGGCAAAGTGAATTTCGACGACAATGCCTTGCGTGAAAATTTGGAAGCCTTGTTGGCGGATCTGAAGAAAGCTAAACCGGGTTCCAGCAAAGGGGTGTATATGCAGAAAATCGCCCTGTCCACGACGATGGGCCCTGGTGTTCCGGTAGATCTATCCAGCTTGAAGATTTGAACCGTTTAAACCAATTATAACCAGCTTTGGATTGCCGGTAAGGTCCGGTAATCGTCAAAGACCGCAGGTGTGCTTCGGCGCTTAATGGCCTGCGCAGACGGTGAACCGGAATACAAAGTACGGGGAGCCGTTAACGGGGCATCCGATTTTGTCGGATGCGAACATCGATCCCCTGGCGAATGTCGGGGGTGGAACGTCGGAGGTAATACGTGGCACTGAGACTGGAAGAGAAAAAAGCCGTCGTGGCCGAGGTCTCGGAAGTCGCCGCTCAAGCCCATTCTGCCATTGCATCGGAATATTGTGGTCTGACGGTGGCGGATATGACCGAGCTGCGTAAAAGAGCCCGGGACTCTCAAGTGTACCTTCGCGTGGTGAAAAATACGCTGGCGCGTCGAGCGCTGGAAGGGACGGATTACGCCTGTATGAGCGAAGGCTTGGTCGGTCCCTTGCTGCTGGCGTTTTCACTGGAAGAGCCGGGTTCGGCTGCCCGTGTGATCAGGGATTTTTCCAAAGAGCACGAACAGTTGAAACCCAAGCTGGTCGCCGTGGAAGGCAATCTGTATGGTTCGGAGGAATTGGAACGTCTGGCCAGCCTGCCTACCAAGGAACAAGCGATCAGCATGCTGATGTCGGTGATGAAGGCGCCGGTGGAAAAATTGGCCAGGACTCTGGCAGAACCCCACGCGAAATTGGTACGGACATTCGCCGCGGTGCGCGATCAAAAGCAACAAGCGGCGTGAGAACCCAACGGCTGAATGCGTCGGGCGAATGTTGCCTGGCGTTGGGTTGAATCCTAGCAACTGTTGAATTGTTTTTGGAGAGAATAATGGCTTTGTCTACAGAAGAAATCTTGGATGCGGTTTCCAACATGACCGTCATGGAAGTGGTGGATCTGATTTCCGCCATGGAAGAGAAATTCGGCGTGTCCGCTGCCGCTGCGGTGGCTGCGATGCCGATGGCCGGAGCCGCCGAAGCGGGCGCTGAGGTCGAAGAGCAAACCGAATTCGACGTCATTTTGGCCGGTGCCGGCTCCAATAAGGTCAGCGCAATTAAAGCGGTGCGCGCGATCACCTCCTTGGGTCTCAAGGAAGCCAAGGCCTTGGTGGAAAGCGCTCCGGCCGCGGTTAAGGAAGCCGTGAGCAAGGAAGAAGCTGAAGAGATTAAAAAGCAATTGGAAGAGGCAGGCGCTTCTGTCGAAATCAAATAATCGCCGATCCGCACTGCTTTTTCTAGAAATGGCTGGCAGTTACGGCTGCCGGCCTTTTCCCGCTTGAATACCCGTAAACATTACCGATTCTGTAGATTATATGAGGCAGCTTATATGAAGCAAGCGTCTTGAATAATTTAAGCAGGGCTATTGGTCAACTGAAATATCCATCCCACAAGTTTTTGTCACTTAATTTAGCAGGTGGGTTGTTCAAAATCCACCAGGCTTTCAACTTTGCAGGATCTAAGGAACCGCTATGGCCTATTCTTTCACCGAGAAAAAGCGCATTCGCAAGAGCTTTGCAAAACGTCCCGGAGTTCTCGATGTCCCCTATCTGCTAAGCATCCAAATCGACTCGTATAGGCATTTCCTACAAGCCGAGAAGCGCCCTCAGGAGCGCGCCAATCGAGGATTGCACGCGGCCTTCCAGTCGGTGTTTCCGATCGAAAGCCACAACGGTTATGCGATTTTGGAGTACGTGACTTATCGGCTGGGGGAGCCCACCTTCGATGTGAAGGAATGTCAGCTCAGGGGCGCGACTTTTGCGGCGCCGTTGCGGGTGAAAGTGCGTCTGGTTCTGTACGACAAGGATTCGCCGGCTTCCGCCAAAGTGGTCAAGGATATCAAGGAGCAGGAAGTCTACATGGGCGAACTGCCTTTGATGACCGAGAACGGCACTTTTGTGATCAACGGAACCGAGCGCGTGGTGGTTTCACAGCTGCATCGCTCGCCCGGGGTGTTCTTCGATCATGACCGAGGCAAGACCCATTCCTCCGGCAAATTGTTGTTCAACGCCCGGGTCATTCCCTACCGGGGATCGTGGTTGGATTTCGAATTCGATCACAAGGACATCGTCTATGTTCGCATCGATCGGCGGCGTAAGCTGCCGGCTACGATTTTGCTGCGTGCGATCGGTTACGACAACGAGCAAATGATCCGAAGGTTTTTCGACACCGATGCGTTCCAATTGAGTCGGGACGAAATCGTGTTGAGCCTGGTGCCGCAGCGTCTGCGGGGCGAAATCGCGCCCTTCGACATCAAGTTGGACGACGGCACGGTGGTGGTCGAAGAAGGACGTCGGATCACTCCCAAGCATATCCGGCAAATGCAGAAATCCGATCTAACCCGCTTGGTAGTGCCTCGCGAATATGTTTACGGAAGGATACTCGCCCACAACGTGGTGGACGAGAAGACGGGTGAACTGGTGGCGGCGGCGAATACGGAGATTACCGGTGAACTGCTCGATCAGTTGCTCGATTGCGGCATCTCTGAGATTCAGACCCTGTACGTCAACGAGTTGGATCGCGGGCCTTATATCTCCAATACTTTGAAGATCGACCATACCACCACCCAATTGGAAGCGCTGGTCGAGATTTACCGGATGATGCGTCCGGGCGAGCCGCCCACCAAGGAAGCGGCGGAACTGCTGTTCCACAATTTGTTCTTCTCCGAAGAACGCTACGATCTGTCGGAAGTGGGCCGGATGAAGCTCAATCTGCGCCTGGGGCGCGAAGACGAAACCGGTCCTCGCGTGCTGACCAAGGACGACATCATCGACGTGCTCAAGGAGCTGATCGGTATCCGCAACGGCAAGGGCCAAGTGGACGATATCGACCACTTGGGCAACCGCCGTGTCCGAAGTGTGGGCGAGATGATCGAGAACCAGTTCCGGATCGGTCTGGTGCGGGTGGAGCGCGCGGTGAAGGAACGCCTGACTTTGGCGAGCAGCGAAGGCTTTACTCCGCAAGAGGTCATCAACGCCAAACCGGTGGTGGCGGCGATCAAGGAATTCTTCGGTTCGAGCCAGTTGTCCCAGTTCATGGACCAGAACAATCCTCTGTCCGAGGTGACGCACAAGCGTCGGGTTTCGGCTTTGGGTCCGGGCGGTCTGTCACGCGAGCGCGCGGGCTTCGAGGTGCGCGATGTGCATCCCACCCACTATGGCCGGCTGTGTCCGATCGAGACCCCGGAAGGTCCCAATATCGGTCTCATCAATTCCTTGGCGGTCTATGCCCGGGCCAACCATTACGGATTTCTGGAAACCCCCTATCGTAAAGTGGAAAACGGTCGCTTGACCGATGAGATTCATTTCCTCTCGGCCATCGAGGAGAGCAATTACATGATCGCTCGAGCAGGCGCCAAGCTGGACCAGGACGGCCGCTTGATCGACGAGATGGTTTCGTGCCGGCATAAGAACGAGTTCACCTTGGCCTCGCCGGAAATGATTCAGTACATGGACATCTCGTCCAAGCAAATCGTATCTGTGGCGGCCGCGTTGGTGCCTTTCTTGGAGCACGACGACGCCAACCGCGCGTTGATGGGCTCCAACATGCAGCGTCAGGCGGTGCCCATGTTGCGCTCCCAAAAGCCTCTGGTGGGAACCGGAATGGAGCGCATCGTGGCGCGGGACTCGGGGACCGCGGTCGTGGCCCGTCGGGGCGGGGAGATCGTTTCGGTGGACGCGGCCAGAATCGTGGTGCGGGTCAACGACGAGGAAACCGAGGCCGGGGAACCCGGGGTCGATATCTACAATCTGATTAAATATACCCGCTCCAATCAGAACACCTGCATCAATCAAAAGCCGCTGGTCAATCCGGGGGACCAGGTCGCCCGCGGCGACATTCTGGCCGACGGGGCGTCCACCGATATGGGGGAATTGGCGCTGGGTCAGAACCTGTTGGTTGCCTTCATGCCTTGGCAGGGGTATAACTTCGAGGACTCGATCCTGATTTCCGAGCGGGTGGTTCAGGAGGATCGTTACACCACCATCCATATCGAGGAAAAAACCTGTGTCGCCCGGGATACCAAGTTGGGGCCGGAGGAAATCACCGCCGACATACCCAACGTGGGAGAAGCGGCGCTGGCCAAGCTGGATGAATCCGGGATCGTCTACATCGGGGCCGAAGTCAAGGAAGGCGACATTCTGGTGGGGAAGGTGACTCCGAAAGGGGAAACCCAGTTGACACCGGAGGAAAAACTGTTGCGCGCGATTTTCGGCGAAAAGGCATCGGACGTGAAGGACACCTCCCTGCGCGTGCCTTCCGGCATGGCGGGAACGGTGATCGATGTCCAAGTCTTTACCCGCGACGGGGTGCAAAAGGATGCGCGCGCCAAGTCCATCGAAGAGGCCCAGCTGGAGAAGGTGCGCAAGGATTTGCACGACCAGTTCAAGATTCTCGAGCAGGATACCTATCAGCGGGTGCGTCAGCTGCTGCTGGGGAAAACGGCCGAATCGGGGCCCGGCGGGCTGAAAAACGGCGATTCGGTAGACGACGCCTATCTGGACGGATTGAAGTCGCAGGAATGGCTTTCCATCCGACTCCAGGACGAAGACGTGAACGTCCAGCTCGAGACGATTGCCGAGCAATTGGCCCAGCAGCGCAAAGACATGGATCTGCGCTTCGAGGAGAAAAAGGCCAAGATCACCATGGGGGACGATTTGCCGCCTGGGGTGCTGAAGATGGTCAAGGTCTATTTGGCGGTCAAGCGCCGGATTCAACCGGGCGACAAGATGGCCGGACGCCACGGCAATAAAGGGGTGATCTCCCAAATCGTCCCGGTAGAGGACATGCCCCATCTGGATGATGGAACGCCGGTGGATATCGTGCTCAGTCCCCTGGGGGTGCCTTCGCGGATGAACGTCGGTCAGGTGCTGGAAACCCATTTGGGTTGGGCGGCCCGGGGCTTGGGTATCAAAATCGGCAAGATGCTGGAAGCGAAAGCCCGGGTTCAAGAACTGCGAGAATTCCTCGACCAGGTTTACAATCAAAGCGGCCATAAAGAGGACCTGGGTTCCCTCTCCGATGAGGAGATTCTGGAGCTGGCCCGCCACCTTAAAGGCGGGGTTCCCATGGCGACGCCGGTATTCGACGGTGCGGCCGAGGACGAAATCAAAGCGATGCTGAAACTGGCCGACTTGCCCGAAAGCGGTCAGGCCCGGCTCTACGACGGTCGGACTGGCGAGCTTTTCGATCGTGAGGTGACGGTGGGCTACATGTATATCCTCAAGCTCAACCATCTGGTGGACGACAAGATGCACGCCCGCTCCACCGGCCCTTACAGCCTGGTCACGCAGCAGCCCCTGGGCGGCAAGGCCCAGTTCGGCGGCCAGCGCTTCGGGGAAATGGAAGTATGGGCGCTGGAAGCCTACGGTGCGGCGTATACCTTGCAGGAAATGCTGACGGTCAAGTCGGACGACGTGGCCGGCCGGACCAAGATGTACAAGAACATCGTGGATAGCGATTACCGAATGGAGGCCGGCATGCCCGAATCGTTCAAGGTGTTGGTGAAGGAAATTCGCGCCCTGGCGATCAACATCGAGCTGGAGCAGGATTAAATCCGACGGTTCCAAGTTCACAATCCAAGCGGGAGTTGAAGCTTTGAAAGATCTGATCAAATTTTTGAAAAGGCAGAGTCAGGTGGAGGAATTCGATGCCATTCGTATCGCCCTGGCTTCTCCTGACATGATCCGTTCCTGGTCCTACGGCGAGGTCAAGAAACCGGAAACCATCAACTACCGGACGTTCAAGCCGGAGCGTGACGGGCTGTTCTGCGCCAAGATCTTTGGCCCGATCAACGACTACGAATGCTTGTGCGGCAAATACAAGCGCCTCAAGCATCGGGGGGTAATCTGCGAAAAATGCGGGGTCGAAGTGACCCTGGCCAAAGTCCGCCGCGAGCGCATGGGGCATATCGAACTGGCCAGCCCGGTGGCGCATATTTGGTTCCTGAAATCCCTGCCGTCGCGGATCGCCCTCATGCTCGACATGACCTTGCGGGAGATCGAGCGGGTGCTGTATTTCGAGTCGTTCCTGGTGGTCGATCCCGGCATGACGCCCTTGGAGCGCGGTCAGCTTCTCACCGATGACGAATATCTGGAAGCGGTCGAGCAGCACGGCGACGACTTCGAGGCCAAAATGGGCGCCGAAGCGGTGCAAGATCTGCTCAAATCCATGGACCTCAAGGTCGAAGTGGCCAAATTGCGCGAGGAGATCGAGAGCACCAGCTCGGAAACCAAGATCCGCAAGTTGTCCAAACGGCTCAAACTGATCGAGGCGTTTCTCAATTCCAACAACCGTCCGGAATGGATGGTTCTCAACGTGCTGCCGGTGCTGCCGCCGGATCTCAGGCCCTTGGTGCCTTTGGACGGGGGGCGTTTCGCCACTTCCGACCTCAACGATCTGTATCGGCGGGTGATCAATCGCAATAATCGCCTGCGCCGACTGTTGGAGCTGAACGCGCCCGATATCATCGTGCGCAACGAACGCCGCATGTTGCAAGAAGCGGTGGACGCCCTGTTGGATAACGGCCGCCGCGGCCGCGCCATTACCGGCACCAATAAACGGCCGCTCAAGTCCCTGGCCGACATGATCAAAGGCAAACAGGGCCGCTTCCGCCAGAACCTTCTAGGCAAGCGGGTGGACTATTCTGGTCGTTCGGTGATCGTGGTGGGGCCGACTTTGCGCTTGTATCAATGCGGTTTGCCCAAAAAAATGGCCTTGGAGCTGTTCAAGCCGTTCATCTTCGGCAAGCTCCAGGCGCGCGGGGTTGCGACCACCATCAAAGCGGCCAAGCGAATGGTCGAACGCGAAGAGCCCGAGGTCTGGGACGTCTTGGATGACGTGATCCGCGAGCATCCGGTTATGTTGAACCGGGCGCCGACCCTGCACCGCTTGGGGATTCAGGCGTTCGAGCCGGTCTTGATCGAGGGTAAGGCAATCCAGTTGCATCCGTTGGTCTGCACCGCCTTCAACGCGGACTTCGACGGCGACCAGATGGCCGTGCATGTGCCTCTCTCCCTGGAAGCTCAGATCGAGGCGCGGGCTTTGATGATGTCTTCCAATAACATCCTTTCGCCCGCCAACGGGGAACCCATCATTCATCCGACCCAGGACGTGGTGCTCGGGCTTTATTACATCAGTTGCGAACGGGTCAACGTACTTGGCGAAGGCATGGTGTTCGCCAACGTGGATGAAGTGCGACGGGCGTTGGACCACAAAGTGGTCAGCCTGCACGCGAAAGTTAAACTGCGCATAGACGAAAAGATCCAGCAGGAAGACGGCGGTTGGACCGAGCAGCGTCGGATCGTAGAGACTACCGCCGGCCGCGCCTTGATTTGGGACATCGTTCCGGAAGGCTTGCCCTTTGATTTGATCAATCGCGATATGACCAAAAAGGCCATTTCCAATGTGATCAATATCAGTTATCGCAACCTGGGCTTGAAGGCCACGGTGGTATTCGCCGACCAACTCATGTACCTGGGCTTTTACTATGCCACCCGTGCGGGGGTGTCCTTCGGGGTCGAGGATATGGTGATCCCGCCCCAGAAGGAGCAAATCATCCAGGCCGCGGAACAGGAGGTCATGGAGATCCAGCGTCAATACGAGCAGGGTCTGGTGACCGACGGCGAACGCTACAACAAAGTGGTGGATATTTGGTCGCATGCCAACGAGCAGGTGGCCAAGGCCATGATGAGTGCGCTGGGACAGGAAGAAGTCGCGGATGCGGAAGGCAATAAGGTCACCCAGAAATCGTTCAATTCGATATTCATGATGGCCGACTCGGGCGCCCGCGGCTCGGCGGCCCAGATTCGCCAACTGGCCGGCATGCGCGGTTTGATGGCCAAGCCCGACGGCTCCATCATCGAAACTCCGATTACCGCCAATTTCCGCGAAGGCTTGAACGTACTTCAGTACTTCATCTCCACTCACGGCGCACGGAAGGGACTGGCGGATACCGCGCTCAAGACCGCCAACTCCGGTTACCTGACCCGGCGTCTGGTGGATGTGGGGCAGGATTTGGTGATCGTCGAGACCGATTGCGGCACCACCCACGGCATCACCTTGGTGCCGATCATCGAAGGCGGCGACGTGGTGGAGCCCCTGTCCGAACGGGTGCTGGGTCGTGTGGCGGCCAAGGATGTGACCAAGCCCGGCAGCGACGAAGTGGTGGTGCCCGCGGGCACCCTGTTGAACGAGCGTTACGTGCAAGTACTGGAAGCGCACAGCATCGAACAGATCGAAGTGCGTTCGGTGATCAGTTGTGAGACCCGCTACGGGGTCTGCGCCAAATGTTATGGCCGGGATCTGGGGCGCGGGCATTTGGTCAGCGTGGGCGAGTCGGTGGGCGTCATCGCCGCCCAGTCCATCGGCGAACCGGGCACCCAGTTGACCATGCGGACCTTCCATATCGGCGGGGCGGCATCGAGATCTGCCGCGATCAGCAGCGTGGAGGTCAAATCCTCGGGTACCATCCGACTCACCAACCTGAAGACGGTACGCAACAAGGAAGGCAAGTTGGTCGCGGTGTCGCGCTCCGGCGAGGTCAGCGTCATCGACGAGTACGGACGCGAGCGGGAACGCTACAAGACCCCTTACGGCGCGATCCTCAACGTGGACGACGGCTCCGAAGTCAAGATGGGAGATGTGGTGGCCACCTGGGATCCCCATACCCACCCCGTGCTCACCGAGATGAATGGGATCGTCAAACTGGAGGATTTCATCGAGGGAGTTACCGTGCGCGAACAGTCGGACGAGATTACCGGCTTGACTTCGAGAGTGGTGATCGATCCCAAACTGCGTCCCGCCTCCGGTCGCGATTTGCGCCCGATGATCAAATTGGTGGATGAAAACGGAGACGATGTCCATATTCCGGGAACGGATATTTCGGCCCAATATTTCCTGCCGGGCGGCGCCATCATCAACAGCCGGGACGGCGATCGGGTGGAAGTGGGGGACATTCTGGCGCGGATTCCCCAGGAGTCTTCCAAAACGCGCGATATCACCGGCGGTCTCCCGCGAGTGGCGGACCTGTTCGAAGCGCGCAAGACCAAGGATCCGGCGATTCTGGCGGAAGCGACCGGCACAGTAAGCTTCGGCAAGGAAACCAAGGGCAAGCGTCGATTGGTCATCACCGACGACGAAGGCAATCCGCACGAAACGCTGATTCCCAAGTGGCGCCACATCACCGTTTTCGAAGGGGAGCGGGTGGAGCAGGGCGAGACCATCGCCGAAGGGGAGCTCACCCCGCATGACATTCTGCGTTTGCGCGGAGTCGAAGAGCTTGCCGCCTACTTGGTCAAGGAAATCCAGGATGTGTATCGCCTGCAAGGGGTGAAGATCAACGACAAGCACATCGAGGTGATCATTCGTCAGATGCTGCGCAAAGTGGAGGTCACCGATCCGGGCGATACCCAATACCTGCTGGGAGAGCAGGTGGAGCGCTCGCGGATACTGGAAGACAACGAAGCGATGGAAAAGTCGGATAAGCGGCCGGCCATATTCCAGCCGGTGCTGCTGGGGATCACCAAGGCGTCCCTGGCGACCGAATCCTTTATTTCCGCGGCCTCCTTCCAGGAAACCACGCGCGTGCTGACGGATGCCGCGGTGCGAGGATTGCGCGACGACCTGCACGGTCTGAAAGAAAACGTGATCGTGGGACGCTTGATCCCCGCCGGTACCGGCTTGGCGTATCACCGCGAGCGGAAGCGCAAGCGTGTCTTGGCTCAAGCGCCGGAAGCCCGGGAAGCCGAGGTGCTCGATACGGAGAAGGTGGAAGAGGCCCTGAAAAAAGCCCTGAATCCTTGATGTCAGAGGCGGTATAGCCGCCAATTTGATAAGGCTGGCTGACTTAGTTGACAGCCGGCCTTATACAATCTACAATACCCGGCTTTCAGCTAGAAGCTAGCGGCGCGCTTAAGTTTTTGATCTGCTTGAGTGAAGCAACTTAAGGGCGATAGTGCTTCTGTGCATTGTATTCCACTGAGTGCCGTTCGAAGGTTGTAGGGAGTAATTTAAGGTATGGCCACGATTAATCAGCTGGTTAGAAAACCTCGGGTGAGCAAGCGGGAAAAAAGCAATGTTCCCGCATTGGAGAGTTGCCCGCAAAAACGCGGAGTCTGCACCCGAGTTTATACGACGACGCCCAAGAAGCCCAACTCCGCGTTGCGGAAAGTGGCGCGTGTGCGTTTGACCAATAGCGCCGAAGTAACCAGTTATATCGGCGGGGAAGGCCATAATCTTCAGGAGCACTCGGTCGTTTTGATTCGGGGCGGACGGGTTAAGGACTTGCCCGGGGTGCGTTATCACGTGGTTCGGGGTTCGTTGGATTGCGCGGGTGTGAATAACCGCAAGCAGTCCCGGTCCAAGTACGGTGCCAAAAAACCCAAAAGTTAATCTTCACAAAGTAGGCAGCAATGAGAAGAAGGTCAGCAGAAAAGCGGCAGGTATTGCCGGATCCTCGTTTCGGCAGCGAGACCGTGGCCAAATTCATCAACATGGTGATGGTTAGCGGCAAGAAGTCATTGGCGGAACGAGTTGTCTACGGTGCCTTGGATATCGTCGAGAGCAAAGGTCACGAGGATTCGCTCGGCGTTCTGGTGCAGGCGCTCGAGAATATTCAGCCCTTGGTGGAGGTCAAATCCCGTCGGGTGGGTGGCGCTACCTATCAGGTGCCTGTCGAGGTGCGTCCGGATCGGCGCCGCTCCTTGGGGATGCGTTGGTTGATCGACGCGGCGCGCAAGCGCAGCGAGAAAACCATGCCCCAGCGTTTGGCCGGCGAATTGCTGGAGGCGATCGAGAACCGGGGGGCTGCCGCCAAAAAACGTGAAGATACGCATCGCATGGCGGAAGCCAACAAGGCCTTCTCGCATTATCGCTGGTAATTTTGTAATTAATTAAAGGTTTCAAGCTGTGGCACGTAAGACTCCAATCGATAGATATCGCAATATCGGCATCATGGCGCACATCGATGCCGGTAAGACGACCACCACCGAGCGCATCCTTTTTTATACCGGAGTGTCGCATAAAATCGGTGAAGTGCACGACGGCGCGGCGGTTATGGACTGGATGGAACAGGAGCAGGAGCGCGGCATTACCATTACCTCGGCGGCGACCACCTGCTTCTGGAACGGCATGGATCAACAGTTCCCTCAGCATCGTATCAACATCATCGATACCCCCGGGCACGTGGATTTCACCATCGAAGTCGAGCGTTCGCTGCGGGTTCTGGATGGCGCCTGCGCCGTATTTTGCGCGGTGGGCGGGGTCGAGCCCCAGTCTGAAACCGTTTGGCGGCAAGCGAATAAGTACGAAGTGCCGCGTCTGGCCTTTGTCAACAAGATGGATCGCCAGGGAGCCGACTATCTGCGCGTGATCGATCAGATTCGCACGCGGCTGGGTGCATTTCCGGTTCCCATCCAATTGCCGATCGGGTCCGAAGATCATTTCCAGGGCGTGGTCGACCTGGTCAAAATGAAAGCCGTTTATTGGGACGAAGAAACCCTGGGTAACCGGTTCGAGGAAAAGGAGATTCCCGAAGAAATGGCGGCTCAGTGTGAGGAATGGCGCGAGAAGATGGTCGAGGCGGCCGCCGAGGCCGACGAAGAATTGATGGAAAAGTATCTCGAGAACGGCGAGCTTTCGACTGAAGAGGTCAAGCGCGGTCTGCGTGCGCGCACTCTCGCCGGGGAGATCGTCCTGACCTTGTGCGGAACCGCCTTTAAGAATAAGGGCGTGCAGGCGCTGCTGGATGCGGTGATTGAATATCTCCCCTCGCCGGTGGAAGTTCGTTCGGTGGAAGGGGTGGATGAATCGGGTGAGACGGTGGTTCGTCGCGCCGACGACGAAGAGCCCTTCTCTGCGCTGGCTTTTAAGATCGCTACCGACCCCTTCGTCGGCGCCTTGACCTTTTTCCGAGTCTATTCCGGTGTGGTCAATTCCGGGGATACGGTTTTCAATCCGCTCAAGCAGAAGCGCGAGCGGATCGGGCGCCTGGTACAGATGCACTCCAAGAACCGGGAAGAGGTCAAGGAAGTGCGCGCCGGCGACATCGCCGCCGCCATCGGCCTCAAAAGCGTGACCACGGGGGATACCTTGTGCGATCAGAAGAGCGTGGTGACGCTCGAGAAAATGGAGTTCCCCGAGCCGGTGATTTCGGTGGCGGTAGAGCCCAAAACCAAGGCCGACCAGGAAAAAATGGGCGTAGCGCTGCAAAAGCTGGCGCAAGAGGATCCCTCCTTCCGCGTTCATACCGACGAGGAATCGGGTCAAACCATCATCTCGGGCATGGGTGAGCTGCATCTGGAGATCATCGTCGACCGGATGAAGCGCGAGTTCAAGGTGGAAGCCAATGTGGGTGCGCCGCAGGTGGCCTATCGGGAAACTATTCGCAGTACGGTCGAGCAGGAAGGCAAATTCGTTCGTCAGACCGGCGGCCGCGGTCAGTACGGTCATGTCTGGTTGCGCCTCGAGCCCCAAGAGCGTGGCGGCGGGTACGAGTTCGCCAATTCCATTGTCGGCGGCGTGGTGCCCAAAGATTATATCCCCGCGGTGGACAAAGGCATTCAGGAAGCCATGGAGAGCGGCGTGCTGGCGGGATATCCGATGGTGGATATCAAAGCCACCCTGTATGACGGCTCCTACCATGATGTGGACTCCAATGAAATGGCGTTCAAGATCGCCGGTTCCATGGCGTTCAAGGACGGCACCAAAAAAGCCAATCCGGTGTTGCTGGAACCGATCATGAAGGTCGAGGTGGTGACGCCCGAGGAATACATGGGCGACGTGGTGGGCGACATCAACCGTCGGCGGGGTATGGTGCAAGGCATGGATGATACGCCTTCGGGCAAGGTGATTCGTTGTGAGGTTCCTTTGGCGGAGATGTTCGGATACGCCACCGATCTGCGTTCGCAGACCCAGGGGCGGGCGACTTACTCCATGCATTTCGAAAACTATCAGGAAGCCCCGGCGAACGTCGCCGAAGCGATTATCAAGAAAGCATCTGCGTAGACTCTGGGCAAATCAGAATTTTAAGTGAGGTGAAGTAGTGGCCAAGCAGAAGTTTGAGCGGACGAAGCCGCATGTGAATGTGGGGACGATTGGTCATGTGGACCATGGTAAGACGACGTTGACGGCGGCGTTGACGAAGATGTCGGCGGAGACCTATCAGGGGGCGGAGTTTCGGGCATACGACCAGATTGACAACGCGCCGGAAGAGCGGGAGCGAGGGATCACGATTGCCACGGCGCACGTGGAGTACGAGACCTCGAATCGCCACTACGCGCACGTGGACTGCCCGGGTCACGCGGACTACGTGAAGAACATGATCACCGGGGCGGCGCAGATGGACGGCGCGATTCTGGTGGTATCGGCGGCGGACGGACCGATGCCGCAGACGCGGGAACACATTCTCCTGGCGCGTCAGGTGGGCGTGCCGTGCATCGTGGTCTACCTGAACAAGGCGGACATGGTGGACGACGAAGAACTGCTGGAGCTGGTGGAAATGGAAGTTCGGGAGCTTTTGAGCCAATACGAATTTCCCGGCGACGACGTGCCGGTGACCATCGGCAGCGCCTTGAAAGCCCTGGAAGGGGATCAAAGCGACATCGGCGTGCCGTCGATCATCAAGCTGATGGAGTCGATGGACGAATACATTCCCGAGCCCGAGCGGCCGGTGGACCAGCCCTTCCTGATGCCGATCGAAGACGTGTTTTCCATCTCCGGCCGTGGCACCGTGGTGACCGGTCGCGTGGAACGCGGCAAAGTCCGAGTGGGCGACGAAATTGAAATCGTGGGGATCAAGGACACCACCAAGACCACCGTGACCGGCGTGGAAATGTTCCGCAAGCTGCTGGACGAAGGGGTGGCCGGGGACAACGTGGGGGTGCTGCTCCGGGGCACCAAGCGTGACGAAGTGGAGCGCGGCCAAGTGCTGGCCAAGCCCGCCAGCATCACCCCGCACACCCATTTTGAAGCGGAAGTCTACGTGTTGTCGAAGGAAGAAGGCGGACGCCACACCCCGTTTTTCAACGGCTATCGGCCGCAATTCTACTTCCGGACCACGGACGTGACCGGCTCGGTGGATTTGCCGGAAGGGGTTGAAATGGTGATGCCCGGAGACAATGTGAAGATCACGGTGAGACTGATTGCCCCGATTGCGATGGAGGACGGGTTGCGGTTTGCGATCCGGGAAGGCGGTCGGACCGTCGGTGCCGGCGTCGTCTCCAAAATCATCGAGTAAAGCTCATGGATAAGCGACAACGTATTCGAATTCGGTTGAAAGGGTTCGACCATCGCCTGGTCGAGCAATCCACCTATGAGATTGTCGAGACTGCGAAGCGGACCGGGGCCCAGGTGTTGGGCCCCATCCCTCTGCCGACCAGAAAAGAACGATATACGCTCCTGATTTCGCCGCACGTCAATAAGGATGCGCGGGACCAATACGAAATCAGAACTCATAAGCGGTTGATCGATATCGTCGAGCCGACCGACAAAACGGTCGATGCGCTGATGAAGCTGGACTTGGCGGCCGGTGTCGACGTGCAAATTAAGTTGAATTGAGGAAGCTTGCCATGGCGATTGGATTAGTCGGGCGCAAATACGGAATGACCCGCGTGTTTACCGAGGATGGAAAGTCCGTGCCGGTAACCGTGGTTCAAGTGGAGGAAAATCGTGTTACCCAGTTGCGGACCTTGGAGCGCGACGGTTATCGGGCGGTACAGGTCACCACGGGCAATCGGAAGCCTTCACGTCTCCCCAAGCCGGAAGCCGGTCACTTCGCCAAGGTCGGCGTCGAACCGGGGCGCAACTGTTGGGAATTCCGCATGGAAGACGGCGAAGGGGAAGGGTTGGAAGTCGGTTCCGCCTTCGGCGTGGATGTCTTCGAGGAAGGTCAGTACGTGGATGTTTCCGGCCTGACGCTGGGGAAAGGATTTGCCGGAACCATTAAGCGCCACAATTTTAGAAGCCAGGATGCGACCCACGGGAACTCCGTGTCCCACAGGGTGCCGGGTTCGATCGGTCAAAACCAAACCCCGGGTAAAGTCTTTAAAGGCAAGAAAATGGCCGGACGCATGGGTAATGTCCGTCGGACGGTGCAGAATCTGCAGGTGGTGTCCGTGGACAAGGAGCGGAGCCTGCTCTTGATTAAAGGCGCAATCCCCGGCCATAAAGGCGCCGATGTTTTTGTCCGGCCCGCGGTAAAGAAGTAAGCAGGAAAAGCCATGAGTGTTGAAATTCCAGTCATCAGCGAGAAGGATTCCGCGCAACCGGTACCGGTATCGGGGGACGTGTTCGGGTACGAGTATAACGAGGCCCTGGTCTACCAATTGGTGACCACCTATCTGAATAATGGCCGTACCGGAACGAAGGCCCAGAAAAACCGTTCCGCCGTTAGCGGAGGGGGTAAAAAGCCTTGGCGCCAAAAAGGCACCGGTCGGGCTCGTGCGGGGACTATTCGCAGTCCGTTGTGGCGCGGGGGTGGAGCCACCTTTGCCGCATCGCCCCGTGAGTACCACATGAAGTTGAATAAAAAAATGTACCGGACGGGAATGCGGACCATCGTGTCGGAATTGCTGCGTCAAAGCCGGCTGCAGGTGAGTGCAGACTTGATTCCGGCGGAACCCAAAACGAAGCTGGTTGCAGAGAAGCTGAAGGATTACGGTCTGCTTGCGGAGCGGCAACGTGTTCTGATCCTGGTGGATCGGAAGGATCCCATGCTCACCTTGGCAGTGAGGAATATTCCGGATATCCAGGTAAGCGAAGCCGGCCGGGTCGATCCGGTGTCCTTGGTGGCGGCGGACAAGGTGGTGGTGACATCGGCTGCGGCGAAGGTATTAGAGGAGCGCTTGGGATGAATCAGTTGGCATTGATGAAAGTCTTGCTGGCGCCCGTCATTTCGGAAAAGAGCACGGGGCTGGCGGACAACGAGAACAGATTTGTATTCAAAGTACGTAAGGACGCCACCAAGCTTCAGGTGAGAAAAGCGGTTGAGCTGATGTTCGAAGTGGAAGTCGATTCGGTTCAGTTGTTGAACATGAAGGGCAAGGCCAAGCGATTCGGGCGACTGGCGGGCAAGCGGTCCGACTGGAAAAAAGCATACGTGCGATTGAAGCCGGGCCACGAAATCGATCTCTCGATTTCTTGATGGTCTGACGATAAGTATTGAGTTAAGGGAACAGATCATGGCAATTGTCAAAAGCAAGCCGACTTCTCCGGGGCGTCGTTATTCCGTCCGCGTCAAAACCGGAGAATTGCACAAGGGCGATCCGTACGAGCCCCTGGTGGAAAAGCTGTCCAAGTCGGGCGGTCGCAACAATGCGGGTCGAATCTCCACCCGTCATCAGGGAGGCGGGCATAAACGGCGTTATCGCGTCATCGATTTCAAACGCGATAAAACCGGGGTGCCGGGGAAAGTGGAGCGGCTGGAATACGATCCCAATCGAACCGCCCATTTGGCACTCATTTTGTATCGCGACGGCGAACGGCGCTACATTGTTGCGCCCAAGGGCTTGCAGGTCGGCGACGAGATCCTTTCCGATCGGGAAACCCCGGTCAAGGCGGGCAACTCGATGCCGCTGCGCAATGTTCCGGTGGGTACCCACATTCATTGCGTTGAAATGAAGCCGGGGAAAGGTGCCCAGTTGGCGCGCAGCGCCGGTGCGTCGGTTCAGCTGCTGGCAAAGGAAGGGGTGTACGCCACTTTACGGCTACGTTCCGGTGAAATGCGCAAAGTTCACATCGACTGCCGGGCGGTGATCGGCGAAGTCGGCAATTCAGAGCACAGCCTGATTGCTTTGGGGAAAGCGGGAGCAAGCCGCTGGCGTGGCCGGCGTCCCACCGTGCGCGGTGTGGCCATGAACCCGGTGGACCATCCCCACGGCGGCGGTGAAGGTCGGAATAAAGGCAAGCACCCCACTTCCCCTTGGGGGCAGCCGACCAAGGGTGCCAAGACTCGTCGCAACAAACGCACCGACGCGATGATTGTACGGCGGCGGAAGACGAAGAAGTAAGTTTACGTTGAGAGGATAAGCCAGTGCCACGTTCGGTAAAGAAAGGTCCGTTCATCGATCATCATCTGATGAAAAAGGTCGAGCAATCGATCGAAAGCAAAAGTAAGAAACCGATTAAAACTTGGTCTCGGCGTTCCATGATCATGCCCGAAATGATCGGTCTGACGATCGCCGTCCATAATGGTCGCCAACATGTTCCGGTATTGATTTCCGAAAACATGGTAGGGCATAAATTGGGAGAGTTTGCTCCGACCCGCAGCTATCGCGGTCATGCGGCAGACAAGAAATCAAGATAAAGGGTGATGTCGCAATGGAAGTAGCAGCAAAATTGCGTTACGCGCGGGTTTCTGCCCAGAAATGTCGTTTAACGGCCGATCAGATCCGCGGACTGTCGGTGGATCAGGCATTGGATGCCTTGCGGTTCAGCAACAAGAAGGCGGCGGCATTGGTCAGAAAGGTACTGGAATCGGCTATCGCCAACGCCGAGCACAACGAAGGCCTGGATGTGGACGAGCTGAAAGTTTCCACGATTCAAGTGGACGAAGGGCCGACCATGAAGCGTTTTAAGGCGCGGGCGAAAGGGCGCGCCAGCCAGATTCTGAAACGTACCTGTCATATCACCGTCAAAGTAGCTGAAAGCGAGTAATTATGGGACATAAAGTTCATCCAATTGGGATACGGCTGGGAAATATCAAGGATTGGAATTCGCGCTGGTACGCCAATTCCAAGAACTATCCCGTGCTTCTGCACCAGGATCTGGAAGTGCGTGGTTTCATCAAACAACGGCTGGCTCACGCATCGGTAAGCCGTATCCAAATCAACCGCGCCGCGAATAACGCCCAGATCACCATTCACACTGCCCGGCCCGGTCTGGTCATCGGCAAGAAAGGAGCGGATATCGATCAATTGCGTCGGGAAGTCGCTTCCAAATTGCGGATTCCTCTCCAGATCAATGTGGAAGAGATTCGCAAGCCGGAGCTCGATGCGCAATTGGTGGCTGAAGGCGTAGCGCAGCAATTGGAGAAACGGATTATGTTCCGTCGGGCGATGAAACGCGCCGTGCAAAATACCATGCGCCTGGGAGCCGAAGGCATCAAAATCAACGTGGGCGGCCGGTTGAATGGGGCGGAAATCGCCCGAAGCGAATGGTACCGAGAAGGACGAGTGCCCTTGCATACTTTGCGGGCGGATATCGATTACGGCTTCGCCGAGGCGCAAACCACCTACGGGGTGATCGGCGTCAAGGTTTGGATCTTCAAGGGCGAAGTGTTCGAGCAGACCGCTCGGTCCGAAGGAAAATAGTTTAAGGAGTGCGGCATGCTTCAGCCTAAACGAACCAAATATCGGAAACAGCAGAAAGGCCGGAACACGGGTCTGGCGCTACGCGGCAACAAGGTGAGCTTCGGCGAATACGGTCTCAAAGCGACTGGCCGGGGCCGCATTACCTCGCGTCAAATCGAGGCGGCACGGCGGGCGATTACCCGACATGTGCGCCGGGGCGGAAAGCTGTGGATTCGGGTATTTCCGGATAAGCCGATCAGCAAAAAACCCTTGGAAGTCCGAATGGGGAAAGGTAAAGGCAGCGTGGAGTACTGGGTGGCCGAGGTGAAGCCCGGGATGATGCTGTATGAAATCGAGGGTATTCCCGAAGACGTTGCCCGGGAGGCGTTCCGGTTGGCGTCGGCCAAATTGCCGGTGAAAACCATATTTTCTGTGCGGACGGTGATGTGATGAAGGCGAGCGAGTTGCGAGAAAAGAATCAAGAGGAGCTGCAAGGTCTGTTAACGGATCTGCATAAAGAATATTTCAATCTGACCATGCAGAAGGGCACCGGTGCTTTGAGCCAGCCGGATCAATTGAAGACAGTCCGCCGCGATATGGCGCGGGTTAAGACGATATTGGGCGAAATGGCGAGAGCATAAAGATATGAGCGAGAATCAGGAAAAATTGCGGACACTGGTCGGCCGAGTGGTCAGCGACAGAATGGACAAGACCGTCACGGTCCACGTGGAGCGCATGGTCAAGCACCCCTTGTACGGAAAATATATCAAGCGCTCCACTAAATTGCTCGCCCACGACGAAGACAATCAGTGCCGGGCAGGCGATCGGGTCGCCATTACTTCTTGCCGCCCATTGTCGAAGCGTAAGGCATGGACGCTGGTCAAGGTTTTGGAAAAAGCGAAATGAAGCCTGATATCGAGGCGGGAGAAGGGGAGCAATCATGATCCAGATGCAGACAAAGCTCGAAGTGGCGGATAACAGCGGTGCCAAGAAAGTACAATGCATTAAAGTATTGGGCGGGTCGCATCGACGTTACGCCAATATCGGCGACATCATTAAGATCAGTGTGAAAGACGCAATACCGCGCGGCCGGGTAAAGAAAGGCGATGTTTACCACGCGGTGGTGGTGCGGACCAAAAAGGGGGTTCGTCGCCCCGACGGTTCGCTGATTCGATTCGATACGAATGCGGCGGTGTTGCTTAATACTCAAATGCAGCCCATCGGTACTCGTATTTTTGGACCGGTGACTCGTGAACTCCGGACTGAGCGGTTCATGAAGATCATATCACTGGCTCCGGAAGTACTGTAAGCAGGTAGGTTCAAGGAAATGCGTAAAATCAAGAAAGGCGACGAAATCATCGTAGTGGCCGGTAAGGACAAGGGTAAACGCGGAACGGTTCGGCGGGTTCTGGAGAATAATCGCCTGGTCGTGGAAGGCGTGAACGTGGCGAAAAAGCATCAGAAGCCAATGCCGTCGCGTGGGATTACCGGTGGAATTGTCGAAAAGGAAATGCCCATTCACGTTTCCAATGTGGCCATTTTCAATGCCCAGACTGAAAAGGCCGACCGGGTTGGTTTTCGTTTCTTAGAAGATGGCCGCAAGGTGCGTTTTTTCAAATCCACCAACGAAGTGATTGACGTCTAAGGGCAGTGGTATGGCTAAATCGAGATTAGAAACGGAATACAAAGAACGAATCGTGCCGGAGCTGGTCAAGCGATTCGGCTACAAGTCTGTGATGCAGGCGCCGCAGATCACTAAAATCACCCTCAACATGGGCTTGGGCGCTGCGGTCACCGACAAGAAAATCATCGATAACGCACTTCAAGATTTGGCCTTGATTGCCGGTCAGAAAGGTGTGGTCACACGCGCGCGCAAATCGATCGCGGGTTTCAAGATTCGCGAAGGCATGCCGATCGGCTGCAAAGTGACGTTGCGTCGTGAACGGATGTATGAATTTCTAGATCGTTTGATCAATGTGTCGATTCCCCGAATCAGGGATTTTCGTGGTCTGAGTCCGAAGTCCTTCGACGCGCGCGGCAACTATACAATGGGGGTCAAGGAGCAGATCATTTTCCCGGAAATCGATTACGATAAGATCGACGCGCTGCGGGGAATGGATATTACGATTACTACTAGTGCGCAAACCGATGAAGAAGGGCGCGCACTACTTGAGATGTTTAATTTCCCATTTAGGAGCTGAGTTTAATGGCTAAGAAATCCATGGTTGCGCGGGAACAGCGGCGTCGGAAATTGGCGGCCAAATACGCTGCCAAGCGAGCCGAATTGAGAGCAATCCTGAAGGATCCCGAGGCTTCGTTTGAGGCCAAAATGGAAGCCCAAACGAAGTTGCAGCAACTGCCACGCGATTCCAGTCCGGTGCGGGTGCATAACCGCTGCGTGCTGACCGGTCGTCCCCATGGGTTTTACCGCAAGTTCGGCCTGGGACGGAATAAACTCCGGGAATTGGCGATGCGTGGAGATGTGCCGGGCGTCACCAAAGCAAGCTGGTAAGAGGGCGGAAGTATGAGTATGAGCGATCCGATCGCGGATATGTTGACGCGCATCCGGAATGCGCAAATGGTCGGTAAAGCGACCGTGGCAATGCAGTCGTCGAAGCTGAAAGAGGCGATTTGCCGGGTGCTTGCGGATGAAGGATACATTGAGGATTTTGGCGTCGAGCGCGACGGCGGAAAAGCGACCTTAACCGTGAAGTTGAAATATTTCGAGGGCCAGCCGGTGATCGAAAGCATTCAACGGTACAGCAAGCTTGGACGTAGGATTTACCGGGGTAAGGGTGAACTGCCCAAGGTGCAAGGTGGACTAGGCGTTGCCGTGGTTTCCACCTCGCAAGGCGTGATGACCGATAAGACTGCGCGTAAGCAGGGAATCGGCGGCGAAGTGATTTGTATCGTTTCCTGATCTGGGGCAAGGATTGAGAGCACTATGTCCAGAATAGCAAATAAACCAATTACCATTCCCCAAGGGGTGGAAGTAAAACTTCAGGGCCAGGATCTCTCGGTCAAGGGCGCGAAGGGCAATTTATCATGGCGGGTCCACGATTCGGTGGAGGTGCAGATCGAAGATCAGGTGATCCAGCTGCAAGCACGCCTGAATGCCCAGCAGGCCGTGGCGATGGCCGGCACCATGCGGGCGTTGATCAACAATATGGTGACCGGGGTCAGCCAGGGTTTCGAAAGAAAACTGTTACTGCAAGGCGTGGGCTATCGCGCCCAAGTGCAAGGCAAGAAATTGAACTTGACCGTGGGCTTTTCCCACCCGGTGGTTTACGAAGCACCCGACGGAATCACCCTTGAAGCCCCCAGCCAAACGGAAATCGCCGTCAAAGGCGCTGATAAGCAAAAAGTGGGGCAGGTGGCAGCGGAGATTCGCGCCTATCGACCCCCCGAGCCTTACAAGGGCAAAGGGATTCGATATGCTGACGAACATGTAGTCAGGAAAGAAGCGAAGAAGAAATAGTAGAGGTATATAACCCATGGATAAGAAAGCATCGCGTATGCGGCGTGCGGCGAAGTCCAGAGGACGTATTCACCGCTTGGGCGTTCACCGTTTGACGGTGCATCGGACGCCTAAACATATTTACGCGCAGATTACGACGGCGGATGGTGCCAAAGTATTGGCGAGTGCCGCGACGGTGCAAGCTGAAATTCGGGGTAAGGTTAAAAATACCGGGAATGTCGAGGCTGCCCAGGCGGTGGGTGCGGCGATCGCGGAACAAGCGGTATCCGCCGGTATCGAGAAAGTTGCTTTCGATCGCTCCGGATTTTTGTTTCACGGTCGAGTCAAGGCTTTGGCGGAGGCTGCTCGTGAGGGCGGTTTGAGGTTTTAGGAGCAGAGATAAGTTATGGCAAACGGAACGACGCAGACGGGCGGCGAGCTACAGGAAAAACTGGTTGCGGTACGCCGGGTGGCCAAAGTGGTCAAAGGTGGTCGCCAGTTCGGATTCACCGCGCTGACGGTGGTCGGGGACGGCAATGGGCGAGTCGGGTACGGTTTGAGCAAAGCCCGGGAGGTCCCTGTAGCGATTCAAAAATCGATGGAGCAGGCGCGCAAGAACATGGTCCAGGTGAAACTGCGCGGAGATACGTTGCAGTATCCGGTCACCGCGAACGAAGGTGCGGCCAAGGTTTATATCCAACCCGCCGCCGAGGGGACCGGAATTATTGCCGGTGGCGCCATGCGGGCTGTTTTCGAGGCAGTGGGCGTGCATAACGTATTGGCCAAGTGTATCGGTACGACCAACTCCATCAATGTGGTTCGGGCGACGATCAAGTGTCTTGCGGAAATGCAGGACCCCCAATATGTGGCCGCCAAGCGTGGAAAAACCGTTAAAGAAATCCTGGGCTGAGACAATGGCGGAAAAAAAGCTAAAAATTACCTTGTTACGCAGTAAAATAGGTCGTTTGAAATCGCATCGGGATTGTCTGCGTGGATTGGGGCTCAAGCGCATCCACCAGACCGTCGAACGGGAAGATACTCCCGAGATCCGAGGCATGATCAATAAAGTGGCCTATATGTTGAACGTTGAGGAAGTTGGCTAATGTATCTGAATACGCTCAAACCTGCGCCGGGAAGCAAGAAATCACGCAAGCGGGTAGGCCGAGGAATTGGCTGCACTTTGGGTAAAACTTGCGGGCGCGGTCACAAGGGGCAAAAAGCTCGTTCCGGTGGCTATCATAAAGTGGGCTTCGAAGGCGGCCAAATGCCTTTGCATCGCCGCTTGCCGAAAGTTGGTTTTCGTTCACGCTCTCAACGGCTTACGGATGAAGTGCGCCTTCACGAGCTGAACAAACTGCCCGGTGACGTGGTGGATCTGGAAGCCCTGCGTAAAGCGAACATAATCACTTCCATCGTCAAAAATGTAAAAGTGATTGCTTCGGGGAAAGTGGATCGGCCGTTGACAGTAAAAGGCCTGGCGGTGACGAAGGGCGCCCGCCAAGCGATTGAGGCGGCAGGTGGCAAAGTGGAGGATTCGTGAGTACTCCAAGTTCGGCGATGCTGGGACGATTCGGCCAGTTGACGGAACTCCGCCAGCGGCTGCTCTTCTTATTGGGCGCCTTGGTGGTTTATCGTCTCGGGGCGCACATTCCGGTGCCGGGGATTGATCCTAAAGCACTGGCGATGATGTTCGAGCAGCAAGGCGGTTCGATTCTGGACATGTTTAACATGTTCTCCGGCGGTGCCTTGAAGCGCTTGAGTATCTTCGCTTTAGGGATTATGCCGTATATCTCGGCGTCGATCATTATTCAGCTGATGACCGTGGTGGTCCCTAAGTTGGAACAGCTGAAGAAGGAAGGCGAATCGGGCCGGCGCAAGATCACCCAATATACCCGTTATGCCACGGTATTCCTGGCAACCTTTCAATCCGTCGGGGTTGCCATCGCGCTGCAAAACCAAACTGCGGGCGGTTTGCCCGTAGTGATCAATCCGGGCCCTCAGTTTGTATTTATTACGGCGGTCACCTTGGTGACCGGTACGGTATTTCTGATGTGGCTGGGTGAACAAGTCACCGAGCGGGGCATCGGCAACGGCATCTCCATGATTATCTTTGCAGGGATCGTGGCCGGATTGCCGTCGGCGGTGGGCGGCACCTTGGAGCTGGCCAGAACGGGTGAAATGACGCCCCTCACGGTCGTGATTTTATTTGCCCTGGCATTGGCGGTGACCGCCTTCGTGGTGTTTGTGGAAAAAGGCCAACGGCGGATTCCCATTCACTACGCCAAGCGACAGGTGGGCCGTCAGGTGTACGGTGGGCAGCGGAGCTTTTTGCCGCTTAAGCTCAATATGGCCGGGGTGATTCCACCGATTTTCGCATCGAGCATCATTCTGTTTCCCGCCACGGTGGCCAGTTGGTTCGCCAACGCGAAGGGCATGGGGTGGCTTCAGGACGTGGCCACGGCGTTGTCGCCGGGACAACCGTTGTATATTCTTTGCTATTCGGCGGCGATCATATTTTTCTGTTTTTTCTATACTGCGGTGGTTTTTAATTCGAAGGAAACGGCCGAGAATCTGAAAAAATCCGGTGCCTTTGTTCCCGGAATCAGACCGGGCATCCATACCGCACGCTACATCGATTCGGTCATGACCCGATTGACCATGATTGGTGCGATTTACATCACCTTGGTATGTTTGCTGCCCAATTTTTTGATTTTGTATTGGAATGTCCCTTTTTATTTTGGTGGGACTTCGCTTTTGATTATCGTGGTGGTGGTCATGGACTTTATGGCGCAACTGCAAACCCACCTGATGTCGGGGCAGTATGAAAGCCTGATGCGCAAAGCGAACCTGAAGGGCAAAGGGGCCCCTTCCACCGGATTCACCCGCTAAAAGAATTTAGGAGCGCAAGATGAAAGTTCAAGCTTCTGTGAAAAAAATTTGTCGTCACTGTAAAGTGATTCGTCGCAACGGCGTCGTTCGGGTTATATGTAAAGAACCCCGGCACAAGCAACGCCAAGGTTAATTGGTTAGAGAATATCGGCAGTAGGAGACTAAGTGCATGGCGCGTATCGCTGGAGTCAATATCCCGGTTCATAAGCATGTCGTCATTTCGTTCACGTCCATTTATGGTATCGGCCGTTCTCGGGCAAAAGAAATTTGCGAGACGGTCCAAATCGACCCGGCCACCAAGGTAAAGGATTTGACGGAAGAACAAGTCGATCGGATCCGGTCCGAGGTGGGCAAATACATTGTTGAAGGGGATTTGCGACGCGAAGTCTCCATGAATATTAAACGTTTGATGGATCTCGGTTGTTACCGCGGCTTTCGCCATCGGCGTGGGTTGCCGGTAAGAGGCCAGAGAACCCGCACCAATGCGAGGACTCGTAAGGGTCCGCGGCGGCCCGTGCGCAAATAATTCATTTATCCAACGAGTTTACTAGAGGTAATTGTTAATGGCGGCCCCGAGTCGTAGTCGAAAGAAGATTCGCAAGGAAATTTCCGACGGGATTGCGCATATCCACGCATCCTTTAACAACACGATTATCACCATCACCGACCGCAAAGGAAATGCATTGGCCTGGGCTTCCGCGGGAGGCAGCGGATTTCGAGGTTCCCGCAAGAGCACCCCTTTTGCCGCGCAGGTGGCGGCGGAGCGGGCCGGCAACGTGGTGAAGGAATACGGCATGCGGAATTTGGATGTCCAGGTGAAGGGGCCGGGTCCGGGCCGCGAATCGGCGGTACGTGCACTGCACAATCTGGGGTTTCGGGTCGTGCAGCTTTCCGACGTCACCCCGATCCCCCATAACGGATGCCGTCCGCCTAAAAAACGCCGCGTGTAAGGAGGAAAACCGATGGCAAGATATACAGGTCCACGATGCAAATTGGCACGCCGGGAAGGCACCGATCTGTTTCTGAAGAGCCGCGGAAAATCGCTGGAAGGCAAGTGCAAACTGGATCAGCCCCCCGGTCAGCACGGTCAACGGCGCAGAGCGCGTTTGTCCAACTATGCGATGCAGCTCCGGGAAAAGCAAAAAATCAAGCGTATCTATCAAGTGCTTGAACGCCAATTCCGGAATTATTACAAGAAAGCCGCGCGGCAGAAGGGCTCCACTGGCGAGAATCTATTGTTTTTGCTGGAAGGCCGTCTGGATAACGTGGTTTATCGGATGGGCTTTGCTTCCACCCGTGTCGAGGCGCGCCAATTGGTGGGGCATAAAGGAATCCTGGTCAATGACGCGGTGGTGAATATCCCGTCCTATCAGGTGAAACCCGGGGACGTGGTTTCCGTCCGGGAAAAAGCCAAAAAGCAGCAGCGCGTGCAAGATGCTTTGACCGTTGCCGAACAATACGGTTTTCCCGAATGGGTGGAAGTGGATACAAAAAACATGTCGGGCGCATTCAAATCACTGCCTGACCGTGCGGATCTGGGTTCCGACATTCAGGAACAGTTGGTGGTCGAGCTCTATTCCAAGTAACTTAAGCGGTTGATTCAAAAATTATGCTTGATGTTTTATTAAATTCCCATAAACCTCGTATCGTTAGCATTGAAACGGAAGCGGATCAACATCGCTCCAAGATTGCGATTGAGCCGCTTGAGCGTGGATACGGGCATACTCTCGGGAATGCTCTGCGTCGGGTGCTTCTGTCCTCGATTTCAGGTTGTGCGGTCACCGATGTCCGAATCGAGGGGGTTTTGCACGAATACATGTCGATTGAAGGCGTACAGGAGGATGTGGTCGACATTCTGCTGAACCTCAAACAATTGGCGGTCGTGCTGTACGAAGGTGAGTCGGCGGAATTGAAACTGACCAAAAAAGGTCCCGGACCGGTATTGGCCAGTGATATCAGCGTCAGTCACGATGTGGATGTCATCAACAAGGATTTGGTGATCGCTCATCTGACCGATGTGGGCGAACTGAATATGACCCTCAGGGTGGCGCGGGGTCGCGGATATCAGCCGGCTGCGGAAATGCGTACCGAGCAGGATCAGTCGATTGGCGTATTGCGCTTGGATGCTTCCTTTAGTCCGATTCGCAAAGTGGCCTACCGAGTCGAGAACACCCGTGTAGACCAGCGCACCGACTTGGATCGCTTGGTGCTTGAGCTGGAAACCAATGGTACGGTGGATCCGGAGGATTGCATCAAGCGTGCGGCCAAGATCCTACGCGATCATCTGACCATCTTTGTGGATTTGCAGGAAGAACAACGGGAAGAACCGGAAGAAAAAGGCCCGAAATTCGCGCCGATTTTGTTGCGTCCGGTGGATGATCTTGAATTGACTGTGCGTTCAGCCAATTGTTTGAAAGCAGAAAATATCTTTTACATTGGCGATCTGGTACAGCGGACTGAAGTTGAGCTGCTTAAAACCCCCAACCTGGGTAAAAAGTCTTTGACTGAAATCAAGGATGTATTGGCTTCCAAAGGTCTGTCCTTGGGGATGCGGTTGGAAGGCTGGCCGCCGGAAGATCTGAAGCGGCCGGAGGAAAGCAGGAAAGAAGACAAAGTGAAGGCATCTTAAGGATTTTGTAGGGGTAGTGGTAATGCGTCATCGTAAAGCGGGAAAACATTTAAATCGTACTAGCAGTCACCGGCGTTCTATGTTTCGTAATATGGCTGCTTCCTTGTTTCGGCATGAACTGATTAAGACTACTTTGCCGAAAGCCAAGGAATTGCGCAGGGTCGCCGAACCTTTGATTACCTTGGCCAAGGAGGATAGCACCGCCCGGCGCCGATTGGCGTTTTCCAGATTGCGGGATAAAGAATGCGTAACCAAGTTGTTCGGCGAGTTGGGGCCGCGTTATCAAACGCGCCCCGGGGGCTATATTCGCATCTTGAAATGCGGCCATCGGCCCGGAGACGCGGCACCCATGGCTTATGTCGAATTGGTGGATCGGCCTGTTGGCGGGGATCTGCAAGAGCAAGAATAACCGCAGGGAATTACAAATAAGCAATCAAAAAAGCCGGGGTCACCCCGGCTTTTTTGATCACCATTCTTTTTTCAACAACGTGAGCTTATCCGGTTTGTCATTCCATTCCTCCGCGTCGGGAAGCGGACTTTTCACCTCGGTAATGACAGGCCATTGATTGGCCAATTCGGCATTCAACTGAATAAACGTTTGTTGTTCTTCCGGCACTTCGTCTTCCGAATAAATCGCATTGACCGGGCATTCGGGTTCGCATAGGGTGCAATCGATGCACTCGTCCGGATCGATCACGAGCATGTTCGGGCCTTCGTGGAAGCAATCGACAGGGCAGACATCGACGCAATCGGTATATTTACAGTTGATGCAGTTTTCGGTAATCACAAACGTCATGATCTCGATCCTAAATTTAATTCGTTAAGATGGCGTGAAATTATACCACTCTCAAGCTAAAGTGTAGTCCCAGCCCAAGGAGGATGAAGGCAAGCACGGGACGTAGGATTCTGTCAGGCAGTTTTCTACCCACCAGGCTTCCCAAGTATATGGCTGGCAATCCTCCCATTATTAGTCCGCTTAATAGCTCAAGGTCGACGCTCCCGATCTGCCAATGCCCTATCCCGGCAATCGCTGTGAGCGGCACGGCATGGGCGAGGTCGGTTCCCACAATCATGACGGTTCTTGTGTTGGGGTAAAGCAAAAATAGAATAGCGGTGCCCACTGCCCCCGCCCCCACCGAGGAAAGGGTGACAAAAAAACCTAACGCCACTCCCGTCAGGATCGTAATCGTCCCACGATGGCGTTTAAGCTGAGTAATCAATGGGTTTTGTCGATGTAAGCCTTTTTGCAATAATTGCAGCAATTTTTGGCGGGCAAAGACCACTAAGGCAGTTAATATTAGCATGATGCCCAAGGTAAGCGTCATCCAATGTTCGAAATCGTATCCCAGTCGTTTTAATTTGCCGAGCATGAGGAGCGTGAGTAATGCGGCGGGCAGACTTCCGCAGCTTAATCTAAGAACGACTTTCCAATCGATCGTGCGCTGACGGTGGTGGAAAAATACGCCATTGACTTTAGCGAGAGCGGCATAAAGCAAATCGGTACCTACTGCCACCGCGGGGTTGATTTGAAATCCCAGGATCAGGATCGGAGTCATGAGAGAACCGCCCCCCACGCCGGTTAACCCAATGATAAACCCCACGATGGCACCCGTTAGAATATGCAGAATATCCATGCAAAATCGGTTCAAGTGTTGTTGACGCTTTTCCATTAGCTGAAAGCCGTATGGCGTCCGTGCCGATACGGCTAGGTAAGTCATTGCATTATGAAGCCACAGCTTTATACTTATAAAGTATAAGTATCTATATTATTAGACTGATTAAGAATATGAAACTACAGCAGCTCCGTTATATATGGGAGATCGCTCATCACGGGCTCAATGTCTCTGCGACAGCGGAGAGCCTGTTTACTTCTCAACCTGGAATCAGCAAGCAGATCCGTTTGTTCGAAGACGAGCTGGGTATTCCCATTTTTGTGCGTAACGGGAAGCAGTTGACCGAGATTACGCCGGCGGGCCAGTTGATCGTGGCGTTGGCCGGAGAGATTCTGAATAAAACCGAGAATATTAAACAAATTGCCCAGGAATATCGGGACGAACGCTCCGGTTCTCTCACCATCGCCACCACGCATACTCAGGCCCGCTATGCATTGCCCCGGGTGGTCGATCGTTTCATGGCGCGCTATCCAAAAGTCACTTTGACGATGCACCAGGGCACGCCCATGCTGATTTCCGACTTGGTTTCTCGAGGGGTGGTGGATCTCGCCATTGCTACCGAGGCCTTGGAGTTGTTCGATAATTTGATCATGTTGCCCTGCTATCAATGGAACCGCTGCATTTTGGTTCCAAAAGACCATCCTTTGACTGAAAAAGAGCCGCTTACTTTACAGGATGTGGCCGAATGGCCGCTGATCACTTATGTATTCGGCTTCACCGGCCGTTCCAGGCTGGACGAAGCCTTTACCCAGCAGGGGTTGCAGCCCCGCTTGGCGTTGACCGCCGTGGACGCCGATGTGATCAAAACCTATGTGCGTTTGGGCTTGGGGGTGGGGATCGTTGCCCGGATGGCATACGATCCCGCGACCGATTCGGACCTGGTGGCGCTGGAAGCCGGCCATTTATTCGGACCCAGCGTGACCAAAATCGGTTTACGAAAAGATAAGTTCCTACGCGGCTATATCTATGACTTTATCGAGCTGTTCGCTCCCCATTTGACTCGAGACAGGGTGGAACAGGCGATGAAAATCAAGGACAAGCGCGATATCGACGCTTTGTTCGAAGGGATCGGTCTGCCCTGCCATTAAGCGCTTATTTTATTTAAGTCAAAACAAAAGCTATTCCGGTTTGCGGTGAATACCGCATTCTTTTTTAGCGCCTTCTTCCCACCACCAACGGCCCTCGCGTTCGTGTTGATGCGGGAGGGTGGGGCGGGTGCATGGTTCGCAGCCGATACTGCGGAAGCCTCGGCGATGGAGTTCGTTGAAGGGAACATCGAATGCTTCGAGATAATCCCAAACCTGCTCCGAAGTCCAATTGGCGAGGGGGTTGAATTTGATCAAACTTCCGCTTTTGCCCTGGAAACTCGGATCCAACGCCACCTCCGGAATACGTTGCCGGGTGTCGGGGTTTTGATCGCGGCGCTGACCGCTGATCCACGCATCCAACGTGGCGAGTTTCCGTTGCAGAGGGGCCACCTTGCGGATATGACAGCATTCTTGGTGACCGTCGCGATAAAAGCTGAACAAGCCCTTGTTTTGAACCAGTTCCCGAAGGGCCTCCGCGTCGGGGGATAAAATATCCAGCCGAATGGGATAGCGCTCTCTTACCTGCTCTATGAAGCGGTAGGTTTCCGGGTGCAGGCGGCCGGTATCCAAGGTAAATACCGAGATGTCATCCCGTATGCGGCAGGCCATGTCGATCAAGGCCACGTCTTCGGCGCCGCTGAAGGCCAGGGCGATATGGTCGAAATGGGTCAGTGCGGTGCGCAGGATAGGGCGCGGTCCCTTGCCGGACAGCGCCTGCTGCCAGTGCTTTAGATCGAATTCTGAATGAGTCATGTAGTATCTTGACAAGTTTGGCTGAAATAGTGTTCCAAAAAATCATCGAAATTCATTCGATCCTCGGCTTCCACGCGGTATTGTTCCTGCATGGATTGCCGGGAAAGGTGTTCGAACTGAAGCAAGCGCTCGCCTTGGAGGGGGCTGTCACGGAAATGAGCGGCGTGTTGCGTGGAGCGACGTAGAGCGAAGGCGGCGAAAGATTCTTCGTTGGCACGTAATTCCGACAAAATTCTCGCCGAAGGGGTTAGGTTGGCGTCCTCGATCCGGGCCTGCTGCTGCGCCAGGGCGGTTTGGTAGCGATTGGTCGGCAAGGAGGCGTCCAATAATTGGCATAGAGGTTCCATCTCCTTGCTTATGGATTCGGCCCATTGGCGCAGGGCGATGGTATCGCCGTTTCGGCTGAGAGTTAGTGCCGGATCCCGGCCGCGTTGGGCGGTGGCGAGCAGATTGGCCTGGATCGTCTGATTTTCCTCGCGGCTTAGGGGAGGGCTGTCTTGGAGCAGGCAATACAATAAGAAGGCTTCCAGAAAATGAATCTGCTCGAGGTCGATCCCCAGCGGTTCATAGGGATTCAGATCGAGGGCCCGCACTTCCACATACCGGACGCCTCTTCGTTTCAAAGCGATTGTGGGTTTTTCCCCCCGCTCGGCGATTTGTTTGGGCCGAACCGAGCTGTAATATTCGTTTTCTATT